>JALNYX010000052.1 GCA_023229615.1 Candidatus Moraniibacteriota bacterium
TGTGTACATCCCAGAATAAGGACTTCTACCTTTTCTTTTTTTAATTTCGCTAAATAATCACTCACAACAATTTCCGCAACCTTGCAGTTCGCCATTCCCTCTTCAACAAGCGAAACAAACAAAGGACAGGCTTGCGAAATTACTTTTGCCTGAGGATTTGCCTTTTTTATTTTTTTTCCATAAACCCCACTCTCAATCGTTCCTCGCGTTCCGATAATCCCCACGCTGACTTTGTGATTTTTCTTTTTCAACTCTGATGCTATTCTGCTTATTACCGGATCAATCACATTAAAAAAATTGATTTTGGGAAATTTTTTCCGTAAATAATCTCCGGCAAAAGTGGAGGCGGTGTTGCAAGCAATTACAATATCTTTTACCCCCTGCGCAATCAAAAAATCACAAATTTCTTCAGAATATCTTTGTACCGTTTCGGCATTCTTATTTCCCCAAGGATAACGCGCCGTATCGCCAAAATAAATAATTGAACAATCCGGCATCACTTTTTTAATCTCTTTCACTACAGTGAGCCCTCCAATCCCGCTATCAAAAACTCCGATCATATTTTTCCGTTATCAATTAAATTACATTCATACTACCCCGTCCACCCATACTTGGCAATATTGAACATATACTCATCTGAACAAAAAAATTGTCAAATATACGCATATGCGATTGATTGACAATTTTATTTTATTAAATTTTTTGTAAATTTATTTATCCTTAAAAATATCAAATTAAAAAATAGTAAAGATAGTCGGGAAATAATCAGGAAATACTTTATCCAAAATACCAAATACTATATACTGAATTTATGGTTGATTTGGAACAAAAAATTGAAGAGATGTCCGGGATTCGAGTTTCTCACATCAAAGCACTTCACAGACTGGGCATTTTTACTTTGAAAGATTTGGTTTTTCATTTGCCTTTTCGCTATGAGGATTATTCCAAGGTCGTTCCAATTTCCGAAGTCATCATTGGAGAACAAGCTACTGTTATTGGAAAAATTATTTCAGTCAATGCCCGCCGAAGCTGGACCAAAAGAAAAATGCAACTTACTGAAGCGGTCATCTCTGATGACAGCGGTAGTATTCAAGCAGTATGGTTCAATCAGCGCTATTTGGCGGGAGCGCTTAAGGAAGGCAAGGAAATACGCCTAAGTGGAAAAATAATACTCGGAAAAAAAAATTTGTCCATATCCAATCCGGCCTGGGAATTTTCTTCGCGCGATGCTACCCATACTGGACGCCTTGTGCCAATTTATCCGGAAACAGAAGGCATCACCTCCAAATGGATTCGTTGGCAAATCGGAAATATTTTTCAAAATGATTTTGAAATTGACGATCCGCTTCCTGAAAAAATCGTGGAGAAACTCAATCTGCACGACTTGAAAAAATCTTTGATTTTTGCCCATTTTCCCAAAACTGAAAACCATTTCAAAATCGCCCAAAAAAGATTCGCTTTTTCCGAAATGTTTCTCTTGCAATTGAAATCATTGCAAATCCGCTCGCAATGGGAAAATGAAAGCGCAGTTGCGATCAAAGATAAAGAAAATATAACTGATGAATTCATCAAGGGATTGCCGTTTGAACTTACCAGCGCGCAAAAAAAAGCAACAAAGCAAATCCTGTCCGATCTGGAAAAATCCCACCCAATGAATCGCTTGCTCAATGGAGATGTGGGAAGCGGAAAAACCATTGTCGCCGCCATTGCCGCTCTCAAAGTTGCCTCCGCCGGTCATCAGGTCGCCATTATGGCGCCCACCGAAGTTCTCGCCCTCCAACACTTTGAAAGTTTTTGCAAAATATTTAAAGATTATAATATAAATATTTCTTTATTAACAAACTCTTATCAACTAATATCGCATAATAAAAATTCAGACATTAAAAATTTAAAATTGTTTGAAAATTATAAATTGAAAATTGAAAATTTTTCCAGAAATACTACAAAAGTAAAGCGCGATGATTTACTTCGATTTATAAAAGAAATGAAGATGAGTATAGTAATAGGTACTCATGCACTGATTCAAAAAGATGTGCAGTTCGGAAAACTGGCACTGGTTATTGTCGATGAACAGCATCGGTTCGGTGTCGGACAGCGCGCTTTTCTCCAGCAACAAACGACAGAAATATTCGACGGAGTAAAGAACAAAATACCCCATCTGTTAACTATGACCGCCACGCCTATTCCTCGAACATTAACTATGGCGCTTTTTGGAAATTTGGATATTTCCCTTTTAGACGAGATGCCAAAAAACAGAAAAGAAATCATTACTCGTGTCGTTCCGGCGATTGAAAGAAAAAAAATATATGACTTTGTCCGCGATCAAATCCAACAAGGACGACAAACCTTCGTCATTTTGCCTCTCGTAGAGCAGTCCAAAGCCATGAGCGAAGTCAAAGCGGCCGTGAGCGAACACCAAAGATTATCGGAAAAAATATTTCCCGATTTGAAATTGGGCTTGCTCCACGGAAGA
This sequence comes from Candidatus Moraniibacteriota bacterium, assembly GCA_023229615.1. GTDB lineage: Bacteria > Patescibacteriota > Minisyncoccia > Moranbacterales > UBA9337 > UBA12151. The sequence goes on from JALNYX010000052.1 coordinate 2,474, forward strand.
TTGAAATCAAAAGAAAAAGAAGAAACAATGCAAGCTTTCAAAAATAAAGAATACGATATTTTGGTTTCTACTTCCGTTGTCGAAGTTGGAGTGGATATTTCCAATGCCACGATTATGATTATCGAGGATGCCGACCGCTTTGGGCTTTCCCAGCTTCACCAATTTCGCGGACGCGTGGGACGTGGCGAACATCAATCATATTGCTTTCTTTTCGGCGCATCGTCTAACGCTAGATTAAAAACTATGGAAAAATATTCCAGCGGGTTTGATATCGCAGAAAAGGATCTGAAACTTCGCGGTCCGGGAGAATTTCTGGGCTCGCGCCAATCGGGATTGCCCGACATCACGATGGAAAACTTGGGAAACATCAAACTGATTGAAATTTCCCGCCAAGAAGCGCTCAATCTTCTCAAAACCGACTCCAAGCTGGAAAACCACCCGCTCCTCCAAAAAGAACTGGAAAAATTCAAGAAAAACGTGCATTTAGAATAAAAATCCTTGACAAAAATCAGATTCTGAGTAAGAATCGACATATGGGAAGGAGGGAGTTTTTTAAAAAATTTCGGGGAGAAAAAAATGAAAAATATCGAAACAATTTTCGGAAATTTAACAAAAAGAAATACCGTCGCTAGCCTTTGTCTCGGCATTAGAGCTCCTCAATCGGAGTTAATCAATCTTCGCGATGATCTCGCCGAGAGCTGCCGAAACGAGGTGCCAGACGCGAAAATAGATTTACTGTCATATGGCAGTCTGGCGATTCGTGCTGATATTAACAACACAAATTTGTCTACATTTGCCACCAAGCTCCGTGAACTCGGAGCTTCTATAAATATGTAAGCAACGCGATTCTCTCCCACCGCCCCTAGCCCCTGATCTTATTCGACAGCGCATCGAAATAAAGTGACGGGGCGCTTTTTTTTATTCGAAATTTTTAAAAAGACAAAAAAATAATAAAATATTTTTCTTGCACTGTCTTTGTGTAGTTAAAATAAATTCTTCTTTTCATAACCAACCGGATATTAACAAAAAGGTGTCGTGCGACACAAAAGGGACACTTGCAAGAAAAATATTTTATTATTTTTTTGTCTTTATCCTCTCATACAACTCAATCATTTTTTTTGCGCA
>JALNYX010000013.1 GCA_023229615.1 Candidatus Moraniibacteriota bacterium
TATTTTAGACAGGATAGATTATGACGCTTCGGGCGGAAAAGAAATATTTTTGCAATTCGTATCCGAAGATAAAAACAAACTCTTCGCCCTCCTCCGCCTACGCATTCCATATAATAATCTAGAAATAGAAACAACAAAAGAAATAAATAAATTATACAAACTTCTTCCGGCATTAGAAAACTCTGCCATCATCCGCGAAGTCCACACCTATGGCAAACTGGCGCAAATAAACCAACACGATAAATCTTCCCCTCAACACATCGGTCTGGGGAAAAAACTGATCCAAGAAGCGGAAAAAATCGCCCGCAATGAATTCGGCGCCAAAAAAATCGCCATCATCTCCGGCATAGGTGTCCGCGGATACTACCGCAAAAAAAACTACCGCCTGCAAAACACTTATATGGTAAAAAATTTGAAATAAAAAAACGAAAAAAAATTGCGAGGCAATCAAAGAACTATCCGCAAAAAATAACTTCAAACAAGAAAAACCAGCTTCTATCACAGACTAGCTTGTTTTTTTGTTTAACCGCTCCCATTCTTAATTTGTCAAATTATCGCATATGCGTCAATTTGACAAGTTTTTTTTATTTTTAGTGAGATTATTTTTTAATGCAAATTGACGGGAATTGGCGCGTGTTTGAAATAAAGCCTGCCCGACCAAGGAAACTCCGGAGGGGAAAATCGACGTGATTCTGGTGCATTTTCTTGCCAAACGCATCGGAGAAATCTCTCCGGGCGCCGACATCCGTGAGTGGAAATGGATTCCGCTAGAAGATTTGGAAAAAGAAAACCTCGCCCCGAACATCATCCCAACCCTCAAACATTTCGGGTTTTTGAAATAAAAACTTTTACATAAATCAAAAAATAAAAAATAAAAAATTATTTTTTATTTGCTTCTTTATATTTTTTAATAATACTTTGAATATTTCTATTCATTTTCCTTAAAATATTTACAGCTTTTTTTGATGTTAATATTTTTTCTAATTTTTCTGGTTTGTTTTTCATACTATTTATTAACTTTTTTAAAAAAATATATACTTTTCGAAATCCCCTCTTCATCCAGTCCTGCTTCGGCGAGGATTTCTTCGCGAGTTCCGTGCTGGAGAAACTTGTCTGGCAGTCCCAAATTTTTCACTTTCACATCCAAACCATTATTGACAACGAATTCATTCACCGCGCTTCCCGCTCCGCCAACAATAGTATTATCTTCAATTGTAACGAAATACTTGTGTGTTTTTGCGAGCTTTTTGAGCAATTCTTCATCCAATGGTTTAACAAACCGCATATTGACCAGAGTAGCTCCCCTGTCCCTAGCCGCTTTCAAGCAATTTCTCGTAAGCGCACCGAAAGACAAAATAGCCAGTTCTTTTCCTTTTCTTTCAATTTTCGCTTTTCCGATTTCCATCACCTCAACTTTTTTCGGACTGAATTTGTCCTCTCCTCCTCCGCGCGGATATCTCACCGCAACCGGTCCCGAATATTTATATCCCGATTCAAGCATTGAATAACATTCATTTTTGTCGGACGGCGCCATAATCACCATACCGGGAATCATTCGCAAATATGAAAGATCGAAACTTCCATTGTGTGTTGCTCCGTCCGCCCCGACGATTCCCGCCCGGTCAATCGCAAAAAGCACATCCATATTTTGAAGCGCCACGTCATGAATCACTTGATCAAAAGCGCGCTGCAGAAAAGAAGAGTAAATTGACACTACCGGCTTTTTCCCCTGGCAAGCCAGCCCCGCCGCAAGAGTAACCGCATGCTGTTCAGCAATTCCCACGTCATGATAACGAGAAGGAAACATTTTGCAAAAATCCGCCAATCCGCTTCCAGAGCACATCGCCGGAGTAATAGCATGCAATTTATTGTCTTTCTTTGCTTTTCCGCACAACCACTGCGAAAAAACATCCGTGTATGAAATATTCTTCACATCGCCACCATTTTTCTTTCCCGTAACCGGATCAAACGGCTTGACCGCATGCAAAGAAAATTCATCGTCTTCCGCCCTCGCATATCCTTTTCCTTTCTTGGTGATAATATGCAAAATTTTCGGTCCTTTTATTTTTTTCAAATTGGAAAGCACCTCCACCAACTCGCCCACATCGTGCCCGTCAATCGGTCCGTAATATTCAAATCCCAATTCTTCGAAAAATGTTCCGGGAGTAACCAATCCTTTTCCGTGCGACTCCACGCGCCTGGCGAATTTTCCAATCGCCGGAACGGTATCCAAAATTTTTCTCCCCTGCTCGCGAAAATTGATGTACGAAGGAGAAGAAATCAGACGTGTCAGATATTTTCCCATCCCACCGACATTAGGAGAAATCGACATTTTGTTATCATTAAGCACGACCAGAATATCCGCTCCGGCATCTCCGGCGTGATTGAGCGCTTCAAACGCCATTCCTCCTCCCAGCGCCCCATCGCCAATCACTGCCACCACTTGCGGAGGATTTTTTTTATTTTTATTCGCCAGCGCCATTCCGAGCGCCGCACTGATTGATGTACTTGAATGCCCGACACCAAAAACGTCATATTCGCTTTCTTCTCTTTTTGGAAAAGGAGCCAATCCTCCATATTTGCGAATAGTATTCATCTTGTCTTTTCTTCCGGTCAAAATTTTGTGCGGATAAGCTTGATGTCCGACATCCCAAATCAAAAGGTCGCGCGGAGTATCGAAAACCCGATGAAGCGCCACCGTAAGCTCCACCACTCCCAAATTCGAACCGAAATGCCCTCCACTCTGCGCCACGCTCTCAATCAAAAAATCACGCAATTCCCTGCAAAGCCGAGGCAATTTCCCCGCCGAAAGCTTCCTCACATCAGAAGGAAAATCCACGTTATCTAATATTTTTTTACTTTTTTTATCCATCTTGCAAATTGCTTATTTTCTCTTCAAGATATCCAAGCTGATTATTATCGCATCACAAATGAAATCTTCAAGTTGAGTAAAATCTTCTTTCAACTGAGCTCTGCGCAAACAAGCATAGTACAGACGCTTTTCTTCCTGTTTTATTGTTGCCGGCGCTAAATTTTTAAGCAAGAGCATGGCTGTCAAAATCAATCTTCCGACGCGTCCGTTGCCATCTGAAAACGGATGAATCTGTTCGAATCTCGCATGAATAAAAGATGCATGTTTAACTGTGTCTTTCGGATTCTTGTTTATATTTTTTGCAATATCATCCATTAAGGATGAAATTTTGAGAAAATTCGCCGTCGGAACATTTGATCCAACAATGCGCACGCCATGCCGGCGATAAAATCCGGCATCATCCCTGATTCCATTCATCAATATTCCATGCAACTTAAAAATCAGCTTTTCATTAATTTTTCCTTTTTTTTCAAGATATTGAAAAAGGAATTGCAAGGCGGCTTGATGATTCTTGACTTCAAGTTGTTCAATAATGCTCTTGTTCGGTATTGATTTATTATTAAACATAATGTCTGCCGTTTCATCTTCCGAAAGGGTCGAACCTTCTATTTTATTTGAATTGTATGTCAATGCCAGCAAAAATTGATCATAAATATCAGGATTATTCAAAATAACACTCAAAACATTTTTGTATTTTTTCGACTCCATAAGGATCAGTTCTTTTTTGGCAATCAGAACGGTTTCCGGAATTGTTTTCTGTCCGGTATACTCTTTGTATAATTCATCGATTATTTCTTCCTGTTTTTTTCTTGGCAAATACTTTTCATTCCACCAGCTATTGAACGCGACAAAAGACACCCCTATTTTAGCGGCGATTTCAGTTTGCGTCAGCCCGGAAATATCTTGGATAATTTTCAATTTATCTTTTATTTTCATAAATCTATTTTAGTAAACTTTATAAAGTTTGTCAATATTTTATAGTTTTATAAAGTTATCATTTCCCCGCCAGTTGTCCGCAGGCACCTTGAATTTCTTCTCCGAGGCTTTTTCTGATGGTTGCGTTGATTCCGTTTTCCAAAAGATATTCTTTGAATTTATGCGTCCGATTTCCGGAAGAAGACTGCAAGTCGCCCGCTGTTGTGTTATATCGAATCAAATTCACATGAAGCAAATGGGTGTTTCCGATTGATTTGAGATATTGCGCCAATTCTTGCGCGTCCTCTTTTGTGTCATTCATATCTTCCAGTAAAATATACTCCACGAAAACCTTGCGCTTCGTTTTTTGGAAATATTTTTGCAAAGCGATTTTCAAACTTTCCAAATTGTCTTTTTTATTCACCGGCATAAACTCATCCCGTTCCTTGTCATTGGCAAAATGGAGCGAAATCGCCAGATTCACTTGCGGAAATTCCGTCGCCAATTTTTCAATCCCCTCCGCAATGCCCGAAGTGGAAACGGAAATCGAACGCGAACCGAAGGCGAACAAATCTTAATTTCAATACTTTCAGAAACATTTTCCCAATTATTAAACGGCTCTCCCATACCCATATAAACGATATTGGAAATATCGTAATTTTCAATTTTCAATTTACAATTTTCAATCAATTTTAAATTTTTTAATTTTAAATTGCCTGCCCCATTATCGCTAAGCGATTTTTCGGGGTCATTTTGACTTTTGAGCTTTGCATTTTGCATTTTTTTCAAATATTGCCTCCAAAACAAAACCTGGTCGGTTATTTCTTCTGCTGTCAGATTTCTTACAAATCCCATTTTTCCCGTCGCGCAAAAACGGCATCCCATCGCGCAACCGACCTGGGTTGAGACGCAAACCGACCAATCACCCGGCTTGGGAGAAATCAAAACTGTTTCCAAAAAATTTCCATCAACAAGTTCAAGGAGCGCTTTGACAGACTGACCATCCTTCGCTTCCAAGATACTTTCCGTCGAAAAAGAAAGAATTTTGAAATTTTCATCCAATCTATTCCGAAGTTCTTTGGACAAAGTGGAAATTTCCTCAAATGAAGAAACTCCGTCACAAAAAACAGCCTTGCGAATTTGTTTTATCCGAAAACTCTTTTCCCCGATTTCCTCCAAATATTTTTCCAACTTTTCAATATTCATACAATTTTATTTTTCCCATCATGACTCACATTCAAATAAAAAAATTAAATTATTTCCTTAATTAAATTATTATACTCATCCATTTCCAAAATCATCATCAGCACCTTCGCCAGCTTTCCGCTGTCGTGGCGAATAAAAGATCGAGTTTCCGCCAATGCGTCATTTTTCCTTTTTGGAGCGCCGATCATTTTGACCACGCTCGCCACCACAACTCTGTATCTTCTTTTTTCTTTTTTATCCGCATTAAATTTAACAATGGAATCTTTCCCTTCTTTTTTTTCATATTTTTCTACCAAATATTTCGACAACCCATTGGAATTAGACAAAACAAAATCAATCCTCTCTTTTCCGATATATCCGTTTATTTCTTCCGCATACCTATCCAAATCAAATCCGTCCGTCTGACCTCTCTTATTCGTCAAATTGCAATTATACACCACTTTGGCTTTTGATTTTGCAATTGCCTGTGGAATTCCTTCCACCAGCAAATTCGGAACGATTGAACCATAATGATCTCCCGGTCCGATAACAATCATATCCGCTTTCTTAATGACAGCCACCGCGCTCTCACTCGCCTGCACTTTCGGCTTCAAATAAACTCTTTTTATTCCAATATTTCTCACGTCCTGGTTGTGATCCAATTGTTTTTCTCCCACAATTACTTTTTTGTTTTTCAACTCAATATTCAAAACCATATCCTGACTGGAAACCGGGATAACCGTCCCTTTCACATTCAAAATCTGAGATACCTCTTCGACTCCGCGCAAAAAACCTCCTTGCGTTTTTTCCAGTGCTGACAAAAAAAGATTTCCAAAATTATGTCCCGCCAAATCTCCTTTTTCAAATCGATAATTCATCAGGTCGCGAAGGGTTTGAGTGGAATCGGAAAGCGCCACCAAACATTGACGGACATCACCCGGCGGAAGCACGCCCAACTCATCGCGAAGCCTCCCTGTTGACCCGCCGTCGTCCGCCATCGAAACAATCGCCGAAATATTTACCGGATATTTTTTGAGGCCACTAAGCAAAGTAAAGCTTCCTGTCCCACCTCCGATTGTGACAATATTATATTTTTTCATATTTGAAAATTATGCCAATTTTTAAGCGTACCAGAATTAAAAGGTAAAAAAGTTATTTAAAAACTCAAAAAATACCCCCATAGCAATATTTTATATTTTACTCTATTTGCCGAATTGGCGGAAGGGTCTGCATTTTTCCAATTTTTCAAACAAAAAATGGCTTATTTCAGCCCCAAACAACCCCAAGCCCTTGACTTTTTCTCCAAAAAGGAGTATAGTGAAATATAGTACTTAAAATCAAAAAAGAGCAATTTCGCTCCGTAAACATAAGGAGAAGAAAAAATGAGAAAAAAAAATCATTTTTCTTCCGCGGAAGATTCGCGGAAGATTTCCGAAGAAATTTTTGGGATGGCGTACATTGCCATCCCGCTCGCTCTTCTTTTCTTCTCTGCCGCATGGACGTTTCTTGCGGTAGGGAAGGTCTTAGGTCTGCATTAGACCTCAAGGAAAAAATTTCCACCACCCCTCTATCGACAGTAACATTGTCGATATGGGTGGTTTTTTTATACGACAATATTAACAAGTTTTCCTTTCACAAAAATAATTTTCTTCACTTCACCGGAAAGATGCGTTTTTACTTTTTCACTGGAAAGTGCTTTTTGTTTGGCATCGTCTTCGGAAATATCCGCACTCACACTCATCTTGTCACGCATTTTTCCATTAACTTGAATCACCATCTCAATACTCATATCAGCAATCAATTTCTCATCATACTCCGGCCACGATTGCAAAAATATCGATTCTTTATATTTATCATATTTTCCTTCGTCCGCCGTAGCTTTAGCGAAGGATGACCAAAGTTCCTCAGTAATATGCGGAGCAAATGGACTCAATAAAATCAAAAATTTGGAATAATGAACCGAGGCTATTTTTTCTTGCTTTTCAAATTCGTTCGCCAAAATCATCAAAGCGGAAATTGCCGTATTATATTTCAAATTTTCAATATCTTCCGTCACTTTTTTAATCGTTCTATTTACAGAAACAGTAAGTTTTGAAATTTTATCATTGGAACTTAGAAATTGATTGGAAATTGGAAATTGGAAATTGGAAATTCGGGAACCATCTTTTTCGTTATTCATTTTAATCCTTGTCTGCATTCTCCACACCTTATCCAAAAACCTATACACTCCGATAATATTCTCCTCATTCCACATTACTTCATCTTCCAATGGAGCCGCAAAAAGCATATACGTTCTCACGCTGTCCGCTCCGAATTTTCGCGTCATATCATCAGGATTGACAACATTGCCCTTGGATTTGGACATCTTTTTTCCAGCTTTATCCAAAACCATTCCTTGATGGCGCAATTTCAAAAACGGTTCATCAAAATCCAACAATCCTATTTTTTTCATCGCTTTTGTGAAGAATCTGGCGAAAAGCAAATGCATATATGTGTGTTCCGCTCCGCCGATATACAAATCCACCGGAAGCCATTTCTTCAACCGCTCAGCTGAGCAGAATTCTTTTTCATTTTTTGGATCGGGATAGCGGAGAAAATACCAAGACGAATCCACAAACGTATCCATCGTGTCATATTCAGCGATCCAACCATTGCCGAAAATATCCTCGACGCGTTTTTTCAATTCTTCCGATTTCGCCAAAGGCGCCACACCAGTCGGGACAAAATCAACATCCAGCGGAAGCGTCCATGGCAAATTTTCCTCGCCGACAAAACGCGCCTCACCTTCCGGAGAATAGACGATCGGAATCGGACACCCCCAATATCTCTGCCGAGAAACAGACCAGTCGCGCAAACGATAATTTATTTTTCTTTTTCCCGATTTATTCTCCTCCAGCCATTGTATCATTTTACTCCTCGCCTCCTTGGAACTCAACCCAGTGAAATCCCCACTATCAATCAAGGTTCCATCCTCCACAAAAGCTCTTTCACCTTTAAGATATATATCCCAACAAATTTTCGTTTCAGGAATAGTCAAAAAGTCTTCCACTTCTTCTTTTCTAATCCAAACTCCATCATGATTTTTTATGTGTTCCTCTTTAGGATTTTCGTATTCTCCATCCGTAAGCTCAATTAAAACGCATCTTCTTTTAACTGGAAACCTGTTCACATCCTTGTGAACAGCGAAAAAATTACTATGCATTTCTCCGCCAATTCTCCTTACAACCTTCATATTTTTATATCCGCTCTCTTCTCGCGCCTCCCTGACAGCCGCTTCTTCCGGAGATTCTCCTTTTTCAATCCCTCCGATTACAAAAGTTTTCCAACCATTATATTTCCATTTCAAACCAAAATATTCATCTTTTTCCCAATGCTTAATAATCACATCAACAGTACTTCTTTCTGTATTTTCCTTATCTTCCCTGACGGCATTTTCTCCTACCCCGAAAAACACTGGAGCTATTGATTGCCGAATTTCCAACTTATATTTTTTGGCAAATTCCCAGTCTCTCTCGTCGTGTGCCGGTACTGCCATTACTGCTCCGGTTCCATATCCGCCCAAAACATAATCGGCGACAAAAACCGGGACTTGCTCTCCATTGAAAGGATTGATCGCTTTGATTCCCTTGATTTCCACTCCGGTCTTGTCTTTAGCTTCCATCCGATCCAACTCAGTCTTGTTTTTCGCTGTATTAATATATTCTTCGACTTCTGTATAATTATTGATCATTGCTCTTTGCTCATTGATCAATGCATTTTCCGGCGCCACCACCAAATAAGTGCAACCGAAAATCGTATCCACTCTCGTCGTGAATACCTCAATAAATTGGTTTGTTTTTTTATCATTGGAAATTGGATTATTTTTTGGAAATTGGAAATTGGAAATTGGAAATTTTATAACTGCTCCTTCCGATCTCCCGATCCAATTGCGCTGATTTTTGCGTGTGTGTTCCGGCCAATCGACTTTATCCAAATCGTTTATCAAATCTTCAGCAAAATCCGTAATCTTAAAAAACCATCCGGGAACTTCTTTCTGTATTATTTCAGTCCCGCATCTTTCGCATTTTCCGTCCGCCACCTGTTCATTGGCAATCACAGTCTGGCACGAAGAGCACCAATTGGTTTTTTGTGTTTTTTTCTGTACCAATCCGTTTTCGAAAAACTTCCCGAAAATCCACTGCGTCCATTTGTAATAACCTGGATCGGAAGTAACCGCCTGTTCGTCAAAATCATACGCAAATCCCAAAGATTTCATCTGCTGGATGTAGTTTTCCATATTCTTCCTGGTCGTTTCGGATGGGTGGATTCCAGTCTTAATGGCGAAATTTTCCGCCGGAAGACCGAAAGAATCAAATCCTTGCGGATGAAGAACATTGAAACCTTGCATCTTTTTGAAGCGGTAAAAAACATCGCTGGCGGTATAACTTTCCGTGTGCCCCATATGCAATCCTGTTCCGGAAGGATACGGAAACATATCCAAAATATAGAACTTCTGCTTGGAATCATCATCCTTGTTGATTTTGACAAAACCGCTCTTTTCCCAATTTTTTTGCCATTTTTTTTCGATTTTTTGAGGATTATACTTATTCATAAAGTTTACTTGTTAGGGCTTAATATTCCTATCCTATCCCATTTCTTCCCTTTTTTCAACCGCCAGATGCACAATCTCCGCGTTGACGCAAAGAATATAAAATATTATAATAAATTTTGTTGCGCAACAAACAAAATTAAAAATCTGCAACGACAGATTCTTAAAAACAAAAATCCCTTACTGGGATTTTTGTTTTTAAGTTCAAAATAATATTGAGTAAGTTTTTCTAAAATATATTTCTTGGAAAAACAACCATTATCTTCTATCTCCTAAACCTTGCAATTATTTTTTTCGCAACCCACCAAACAATTCCCAAAACTATCAAGAATAGAATCAGCGACGGAAGCCCGACAATAATAAACCTAATTACATTGTCAATAAAATTTTGCATACTCTTTACTAAATCCTGTACTGATTGCTTGAATACCTGACCCGGTCGCCATCCACTTCCCACTGGAGCCAACTCCACATCTTCACTAAGTGAAACTGTGATAGTCGCCATATCAGTCTGCGACTCTAAATACTTGATTTTTCCTTGCAATCTTTCAATCTCTCCTCGTACCCGAGAAATTTCCCGTGTCACCGCCAACACATCCTCCAATTTTCCACTGCGATCCAAAAGACTCACAAAAGTCTGCTCCTCTGCTTGTTTGTTTTTGAGCTGAGCCTGCAGGTCAACATATTGCTCCGTTACATCTTGTCCGCTGGTATATTCATTGATAACTTGCGTTGCGACCTTTTTCATTTCTGCAATAGCCTTTTCGAAATCTTTTCCCGGAACCTTCACCACAATCGTCCCACTTCTTAATCCTTTCACTCTTTCATAAAAATTAGTAGAAAAAACTTCTCCTCCCATCGAAGAAGCAATTTGAGTAATCTGATCAACTGCTTCATCAGTTTTTTTCACATTAAGAGAAAGACTTCCATTTTTGATAACTTTCTTATCTTGATAAGCGTCTTGACTTGGGGCTTCAGAAACCGCTTCAGTCATAGAAAAATTTTTAGCTGACCCGTTATCCACTTCTCCCATTGAAACAGAATCAGAACTGCTAAGTGAAGCATCCTCCATTCCCATTGGAGAATTCACGGAATATTCCATTTGCGAATTCGTATTAATTTTTCTGGAATTTCCACCTCCGACAATAATATTCCAAAGTCCGAAAGCAAAAAACACCAAGATAATTATCCCGATAATTTTTCCCCACTTTTTTAATTGCTCGTTCATTTTTATTTTAATATTAAATTATGCACTTATTATAACATAAAAAAAATGATTTTAAATGTACCGATTTTTTTGTGTCATACTCAACTTGAGATTAAACTGATTTTACTTTCAAACTTTCAATCGCAATGCTGGATTTCGGAAAAAACATTCCTTTTTCCTTAAGCGAATCAAACGCTTTGTAAGCACAATTTCCAACAAGGCGTTTTTCCAAATCTTCCGAACATGAAGCGATAGCCACGCGAATATTTTTCTTTTCCAATTCTTTGATTGCGTACGCGATAGATTCAATCGCATCAATATCGAAATAATAAATATTGCGCATTCTTAAAACAACAGTATGCAAACGCGGATTGTCTTTTACCATTTTCAACAAGCGTCCTGTGTGTGTTTGCGCGTCCAAATACGAACAAAAGCCGGCAATGCTGTATACAATCGTATCGTAATCACTTTTAATGAAATTCATTTTCCCGGTAATTGTTCTTTCGATCAATTTTCCGTTCAAATTAAGCAGCAACTCCGCATTTCCATTGCTGGTTTTTTCAATAAACAGAATAAGGGCAATCAAGCTTCCTACTCCAATAGCAATTCCCGCATCAAATACAAGAATAAGAACAGCTACAGTCATCGCGATAAAAAAATCTTCCCGGCTCGCTTTCCACATATTCTTAAACTGGCTCACTTCAATAAGTCCCAGCGCGGTAATATACAAAATAGCGGCAATAGTTGCCATTGGAATAAATTTCAAAGCTGAGAAAAAAATAATCGCGCCGATTCCAGTCAGCAATCCAATAATAATCGAGGAGATTCTGTGGGTGGCACCTGATTTGATATTCAGCCCGGTACGCACAAAAACTCCGGTTGCCGGAAGTCCGCCCATAATTCCCGAAACAATATTTGCCAGCGCCAATCCCCTCATTTCTTTGCTCTCATTAAATCTGGTGCTGGTTATTTTATCTGCGACGCGAGCAGTTATCAATGTTTCCAAAATTGCCACGACTGCAATCAAAGCGGACACTTCAATAATACCCAGAAAGGATTGAATGTTTCCGAACATTTGTGAAAAATTAGAAAATGAAGGAAGGGAAAAAAGGGAAAAATGCAAATTTTGATAACGATCGGCAATCGTCGGAATATGCTGGGCTAAAGCTGTTCCTCGCGTAAAAAATCCAAAAGCGATTCCCGCAAAAACCAAAGGAATAATCCCTGGAATATTTTTAACAACTTTTCTCCAAATCAATAGAAATGCCAATCCGACAAAGAAAACCGCAAAGGTTATCCAATCCGATGATGAAATATTTCCAAGCAAAGTGAAGATGTCTTTTAAAACCTCCCCTTCGGTATGCACGAATGTCAAGCCGAAAGCCTCTTTGATTTGAGTTGCCGCAATTGAAACTGCTACTCCGGCGGAAAACCCCAAGACAACGCTAGACGGAATATATTTCAAATATCTTTCTCCCTTGAGAAAATATGCCAGCAAAATCATCAAACCGCTTGTTATTGCCAAAATTGGCAAAACCCAGGGACCGGAAATTCCCACGATCGAACCAGCAACGACTGCAAAAAGAATTGAAGTGAGAGCTCCGGCTGGTCCAACCACATTATACCGGCTCCCTCCAAAAAATCCGGCAATGATTGTCGCCCAAAATCCGGTGATAATTCCCGGTACCGGTCCAGCACCAGACGCAATCGAGAGCGCAATAGATAAAGGAATAGAAACAATTGCCACTGTAATTGCCGGCCTTAGATTAACCGAAACCAAAGAGATCAATCTCTTTTTTGAACCTTTCTTGATGTCCATTTTTTTTGCAATATCAAACCGGTCAAATTACCATCGCAGCATCATCCCACAAAAACAGGTAGCAACAATTGATTTTGCGAAACAATAATGTGCAGCAAATTTAGCTAATTTGATATAAAATTCAATTAAAAAAACAAATCCGACACAAATTAAAAAACCATCGAAATGATTTTTAGATTTAACACTTATATGACCTACGCATCTCTATTGTGCTTTCATTGTTTTTCGGAAAACAAACTACTGCTTATTTTAAACGCGTATGTCCTAACTTAATTATTTTTTTCTTGCCTTGAGAGTTTCCCGTCAGAAATCGACAAGATTTTGGAACTTATGCACCCAAAAAAAATTCTACACCCGTTATTATTTTTTGGCAAGGATTAGATAATTCCCCCGCCAAAATATTCCATCAATCCAATGTCATACTGCGTCTTGTGCGGTTTTTTCTTCCAACCTTGATTCTTGCTAGTTCCTTCTCAATTGCCGCCGCTACTCGAGCATATTCTCCATCATCCATTTCAATTCTTTCTTTCTTTAATTCTTCCGCTCTTTTTCTTGCCTGTTCAGCTCGCTCAATATCAATTTCATCAGCTCGTTCCGCCGTATCCGCCAAAACAACCAAATTATTTTGATCGAATTCAATAAATCCTCCGGAAACCGCCATATATAAATCATCTCCATCAGTTTTCAAACAAATCTCCCCTGCTTTAAGAGAAGCAATATATGAACGATGGTTCGGCAAAATCGTCACCTCCCCATCTGAAACCGGAAGAGTTATCTGTTTGATTCCACCCTCATAGACAGTTTTTTCCGGAGTAACTATTTTCAATTTTATCAAAGACATATCTGTTTACTTTAGAATTTATATAGCTATTACCCTTCCAATAATTTCGTAATCAAAATATTGGATTCCCGCCTTCCCTTCAAAGACGGACAGGCGCGAAAATAATGAATGAAAAAATTTATTTCTTTATTTCAGCAAGACTTCCTTTCATATAAAATTCCTGCTCTGGGATTTCATCATATTCACCCTTCAGAATAGCTTCAAACGATTTAATAGTATCATCCAATTTCACATATTTTCCCGGAGTACCGGTAAATTGTTCTGCGACAAAAAATGGTTGCGACAAGAATTTTTGAATTTTTCTGGCGCGCGCCACAATCACCTTGTCTTCATCGGACAATTCTTCCATTCCTAAAATAGCAATAATGTCTTGCAAATCTTTGTATCTCTGTAAAACTTTCTGCACTCCACGAGCCACATCATAGTGCCTTTCTCCTACTATTTTCGGATCAAGAATTGTGGAGCTGGAATCCAAAGGATCAACTGCCGGATAAATTCCCAACTCTGAAAGTCCCCGGGAAAGCACGACGGTCGAATCCAAATGTCCGAAAGTTGTTGCTGGAGCCGGATCAGTCAAATCATCAGCCGGAACATACACAGCTTGAACAGAAGTAACTGAACCTTTTTTAGTTGAAGTAATTCGTTCCTGTAATTTTCCCATTTCTTCCGCTAATGTTGGCTGATATCCTACTGCCGAAGGAATGCGCCCCAAAAGTGCCGATACTTCCGATCCTGCTTGAGTAAAGCGAAAAATATTATCTACAAAAAACAAAACGTCTTTGCCTTCCGTGTCGCGGAAATATTCCGCCATTGTGAGAGCTGACAAAGCCACACGCTGACGTGCTCCAGGCGGTTCGTTCATCTGACCAAACACCAAGGCGGTTTTATCGAGCACGCCAGAATCTTTCATTTCGTGATACAAATCATTCCCTTCTCGAGTTCTCTCTCCCACTCCGGCAAAAATCGAATAACCTCCGTGCTCTTGAGCAATATTGCGAATGAGCTCTTGAATCACTACCGTTTTTCCCACTCCCGCTCCTCCAAAAAGTCCTACTTTTCCTCCTTTAACAAAAGGGCAGATGAGGTCGATAACTTTAATTCCGGTTTCCAAAATTTCTGCTTGCGTGGATTGTTCGGCAAAACTCGGCGCGTCGCGATGAATTGGATCTCTTCTCTCTGATTTAATTTCTGCGTCAATTCCATCAATCGTTTCACCTAACAAATTAAACATTCTACCTAGAACCCCTGCTCCTACTGGCACTGAAATCGCCGCACCTGTGTCAGTCACTTCCATTCCGCGCCGGAGTCCATCAGTCGAACCCATCGCCACCGCCCGCACTTTATTTCCGCCCATATGCTGATGAGTTTCTAAAACCAGCTTGCTTATTTTACCCTGAGCGGAGTCGAAGGGCAAAACAATTTCCAGTGCATCATAAATCCGCGGCAAACCGTCTGAAAATTCCACATCCACCACCGGTCCAATAACCTGAATAATTTTTCCTTTGTTCATAAATTTTTCCAAATAATTATAATAAGAAACTTAAATAACTTAATAAATTTATCAAAAATTTCATTCTAATGCTGCTCTTCCCGCACTTATCTCCGCAATTTCTTGCGTAATTTTCATTTGCCTGATTTGATTGTAAGCAAACGTCAAATCATCACGCATTTCTCCAGCGGCTTCCGTCGCTCCCCGCATCGCCATCATTCTTGCCGATTCCTTGGAAGCGTTAGATTCCAAAATCGCGTGATAAATCTGCATCTGAATCAGTCTTGGAAAAATATATTCCAAAACTGTTTCCGGGGTCGGCTCAACTTTATATTCTCTTATTGGCTCATTCAATCCATATTCTTTTGCCAAAACATCCATCTCAGCAATCTGCTTTTCCAAATCTATTTTGGAAATCGGCAAAAGCTGGCGAACTTTCGTCTGTTGGTTCATCGCGGAAACATAATCCGTATAAAAAACCACCACCTTGTCATATTTTTTCTGTAAATATTCCTCCATCACAATCTTACCAACGACACGCACATCATCAATCTGTGGCAAATATGCCAAATCATTAAAAGAAGCCACAATATTCTTCCCCGCCCTGCGCACCGCATTTTCTCCCTTTTTTCCAATCGTAATAAAATCAATTTCAATTGAATCAGACTTAGGCAATATTTTTTTATTTCCAATCCTGTTTATGCTCAACTTTTCCGGATTGGCAATTTCTTCTCTTATTTTTTTGGCAATCTGCGCATTGAACGCCCCGCACAAACCTTTGTTTGAAGTTATCGCAATAGCCAAAACCCTATTCACCTCGCGCACCTCCAAAAGTCCAGTCTTATACTCGGAAAAAGCCCGCGACAAATTCGTTAGGACGCTCCAAGCGGCGTGGGCATATGGACGAATCGCCAAAACGCTCGTTACTGATTTTCTCATTTTGGCAGCTGAAACCATCTCCATTGCTCGAGTGATTTTTTGAGTATTACCCACTGATTTTATACGCCGCCTGATATCTCTTGTGCTTGCCATAATCCACAAAATTTTCAATTCACAATTTTCAATTTTCAAACAATTTTCAATTTATCAATTTTGAAATGTTTAAAAATTTAGTAATTTGGTCATTGGAAATTGTTTATAAATTAGAAATTGAAAATTAGAAATTAGTCCTAATTTCCATTTTGATAAACTTCTTTGAATTCTTTGATCGCTTTTTCCAAATTTTTCACCACTTCCTCTGATAATTCCTTTCTATCGGCAATCATTTCCAACACTTCATTTTTATTTGATTTTAAATATTTGTGAAAATCATTCTCCCAAGCCTTCACCTTTTCCACTGCCACATCATCCAAAAATCCATTAGTCAAAGCATACAAAACCGCTACTTGATTTTGCATCGGCATAGGTTCATATTGATCTTGTTTCAAAATTTCCACCGTTCTTCTTCCACGCTCAATCTGTCTTCGAGTATTTTCATCCAGATCTGATCCGAATTGCGAGAAAGCTTCCAATTCTCGAAACTGTGCTAAATCAAGACGCAATTTTCCCGCCACTTTTTTCATCGCTTTAGTTTGCGCCGATGATCCTACGCGTGAAACCGAAAGTCCAACATTAAGCGCTGGGCGGATTCCTTTGTAGAAAAGATCTGTTTCCAAATAAATTTGTCCGTCAGTGATTGAAATAACATTCGTCGGAATGTATGCCGAAACATCTCCGGCTTGCGTTTCAATGATTGGCAAAGCGGTGATTGAACCGCCACCATAATTCTCATTGAGACGAGCCGATCTTTCCAAAAGACGGGAATGCAGATAAAAAATATCTCCCGGATAGGCTTCGCGTCCTGGTGGGCGGCGCAAGATTAAAGAAATTTGACGGTAAGCCCAAGCGTGCTTGCTTAAATCATCATAAATTATCAAGACATCTTTTCCTTTATCCAAAAAATATTCTCCCATCGCACAACCGGCATATGGAGAAATGAAAGACAACGCCGCCGGATCACTAGCTCCCGCCACCACCATAATCGTATGCTCCATTGCTCCGCGTTTTTCCAACTCAGCCACAATTCTAGCAATCTTGGATTCCTTTTGTCCAATCGCCACATAAATACAAATCAAATCTTGTCCTTTTTGATTGATAATTGTATCGATTGCTACCGCTGTTTTTCCGGTTTGCCTGTCGCCAATAATAAGTTCCCGCTGACCGCGTCCCACCGGAATAACCGCATCAATCGCTTTGATTCCGGTTTGCACCGGCACGCTCACCGATTTTCGAGTTATCACTCCCGGTGCCACCTTTTCCACTGGATAATATGTTTCAGATTTGATTTCTCCCTTGCCGTCAATCGCTTCCCCCAAGGGACTCACTACTCTCCCAATCATCATATCTCCAACCGGAACGGAAAGAATTTTCCCGGTAGATTTCACTTCATCCCCTTCTTTGATTTCTTTATAATCACCCAAAATCATCACTCCGATCTGGTCTTCTTCCAAATTGAGAGCCACGCCAATAACACCGCCGGGAAATTCCACCATTTCCGAAGCCATCACATCTCCAAGTCCGGAAACTCGCGCCACTCCGTCACCAATTTCAAGAACGGTACCGACTTTTTCCGTTTTGGAGGAAGATTCGAAATTTTCAATCTGTTTTTTCAACTGCTCAATAATGTAATTCTTATTCATACTTGTTATTAAAAATTTATTTTAAAATTAATTCTTTTTTTAATTTTGCCAATCTTCCCGAAATGCTTGCATCCAAAATTTCATCCTCAACACGCAGAATAAATCCACCCTTTATTTTTTTGTCAATTTTATCTTCCAAAATAACCTCCTTAGCGGAATACTTTTTTTTAATAAAATCTGCTATCTTATCCACCAAATTGCCAGTTAATTTTTCCGCAGAAACAATCACAGCTTCAACTATTCCATTTTCTTTATTATAAATTTCTCCAAATTTTCTTTCAATGCTTTTTTCCAATTTTTGTTGATTATTTTTTTTCAATACTTTCGCAAATTTTTCCACAGCAATACAAACTTCCTGCTGTGATTTCCCAGCGGTCATACTGTTTAAAATTTGAGCGTATTGTTTTGCGGTAATTTTCATTGTTTTTTATTTATTGAATTGCCTTTTCAATTATTTCCCTATCCCTTTCAATATTCATCTTTTCTTGAATGACTTTCTCTGTCGCCGCCACAACCAAAACAGCTATTTCATTTTTAATTTCAGCCATCATTCTATTTTTTTCTTCTTCGATTTTCTTCTTAGCCTCCGCAATTATTTTTTCCGATTGCTCTTCTGATTGCTGGATAATCTCTTTTTTATTTTTCTCAGCTATTTCCTCTGCCGCTGCAATAATCTTCTGAGATTCTTTTCTGGCATCGGACAAAACCTTTTTTTCTTTTTTTTCAATTTCTTTGAGCTTTTCAGTGGCTCCCTCTGCGTCTGCCACTCCTTTTTCTATTTTCTGGCTCCTTTCTTCCAACATTTTCAGAATCGGACCATAGGCAAATCTTTTCAAAACGTACAACAATATGAAAAAATTGACTATCTGCGCCAATAACAATTTTGAATTTATACCTAAACTCGATAATACTTCCATAATAATATTGAATTAACTTTTGTTATTTAAAAATTACATTTCGGAAAAAAACAAAATCCAGAAACAAATTTTCACTAACCACAAAACTATCTGTGATTAGTGCGTATCTACTTCCTAAACGAACTTAATTATCAAGGCAACTACCAACGCGTAAATAGCGATGGCTTCGGTGAATGCAATCGCCAAAATCATTGCGGTCTGAATCTTTGGAGCTGCTTCAGGGTTTCTTCCGATTGCCTCCATTGCTTTGGAAGCCAAAATACCGATACCGATACCAGGTCCAATCGCACCCAATCCAATTGCGATAGCCGCTGCCAATGACTTGGCCGCCTCAACATTTTGAAGCATTCCTTCGGCAATTGCCTTTGTTTCTTCTACTGCCATATTTTTTTATTTAAATTAATAAATTAGTCAAAATTTAATGCGCCTCCGTCACTGCCATTTTCAAAAAAACCAATGTCAGCATAGCAAAAACCAATGCCTGAACAAATCCGACAAATATTTCCAAAAATAAAAACGGGATTGGCACTATATATGGAACCAACATCAACATAACTGTCAACAAAACTTCTCCGGCAAAAATATTTCCAAACAAACGGAAGGAAAATGACACTATTTTGGCAAATTCTGAAATCAATTCGAGTACTCCAACAAAAGTTCCAATGAAATACGGCTTGCGAAACGGACTCACGAAAAACTTATGCGCATATTTTCGAAACCCTAAAATGGAAACTCCCATAAACTGAGCCGTTCCTACGGAAATAAGCGCGATTGCCAATGTTACATTCAGATCAGCACTATTGCTTCGGATAAAAGGAACGAGGACATTTTCTCCGTGATGCAGTTGATTTACTCCGACCGTTCCCAATCCTGGAACTATTTCAATCCAATTAGACAAAATGACGAAAATAAAAATTGTGGCAACTAACGGAAAAAATTTCTTGGTTTGCTCTCTATCTTGCGTGACACTATCTCCCAAATTTAAAAGAGCTTCCAATACATATTCGACAATGTTTTGAAAGCCTTTGGGAATAAGTTTTATTCTTCCTCGAAGAAGCAATGAGCTGATGATTATAAAAACGCTGATAAAAAAGGTTACTATAAAAGAGTTGGTAACTGGAAAATTTCCTATATTGAATATTGTTTCTGGCGCCAATGAGATCTCCATAAATTAAATTATTCGCCTTTAATAATTTTTTCCGTTTTCTTATACACCAAATAAGTGGTAACTATAATAGAAATAAAAATTCCGAGGAGCATCATCCAAGGGGCAGTTTCCCATTTTTTATCTAAAATCCTTCCCAGTAAAGCCAATACTATAATCGGAACGGAAATAGTATACCCCAATTCCCAAGCTAAAGAAATAACAGACCAAGAATTGTCTGCTGTTTTTTTCTCCTCTTTTTTTATATTTTTATTATCTTCTCCCTTTTCAAACATAATCCATTTTACAGTCAGATTTCAGATATGTCAACTTAGCTTAAAAAATTTCCTCGCGTTCAAATCAGAAACCCTGCTTATCTCGGAAAATTCAATTCCTTTAATTTGTGCAATTTTTTGCGCCACATATTTCACGTAGGCAGGCTCGCTTCTACTCCCTCGCAGTTCCTGAGGAGCCAAATATGGACAATCAGTTTCTAACATTATTTTCTCCAGTGGAATTATTTTTATACTTTCAGCAATATCATCTTTTGTCCCAATAGTATCTTCTTTGGTTTTAT
>JALNYX010000014.1 GCA_023229615.1 Candidatus Moraniibacteriota bacterium
GGCGAACTGCAAGGTTGCGGAAATTGTTGTGAGTGATTATTTAGCGAAATTAAAAAAAGAAAAGGTAGAAGTCCTTATTCTGGGATGTACACATTATCCTTTATTAGAAAAAACAATTAAAAAAGTTTTAGGAAAAATTCTTGTTATCAGTTCTGCTAAAGAAGTAGCAAAGGAATTGGCCGGAAGAAGAAGTATTCAGTCAGATATGCGAAAAGATGTTTTTTACTTTTCGGATACATCCAGTCATTATGACGAATTAACGAAGAAAATATTGAAAAGAAAAATAAAAGTTAAGCGGAAGGTTTTGTAATTTTTGTGCGCTTAGCAGGAATCCCAGTCTACTGGTCTGCCTGTGGCGGAGAACCTTAGTGCGCTTAGCAGGAATCGAACCTGCGACCTTCTGGACCGCAACCAGACGCTCTATCCACTGAGCTATAAGCGCTTTTGACATTTAAATATATTAGCATTCTAACATAAAAAAGCAATAGTTCTCCTATTGCTTTTTCAAATAATGCAACAAGATTTAAATATGTAAGAGTCTTTCTAATGTGTCTACGATGCTGGGGTGTTGCTTTTTTTCCGAAATAAATTGTAGCATTGTTTGACGAACATCTTCGGAATCAACTTCATGAATTGGAATATGGACATAGGGAATAAGCCAACCATTAGTATGTAAACTGAGAATTCTTTGATGAGGTTCTTTGTAAAGAATCCAGAAAGATTGAATGTCATCAAATTCATAAAGTTCCCGTTCTGCGTGTACTCCTTCTTTGGTAATTGAATAAGTATAAACAGATGGGTCTTTTTCCAGATGGATGAATCCAACAATCCCGATCAAGATAAATGTGATTGCCATCAGTGGGCTGTTGGTTATCAGTGCGTAGACGATGACTATTCCTAAGAATAAAGAAGCCAGCAGATACCATCTTCTGTCTTTCGGATAATTTTCATATTCCGGTCCTTCCCATTGAATTAATGCCTGTTTTCTGACATCGCCCAAATAGGAGTCATTTTTCAGCAAGGTTTGTTTTTCTATTTGCTTTGCGTGTTTTAATAGATCCATTTTTTTTTATTTTTTATTTTTACTGATTTTATTATATCCTATTTACAAATACTTTTCCAGCTGGTAGCATAATCAAAGGAAGTAGTTAGTTTTTCTTTAAGGTGTATTTTTTGGAGAGATGGCTGAGTGGTCGAAAGCGACAGTCTTGAAAACTGTAGACCCTTCACGGGGTCCGGGGGTTCGAATCCTCCTCTCTCCGCCAAGTTTTACATTTCAAACGATTAAAAAACAATTTCCTCAAATAGTGTGTCAAAACAAAAGAAAACAAAAAGATAGGCAAAAAACCGCCCAGAATATTATTCTGAAGGCGGTTTTTTGTTTGATGCGGGCTACGCCGGTCTGGAACCCACCACTATCAAACAGTGTAAAGGTTTTTCGACACTTATTTATATTTAGAAATTAGAGAGATTGGGTTGCATTTTCAAGGATGAAAAGAGAGATGCTGGGTGGCCTCAAAAGCAAGTTGGTATGTTAATAAAAAACTAATTTTGGAAAAAAATGAAACCACTCCGTGTTTCGAACAGCGTATGAAATTAATAATAAATATGTTAATATTAAGCTAAGAAATCAAACACGTTACCGTTAGTATCTGACATGTAAACATATTAATTTTTTTCTCGTATAACTAAATGGAGGTGCTGACATCCTACAGCGCAATGGACGATAATGAGTTGGTTGAATCTTCGAAAAGTAACCCGGAAGTTTTTGGCGAATTAGTATTGAGATATCAAGAGCGTCTATTCCGATTTATTAGGAGGATTTCATATTTTTGCATTGAGGACATCGAGGATATAGTTCAGGAAACATTCATTAAGGCATACCGGAGTTTGAACATATTCGACACTGATTTGAAGTTTTCAACGTGGATTTATCAAATTGCCAGAAATACCACGATAGATGCCATACGAAAAAAACATACTCGACCACAGACAGTATGTCTCGAACAAGAGGATGTTATAAAATTTTTGCGGTCAGACAGCGATATGCAGATTAATTTGGAGACAAAGGAGCAGCTAAAAATCATGCAAGGGATCATAAACACGTTGCCCCATAAATATCGGGAGGTAATGATTCTGCGTTTTTTGGAAGAAAAAAATTATGAGGAAATAATGGACATTATTCAGAAACCAAAAGGTACTGTGGCGGCATTAATAAATCGCGGAAGAAAAATGCTTTTTGATGAAGCGAAAAAAATTAAACTAACATAACATCTATGAAAGATTTTTCAAAAACTATAGTTGAAAAGATTAAAGAGGCTCATATAATCCCTGAGTCGAAATTGAAGTTGCAATGGAAGAGCTATCTTTTTTGGATCATTATGTTATGTTTTATCATTCTTGGGGCATTATCATTATCTATGGTGATTTTTAACATTATTGACATAGATCCAAGATTTTTGAAATATTTAGGGTTGCAAAGACTTATCATAATACTTTTTATCACTGCTCCATATCTTTGGATAGTATTATCATTATCAGCACTCATTTTTGGAATTTTAGCTTTTAGGAAAACTACCAAAGGTTATCGTTACAGCACTCTTTTTATCGTCAGTCTTGTGGTCCTTATAATTTCAATTTTGGGGATATTCAGTCACATTCTAAAAATAAATAACCGTATGGGCGGAGTGCTTTCAAAAAATGCGCCAAATTTCAGAGATTTTACCGATCCAAGAGGCGCGCGATGGCAAAGGCCGGGAGACGGACTAATCGGAGGAGAGATTACCGATGTCGGTATGGATAACTTTGATTTGAGAAGTTTCGATAATCAAGATTGGAAAATATCTTACGATCAAAAGACTGAAGGAGTTGATGATGTTCAAATCACTAGCGGTGAAAAGGTTGGCATCATAGGAGAAAAAACCGGAGAATTTTTAATGCATGCGTTTTCAATAAGACAGTTTCCCTCTGATTGGAGCGGTCAACCTCCTTCTCTTGACCCAATGTCCCCAGATCAAGGCGGAAAATTTCCGAATGGATTTCCGCCACCCCTGCCACCACCTTTTTAAGTATTATACTGGGAATTACTATTTTTATAAAGGCCTTGCTATTTTATGCAAGGTCTTTTTGTTAGCGTGACAATGCAAACCTTTTTTTGATTGTCCGTATTAAACTGTATAGGTACTCAAAGAGGGAGGGTGCTTATTTTATAAAATAATAGCGGATAATTAATTTGTATGCCGTTTCATTGAAGGACGGGTATGTTTTAAAGTTATGCAATTAAAACAAAAAAATAGTATCAAAGTTTTGCTTGTTGCCTTGATATCTTTTATCGCTCCATTGGTTGCTTTGGCTGCAACTGATATGGGAACACCAACTGTTGAGGATTGCGTTTCTAAGACTGGTCAAACTAAAGCACAGTGCGAGGAAATGATTGACAAGTTCAAGAATATGTCTCTGAGTGATGCGGCAAATATGAAGTTACCTTCGGGCGCGACAGGAAAACAAATGCCTAGCGGGGGAGCAACCGGACAAACGTCCGCCTTAAAAAATGGCGATGCAACACCAGTGAAACAAAATGATACTGTCGATACTGCTCAGGTCGCAAGTGATATTAATGTAAAGATCGAAAGGGCTACTAAGATGCTGGCCGAGAGAGAACAGCAATTTATTCAAGCAGAAAGTAGAGTTGAAAAAATTATTGAATTTTTAGAGTCGAAAAGTATAGATACTACTGAAATAGAACGCAATCTTGATATTTTCAAAACTAAAGTTACAGCTGTATTGGGCGCATTTGATGGACATGTCCAAGTCTTAAATAATAGCAAAACTGACACATCGGAAACTGCTTCGGCGGCAGTCCAAAGTACTCAAGTGCAAATTAAAACGACAATAACTGATTTGGTTAGTTCTTATGGCACGCTTCGAAATAGCTTGAGTGCTGCTATTGAAAAAATAACGCAATAAAATGCAAATAAATATAAGCGAAAAAAACAAAAATAGGCTATATCTGTTATTCTCTGTTATTTTCGTCATAATAAGTATAGGTATTATTGCCTGGATTGATCGACAAGAGGTGGATAAGAAAATTAATGAACAAGCAACGTTGATGTGTGGTCAGAAAAATACAGAGCATAAAAACGGCGATGATGTCCAGGAAATGAAGAATAGCAATATAAGCGATCCCAACGCGCAAATTAATACCAAGAATGAGGCAGTAATTTCTCTTGAAAATATCGATAACTTGATAAATTCAGTCGGAGCGGACAATTTCGCTGCGCAATAATTTTTTATTCATCCAAACGAAAGTTATGAAAAAAATAACATCTTTTGTGAAAAAAAGAAAAATTCTCTCAATAGTAGTTGTTATTATTCTGATTGTTGCGGTCTGGTTTATTTTTTTCAACAAAAAAGCCACTCAAATCGAAACTTATACCGTCAAAAAAGGAAATATTACCGAAACTATTATGGGAACAGGTAATGTGCAAGCAGCTCAGGTGAGTGTTTATTCCACTTCGAACGGAGTGGTTCAGGAACTTTATGTGAAGAATGGTGATTCGGTTCAAGCTGGACAAGAACTGTTTAAAGTAAAATCAACCAGTACCGATCAGGAAATAGCGACAGCTTATGCGAACTATCTGACTGCTCTCAACAATTTGAAAAAATCCCAGCAGGACAAGGAAAGCGCTTATGCCCAGCTGCTCAGCAACAAAAAAACTCTGACAGATGCCAAGGGAGATCTTAAATATCAAAAAAATCACGATGAAAATCCTAAAACCAACAAGGATTATACGTCTTCAGAAAAAAAATCTCTGAGACAAGATGTTGATGCCAAAGAGAGCTCACTTAATGCCTCACAAGAAAAATATGATGATGCTCAAACCGCAATTAGTGCTAGCCAGGCCAGCGTAAAGGCATCCAAACTTTCCTACGATGCTACGCAGAATGCCACTATTAAAGCACAGGTTGCCGGAACAGTTAGTAATTTATCTGTGCGAGTCGGCGATGTCGTTTATTTTTCCGATATCACTGTAACATCCACCACAATCGCTTCACCTGTTTTAGTCATTGGTGACCTTTCTGGATATTCGGTGAAAATCGGCATTAATGAAATGGAAAGATCTAAAATCGCTCTGGGACAAAAAGCCACGATTAAATTCGATGCCATTTCAGGCAAGGAATATACAGGAACGGTTGAAAAAATAGATGATTTTGGAGTGGAAGAATCTGGCGTGATTACTTATAATGCGTATCTTTCCGTTACTGATCAAGATGAAAGAATGCTTCCTAAGATGACGGCTAATGTTACCGTGGAAACAAACTCCCGGGAAAATGTGATAGTCGTTCCAAGTAAAGCTCTGAAACCGTATCAAAACGCGAAAGGAGTGCAGGTATTGAAAACTGATTCGAAGGGAAAGCAAGTTTACGAATATGTCTCAGTTAAAATCGGTCTTAAGAGCGGGTCGCAAGTTGAGATTATCAGCGGTTTGGAAGAAGGGATGATAATTTCACTTTCGGATGCAACTATAACATCCGCCAAATAGTTCATAAATTTAAAAGTTATTTTTTGAAATATGACACAATCGAAATTGATTATTTCTCTTCGAAATATCAGAAAAAACTATCTGATGGGCGATAACACTTCATACCAAGCTTTGAAAGGAATTTCTTTTGATGTTCATGAGGGAGATTTTATTTCTATTATGGGGCCTTCGGGATCCGGAAAATCAACACTTATGAATATTATTGGAACACTGGATACGGCAACAGAAGGAAAATATATTTTTAACGATTCGAATATTACCAATTACACTGAAGATGAACTGGCTAAGGTGAGAAATGAAAAAATAGGATTCGTGTTTCAATCATTCAATCTTATTCCCAGAGTGAGCGTTTATCATAACGTAGAAAGGCCGATGATTTATAGCAGAAAAATCCCTCGATTCCAAAGAAAAGAGCGAGTTCTTTCCGCTTTAAAAACAGTCCATTTGGAAGATAAAATGGATAATTTGTCTAATCAACTTTCGGGCGGTCAGATTCAGCGAGTGGCTGTTGCCCGGGCCTTGGTAATGAATCCGGAAATTATTTTGGCTGATGAGCCGACTGGAAATTTGGATAGCGCTACCTCTCATGATGTAATGCGTTTTTTTCAGGAGCTCAATAAAGAGGGAAAAACCATTATTTTGATTACTCATGAACCGGACATTGCCGCTTTTGGGAAAAGAACGATTACTCTCAAAGACGGGCTGATCGTTGAAGATGAAAATAATAGATTAACGTAGTATTTATAAAAAATATGAGTTTTTTTGATGCATTCAACATTTCATTTTCATCATTGCGGCATAATCGGCTGAGGACAATTTTGGCGATGCTGGGAATTGTGATTGGAATCGCTTCTGTTATTCTTATTATTTCCATTGCCAAGGGAGCTACATCTTCAATTACCTCGGAGGTTTCTTCAATGGGATCCAATCTTTTGTCTATATCGCCCGGAAGCCAGTCTAGAGGACCGGTGCAAGGTGGAGGGAATGTCCAAACATTGACTTATGCCGATGCCCAATATTTCAAAAATAATAGCGACTTCTCCAATGTCAGTGCTGTTTCAGCTGCAGTCCAAAGTAGTGCGCAGGTAATTGGAAATGGGGAAAACGTGAATACTACTTTTCAGGGAGTTTCGGCTAATTATTTTGAAACCCAATCCATATCTGTTGATTTCGGGGAATTTTTCAGCGAGGAAGATGAAAATTTTTATTCTAAAGTGGCTGTTATCGGTCCGGAAGTTGTTAGCGAACTTTTTGGCGAAGAAGCCGATCCAACCGGTCAAGTTATTCAGATAAAATCGCAACTTTTTAGGGTTATTGGAGTAACAAAGGCGAAAGGAAGCAGCGGAATGACAAACCCGGATAAAACTGTTTATGTTCCGGTAACTACCGCCATGAAAATACTTCTCGGTCAAAATTATGTCCAATCCATTCAATTATCCGTGTCTGATATTCAGATTATTGATCAAACTACAGATGAGATCAAACAAGCGCTGATGGAAAGGCATGGAATAACCGATGAATCTAACATTGATTTTAATATCACCAGTTCCAAAGAAATGCAGGAAACGCTAAGCAGTATAACGAGCACCCTAACAGCAATGTTGGCCGGAATTGCCGGCATTTCTCTTTTGGTTGGCGGGATTGGAGTAATGAATATTATGCTTGTGAGCGTCACGGAAAGAACCAAGGAAATCGGACTTCTGAAAGCCTTGGGCGCCAGAAAAAATGACATTTTGCTTCAATTTTTGATTGAAGCGGTGGTTCTGACTATTACCGGGGGAATTATTGGAATGGCTACCGGAGAAATTTTTTCATACATTGCTTCTATCATTATCAAGATTCCTTTTGTTTTTCAGATTTATCCCATTCTTTTGGCTGTTGGTGTGTGCGTTGCGATAGGAGTTTTTTTTGGTCTTTATCCTTCTCAGCGTGCGGCGAAGTTAAATCCGATCGATGCTTTGAAATACGAGTAAAAAAAGCGCAGTTGTGTGTCTGTTTCTAGAAGGTCGTAAAAAATTCAATAGCGTAATTATTAATAATAAAAAAATGAAGAAAAAAATTATAGGTCTGGCAGTGCTTTCTCTTTGTGTGCTGGTCTTGGCTGGCTGTGGAGGAAAAAGTTTCAACAATCAGAAACAGGGGTCGGGAAACACAAATAATATTCCTTCCGACAAAAACCAACCAGGAATTCCAGCTGAAGTTGCAGCTTCTTGTCAGGGCAAAAGTGAAGGAGATACTTGTGAAGCAATCTCTCCTCAAAATAGTGAAAAGCAATCAGGCACTTGTAAGAAAATGGGGAATAGTGGTCAGCTAGTATGCTTGCCAGCTAATATGCCAGCAAGACCAGCTGGTGATGCGAATTAATGTCCTAGTCTCAGGCAACATAAGATCATAAATTTGTACGCAGGGGTTTAAGTAAATAAATGGCTTTTCCTCCAATGAATTAATAATACATATTTATTTTATTTAGCAGACCTTGCCTTCGAAGGCGGAGAGGGTGGGATTTGAACCCACGAGGGCGGTTAAACCCTGCCACGTTAGCAGTGTGGTGCTTTCGGCCACTCAGCCACCTCTCCAATTGAAATTTTTTTCAACAAAATAAGCTTATCATTGATTTTATTATATTTCAAGTGTACTGCGCGCAAGATCTCTTTTTAGTTGCTTTTTTGCCTGGCGATCACAATCCCGAAGACTTTTTTGGCGCCGGCTTTTTTGAGGGTTTGGGCGCATTCAAAGAGAGTGGATCCAGTAGTGGCGATGTCGTCAACTAGAAGGATATTTTTTCCTTGGATTTCTTTTTTACGCAAAACAGCAAAGGCATTTTGCATATTCTCTTGTCTTTCTTTGAAATTTTTTATTTTCATTTGAGGCAACGTGTATCGCTTGCGAATCAAATTGTTTTTTGACACGACAATTTCAAATCCGGGTGTCAGATTTTCCCCCAGATAATTTGCCAGCAGTTGCGATTGATTGAATCCTCTCCAACGGAGTCGTCGACAGTGTAAGGGAATTGGGACGATAAGATCGGGAAGAAGAAGATTGAAAGAGAGAAAAGATTTGAGCATTATTTTTCCCAATGGAATGGAAATTTTTTCAACGAAGCGATATTTGAAATAATGGACGGCGCGGGAAATAGTTTTTTCTTTGTAGGAAGCGCAAACTAGCAGACCGTCAATGGAATTTTTCTTGCGACAAGAAAAACAAACCTCCCCTTTGGGCGTGATTATCCTTTCACAAATAGGGCAGACTTGTTCTTTTTGGAGCGGAATTTTTTCCAGGCAAGAAGGGCAAATCCACCGATTGATTTGAGTTTGGCAGACAAGACAAGAAATGGGAAAAAGAGTATCTAAGATGAAAGTTCTGACTTTCTGCCTATATTGCAATAATTTTTTCATCGACTACTTTTAGTTGGATTTTTTTATCCTTTACTTTTTCATCAAGAATCGCTTTGGCAATTTCCGTTTCGACGAATTTTTGAATATTTTTGCGAACGAAACGAGCACCTTGATCAAAAGCAACGCTTTTCTGGGAAAGTAATTTCAAAACTTCAGGAGTATAAGAAAGTGAAATATTTTTGGTTTGAAGGCGCTTCTTGAGAACTCCCAGCTCGAGGCAAACAATCTTTTTTATTTCATTTTTTCCGAGCGCGTTAAAAGTGATAATATTATCCAAGCGGTTGAGCAATTCCGGTTTCATTTGTCGGCGCAGTTCTTTGAGGGAATTTTCTTTTAATCCTTCCCATTTTTCTTTCATTCCTTGATTCTTTCGATCAAATCCCAGATTGGAGGTGTTAGTGAATTCCGCTGTTCCAGTATTGGAAGTGAGAATAATGATGGTATTTTTGAAGTTTATACTGCGACCTTCCGAGTCGGTCAAAGTTCCATCTTCCAGAATTTGAAGCAAAATATTGAAAATATCCGGATGGGCTTTTTCAATTTCATCAAAAAGAATCAGGCTGTGAGGATGGCGGCGGACTTTCTCTGTGAGTTTCCCTCCTTCTCCGAAACCGACATATCCAGCTGGCGCTCCGAGCAGTTGCGAGGCTTGATGTCGCTCCATAAACTCACTCATATCAATGCGAATCAAGGATTGTTCACTGTCGAAAAGATTTTTGGCCAATTCTTTGGCGACCAGTGTTTTTCCTGCTCCGGTTGGACCAAGAAAAAGAAACGAGCCTAATGGTCGGTTTGGATCATTGATTCCACTATAAGAGCGATAGATAATATCCGTTATTTTTTCAATAGCTTCTTTCTGCCCAATAATGGACGAATTCAATTTCTGGCGCAGATTTTTGATTTTTGGTGACAAGGAAGATAGGAGTTTTTCCAAAGAAATTCCTGTAATCTGAGAAATAGTTTGTGAAATATCCAAATCACTGATGAGAATTGGATTTTCATTTTCCAATTTCGTTTGTCTTTTTTTCAATTTCTCCAGTTTTATGGTTAAAAGATTTTCTTCTTTTCGAAGAAATACGGCTTCTTCATATTTCTCGTTGCTGACCAATTTGTTTTTCTTGAGAGAAAGCTCGTGCAGTTGTTTCTCAATTTTTTTGATTTCAGGCAAGAATGATTTTCCGGTTGATTGGTTGCGGAGGCGGGAAGCAGTTTCATCTAAAACGTCAATTGCTTTGTCTGGAAAGAAGCGCTCCGGGATGTATCGGTGGCTCAAGTTGACAATTTGTTCAATAGCTTCGTCGGATATTTTTGCATTGTGAAATTTTTCGTAGGATGATTTTATCCCACGCAGAATTTTTTTGGTATTTTCAATATTGGGCTCGTTGACGAGAATGCTTTGAAATCTTCGTTCCAAAGCAGGATCTTTCTCTATATGTCTTTTGTATTCTTCGATAGTAGTGGCTCCGATGCATTGAATTTTTCCGCGAGCTAATGCCGGCTTAAGAATGTTGGCCGCATCTAATCCTCCGCTAGCATTTCCCGCTCCGACAATGGAATGAATTTCATCAATAAATAGAATTACATCTGCATTGTCTTCCGCTTCTTGAATAATATCCTTGATTCGACTTTCAAATTCTCCGCGAAAGTTCGTTCCGGCGACAACCAAGGCTAAATCTAAAGATAAAATTCTCTTTCCGGCTAGTTGACTGGAAATTTGTCCAGAATTTATTTTTTGTGCCAGTCCTGAAACTATGGCGGTTTTTCCCACCCCTGGATCTCCGATTAGCAGTGGGTTGCTTTTGTTTTTTCTTCCGAGAATATTGATAATTCGTTCAATCTCTTTTTCCCTTCCAATTATTTTTTCCTTATTCGTGGCACTTTCATTGTTTATATCAATGCAGAAAATATCCAAAGATGGTGTTTCAGATTCTGATGAAGAATGTCCGGTTAAGGATAGGTCGGGAAGATTAAAAAGTTTAGAAAGATTTTTCAGGTCGGTTTTTTCAAAAAATGATCCAGGATCTGAAGTTCGTCCTTGTTTTTTGGTATTTTTTTTGCTGAGCAGTTTTAAGATATTTTCAGTCGGCATTTCAATAAGTGCATAAACAAGATGCTCAGTGCCGATATAAGGGTAGCCCATTTTGCTGGCAATCGAATATGACTGAGTAATTATATTAGAAAGAGATGCGGAAAAATGGGGTTTTATCAAATCCTTTTTTTCGTTTGTTGGCGATGGTTTTTCTTGATAATTTTTTTTACTAAAAATAGTGTTAAAATCAATTCTGTTTATTCCCATATTTTCCAAGATTTTACTGCCTAAGCTTCCCTTTTCCAAAAAAATAGAAAGAAGTAGATGCTCAGGAAGGATTTCCAGCGATTTATAAAACAATGCAATCGCTTCGGATTCCCGGAGACTCTTTTTTGCATGCAAAGTCATTTTTTGAGATAGTTTGGATTCCAACATAGAAGTTGTGCTTATGCTGATTATGTATATATCATTCTATTTTTATTTGGACATTGTGTCAATGAACGCGAAACATAACCACAGAGTAACTTAATTTATTTCGTTTAAATTTGCTTGCTTGTAAAAAATATATTATAATATAGCAAGATAAAGTTTTGGATGCCAATGTCTTTTGTGGGAAAAATAAAAATAAAGATTAAAGTAAAATAATTTGAATGTTTAACTTATTTAAAAGTAAAAGTAATCGCTTTTTAGGGATTGATTTCGGCGGTTCTGCAATTAAGGCCGTGGAGCTTTCTTTGGAGAATCAAAAGGTAAACTTGGTTAATTATGCCTGGATTGATTTTAGCGGAGAACAAATAAAAGAAGAGTTGGATAGTCAATCTATCGAAAGAATTACAGAAACATATTTAGGAAAGCTTATTGATAAGATGGAACCGGGAACAAAAAATGTCTTTGTTTCTATTCCTGGATTTAGCGGGCTTGTTAATGTGATTGAAATCGCTAACATTAAGAAAGAAGAAGTGGGAAATGCGATTGAATATGAAGCATACAAATATATTCCTATCTCATTGGACGAGGTGTATTTATCTTGGGATATTCTTGATCTTGGAGAAAAGAATACATTAATAGTTGATCAATCGGAAAAGGACAAGAATTTTTCAGGAAAGACAGATGAGGGGAAAATAAAAGTGTTGTTGGTGGCGGCTCCAAAAACAGAGGTGGATAAATTCGAGAGTTTGATCGTGCGAAACGGATTAAAGATAGCCGCATTGGAACTCGATACATTTTCTGTTACGCGTTCGCTTATTGGCAGTGAAACAGGCGCTTATATCGTAATCGAAATCGGTGCTCGCACTACAACTATCGTTGCAATTAAAAATGGAAATGTCGTTATAAATAGAAATTTATATATCGGAGGTAATGAGTTTACGAAAAATATTGCCAGGGGAATGGATATTTCTTGGTCGAGAGCGGAGAAATATAAAAAGGAAAAACGCGATATAATCAATACCGTTCAGGTGGGTATAAATTTTTCCGCGCTGGATGTTATTTCCGGAGAAGCTAAGCGAATTTTGAAAATGTTTCAGGAGAAAGAAGATGTGAATTCTTTGGATGGAGTCATTATTTCCGGAGGAACAGCCAGAATGGTTGGAATTTTGGAGTATTTTGAAAAAGAATTAGGAAAAAATGTTTCAATTGGAAATCCTTGGCAACAAATAAGATATGATAAGAAATTGGAGGGGGCAATCGATGATCTGGGTCCGGCATTTTCAGTTGCAGTAGGAGCCGCATTAAAAGGTGTCGAAGAATATCAAAGGAATATTTAAAAATACAGATGTTTTTTTTACAAGTATAAATTTTAAATTTTTTCGACTTTTCTGAATAGGATATTCAGTTTGTTGTCGAATAGTTTCAAAGCAATGGTTAATATAAATCTTCATAAAGATGAAAAAGGAGAGGGAAAAATTTACGAGGCTAGTTTTTGGAAAAGCGGCGCTTTTTTAGCTGCTGTTATTTTGTTTGTAACTGTCGCAATTTATGGAGCGCAGTTGGCGTATAAGCAAAAATTAATTGCTGATGAAAAAGCAATAACAGAAGAAATTGCCAGCAAGAGAAATTCCCTGGGAAGTACTGCTCTTGTTGATGTGAAAGATTTTGATCAACGTATTAGTGGTGTCAGTAATAACCTTTCTCAAAAGGTATATCCAGACGATATTCTTGCATATATTGAAGATTTTATGATACGCAACGTTTATATTAATACTTACGCTTATGATGACACGAAGAAGGAAGTTTCGATTGGCGCTGTGGCTGATAACTTCAATATTGTGGCGAGCCAATTGTTAAATATAAAAAAATCTGAAAAGTTTAGCAATATTAACATTTCCGGAACAAATAGAAACGAGGAGGGAAAAATAGAATTTATCGTAACGATGACATTAAAAGATGATTATATTAATCCAGAAACTAAATCATAGAAAATAATTATTTAATAAATTTTATGAAACTCAAATTTTTGTTTGTTCCCGTTTCAATTTTAATTTCTATAATTTTGGCTATTTGGTATATTTGGCCGACGTGGTTTAGACCGGAAGGTGTTAAGGATTATCAAAAGCGCATTGCGCTCAAGCAATGTGAGTTGAGTGAGGCAAATTTAAAAGTTCAAAATGTGGAAAAACTGAAAAGATTTTTGGAGTCTCCGGAAGGAAAGAGCGAGGCTGAAAAGATTTATGATTATTTTTTGAGTGATGAAAAAAAAGAGAATATTATAAATAATATAAATTATGCCGGAAGCAGTTCAGCGGTTAGCGTTGTTAATATCGCAATTACTGATGCCGAAATCAGCAGTGGTAATAATTCAGGAAAATCAACCCTATTGATTGACTCAACTAGTAAAAATAAAAAAGTAGCAGCAGTTTCTTCGGCAACTCAATTATGTATAAACGATGTAACGGAAAAGTATGGCGAAATAACAGACGTTAATGTTGATTATTTGGATCCTTTTACGGCAGTGGAAGCGACGGATAGTATAATTATTCCAGAAAATAATGATCAAGATTTGAATAAAATGATTAAGGCAGAAATTTCAGTTATTGGATCGTACAAGCAACTGGTTGTTTTTTTGGACAATTTGTATCGAATGAAAATGATAAATAATATTTCTTTTGTGGATATTACAAAAGAGATTAGAGAAGGAGAAACTGAGGGATCGGGGGAATATTTGTCGATGAATGTGGGTGTCTATTTCGGATATCTACCAGCAAATAACAGTGCAGTTTCAAGTTTTGATGATCCTATTTTTGAAAAAAGCACATTTGATATTAAGGCGATTGAAAAATTAAGCAAAGTAATAGATGCTCCTGATATCAGTATTGGTGAAACGGGAAAGGATAATCCGTTCCTTCCTTAAGGAGTGATTAAATAGGATAGTTAATGCTTAAAAAATGGAACAGCAAAATAAAAATCAACAAAATAAGGGGGCGAACTCAAATCCAATTGATGAAAAAAATAGTGTTGATAACTCATTGGAGGAGAGAGCGAAAAAGGTTGGAGTTCCTTTTTTAAAAAAGGCTCCTTCGGATATTCGCGATGAAATTTTGAAAATTATCCCAGAGAAAACCGCGCGCAATTTTAATATAGCGGCTTTTGATACATCGGGTGATAAAGGAATCAAGGTTGCAATGTTGGACCCTCAAGATATTCAGGCATTGGATGTTTTGCGCTTTATTGCTGAAAAAAAGGAAAAAGAAATAAATATTTATTTGGCTTCGAAGGAAGTAGTAAAGGAAATTATCGAGAGATATAATACAGCAGAAGAGGCTGTTGAAGCAGTAGTTGAATCTTTTGAATCAGAGAGAAACAAGGATCGAGAAACTTTTTTAGGAAAAAAAATAATTGATGAGCATCAAAAGAATATTCAGGATGCTCCGGTATCGAAGCTTGTTAGTGTAGTTATTAAGCATGCAATCGAAGGAAGAGCCAGTGATATTCATTTGGAGCCGACTGATAATGGATATCGAGTTAGGTTTCGTGTGGACGGAATTCTCTATGCTTCTTTGGTTTTGCCGGGAGAGGTTGGAAAGGCATTCGTTTCTAGAATTAAAATCCTTTCGAATTTGAAGATTGACGAAAAAAGAAAGCCTCAAGACGGACGCTTTAATATTACCGAAGGAGGAGAAAACATTGATTTTCGAGTTTCAACTTTTCCGGTTGTTGGAGGGGAGAAAGTAGTTATGCGCGTACTCACAAAGGACAAAGGAATATTTGATTTTGTCAATCTTGGGCTTATGGGACACAATAAAGAAATCTTGACGCGCAAAATTGAAGAACCGAACGGAATTATTCTTATTACCGGACCTACTGGTAGCGGAAAATCAACAACATTATATTCATTTTTGAATATAATCAATCAAGAAACTCGCAATATTGTAACATTGGAAGACCCGGTTGAATATTCAATCGAGGGAGTTAATCAGAGCCAAATCAGACCGGAAATTGGGTATGATTTCGCCAATGGTTTACGTTCTATTTTGCGTCAGGATCCGAATGTTATTATGGTAGGAGAGATTCGAGATAGTGAAACAGCGGAATTGTCTATTCACGCCGCTCTTACGGGACATTTGGTTTTTTCAACCTTACATACAAATAGTGCCGCCGGGGCGATGCCGCGTCTTGCTGATATGGGAATCGAACCGTTTTTGTTGGCATCTTCTCTTAAGGCAGTAGCGGCTCAGCGTTTGGTGCGAAGAATTTGTCCGGTTTGCAAAGAGGAAGTAACTATTTCTGAAAAAATAAAAAAACGGATAATGGAATCAATTAGTAATGTTTCAGAAAAAGAGCTGAAAGAATATGATTTGGATCTTTCTAAGGGGATAAAATTTTACAAAGGGAAGGGTTGCGAGGAATGTGGTGGGACAGGATTGAAGGGTCGGTTGGCGATTTATGAATGTATCGAGGTTAATGAAAATGTTCAAGAGGCAATCAATGAAGGAAGAGAATTGAAAAATTCTGAATTAGCCGTTAGTCAGGGAATGATTACAATGAAACAGGACGGAATTCTGAAAGCTCTCAAGGGGATGACAGTTCTTTCGGAAGTGGAAAGAGTAACTGAGGGAAGTTTGACAATCGGAGGGGATGTGGATGATGATCGGGGATAGTTGTGTTAAGATGAAAACAGAGCGAGTCATTTTGGAAAAAATAAATTATTATTTCAGTAAGACGAATATGATAGAGAATAAAAAACTGATATTGCTAGTTGAAGATGATATTTTTGTAAAAGATATATATAACCATAAATTGACTGCTGATGGATATGAAGTTGCAATGGTCGGAAGCGGAACGGAGGCGCTTGAGTTTATGGAAAAAAGAAAGCCGGATCTTATTTTGCTGGATATTGTGATGCCTTATATGGATGGAAAGGAAGCACTGGGAAGAATAAAAGAAAAAGAAGAGTGGAAAAAAATCCCGATTATTATGTTAACCAATTTATCAGAAGCGGAGGATATAAACGAAACAGAATCATTGGGCGCAGATAAATATCTGATTAAATCGCATTTTTCCCCGTCAGAAGTTTCAGAAAAAATAAAATTAATGATGGGAGAGGGGAAAAAGTAGTATTTATTTAATGGATAGTCGCAGTTTTTTTAAGCGGGATAATATTTTAATTTTAAACAAGTAAATAAAACCTAATTTTGTATGGAATCTTTTCACGTTGAACAAAAAGTTAAAAGTTTGTTATTATTAGTCGCTCAACAAGGAGCATCCGATATTCATTTTGTGGTAGGACGGTATCCCACATTGCGCGTTGATGGAAAACTGCAGCCAATCACTAAAGAGAAGATTTTAACCGCGGATGATACGAAGGCTATCAGTAAGGTTTTTTTGAGTGAAGAAAAGGGCAAAGATTTGGAAGAAACCGGAGAAACTGGATTTTCATATAATTTTGAAAATAAGGCGAGATTTCGCGTGAATGTTTTTTTTCAAAAAGGATTTATCAGTATCGTAATGCGATTGGTGCAAACAAGAATCAGGCCGTTAGATGAATTGAATATGCCGACAGCCTTGTATGATTTTACCAAGCATTCACAAGGATTGGTTTTAGTTACCGGTCCGGTGGGACACGGAAAGTCCACAACGATGGCAGCTTTGGTGGATTATATCAATCACAATTACGAAAAAAATATTATTACGATTGAGGATCCGATTGAATATATTTATGAACAAGATCGTTGTATTATAAATCAGAGAGAAATTGGACAAGATGCTCAAAATTTTGAAAGAGCGTTGCGTGCGGTATTCCGGGAAGATGCCAATGTGGTACTTATTGGTGAAATGAGAGATTTGGAAACTATTTCAACTACGCTTACGGCGGCGGAAACCGGACATCTCATTTTTGCAACAATTCACACAAACAGCAGTTCGGAAACAATCGATAGAATTGTAGATGTGTTTCCTTCGCATCAGCAAAATCAGGTGCGCTCCCAGTTGGCCAATGTTCTTCTTGGGGTTATTTCTCAGCGTTTGGTTCCGAAAATCGGAGGGGACAGAATTCCGGCAGTTGAGATTATGACTAAGAATAATGCTATTGAAAATTTGATTCGTGAAAATCGTTCATATCAGATTGACGGAGTAATTGAAACCGGAATGAAAGAAGGAATGGTTTCTCTGGACAAATCTCTTAGCGACTTGGTAAAGAAAGGATTGATTACGGTAGATGACGCATTTGCTTATGCAAAAAGCAAAGATTATTTCAAGATGTTAATCAAAAAATAAGTCCAATAAGCTAAATAGGACA
Organism: Candidatus Moraniibacteriota bacterium; assembly: GCA_023229615.1. GTDB lineage: Bacteria > Patescibacteriota > Minisyncoccia > Moranbacterales > UBA9337 > UBA12151. The sequence continues at coordinate 17,701 of JALNYX010000014.1, forward strand.
AAATAATTATATGAAATTTGTTTTTGAAGCCAAGGATCAAACTGGGAAAGTAAAAAAAGGGAAAGTGGAAGCGGCAAATAAAGAAGCTGCGATTGAGGCTTTGCATCAAAATAATTTGACTCCTTTTTCTGTTGAAAGGGAAAAGGAAATGAATAAGATTTTGCGCGACCTTCGAAGTTCGTGGGATAGAGTTAATCAAAAAGAATTGATGATTTTTTTCCGTCAGTTCGCCACATTAATTGGAGCAAAAGTTTCCATCATCAATTCATTGAGCGCAGTGCGCGAGCAAATGGAAAATATGGTTTTTCGAGCGGTTATTCTTGAAATTATCAATGATATTGAAGATGGAATGACTTTGGCAGAAAGTCTGGAAAAACACCCGGAGATTTTTTCAGCATTGACTGTCAGTACTATACGAGCGGGAGAAGTTTCCGGAAATTTGCAAAAATCAGTATTATATATTGCGGATAATATTGAAAAAAACTACCAGCTTAGTGCCAAAATAAAAGGAGCACTTTTTTATCCGGTTTTTGTTATCGGCGCAGCGGTGATAATTGGATTTTTGAGTATGATATTCGTTGTTCCGAAATTGACACAGGTGATTATTGATATGGGAGCCGAGGTGCCTTGGTATACACATGTCATTATTGTTATCTCTCATTTTTTTGTGAATTATTGGTGGGCAATTTTGGTGGTGGTGCTTGGAGCGATTGGAGGGAGTATGTATTACGCTCGAACGGAATCAGGAAAAAGAGATTGGGATTATATTGTCCTCAAAATTCCGGTAATCGGAAAATTATCGCGCTATGTGTATATTACACGTTTTGCCAGCAATTTTTCTATGCTCTTAGTGGGAGGAATTCCAATTGTGCAGGCTCTTGTCGTCGTTTCCGAGGTAGTTAATAATACAATTTATCAAGGAATTATTCTTCGAGGAGCGGATGAGGTGAAATCCGGAGGTAATATCAGTAATATTTTTTCTCGTTCGGAATATATCCCAACTATCGTTTCTCGAATGATTAAGATTGGAGAAGAAACTGGAGAAATGGACAGTTCGCTTAATAGCATCGCCAGTTTTTATGAAAAAGAAACGGATAATATTGTCCGCAATCTGACATCACTGATTGAGCCGGTTTTGATTGTGTTTTTGGGGATTGGAGTGGCAATTTTGGTTTTTGCGATTTTGCTTCCAATATATAACATTACGGGAAATATCAAATAGGTTGTGGTAAAAAATAATGGATATGTTATAATTAAAGTGTGAATTTTGGCTGATTAAAATATAGAAATAAAAATTAAAAGAAGAAAAAAATCCAATTTTAAATTGTGAAATTTTCTTCGGAAAAGGGAGGTGAAAATATGAAAAATACATTTAAAAAAGGTTTTACATTGATCGAGCTTTTGATCGTTATCGCAATCATCGGTATCTTGGCGTCCATCGTCTTGGTATCATTGAATAGTGCAAGAACAAAAGCCAGAGATGCATCTTTCAAATCAACCGCTTCCAGTATTCAACCGGGATTGGTAATTTGTTGCGATAGCGTTAATTTGACACCAACTGCAGCTGCCACTCCGGGAGGAGTTATGTGTGTTGGTGGAGATACTTATCCTGCGAGTACTGCAATAGACGGTACGATAACAGTAACAGACGGAACCTGTTCTGCAGACGGAACATTTGAGGTTATTGTATCTCCAGGATCATCTAATACGGGTGAATGCGATACTGCTACGATTACGGGAAATGGAGTGACATACGTGGGTTGTTAGTTTTTGAGTGAAGATTTTTATGCTTGCTAATTTGTCCGCCTAGGCGAAATTGGCAAGCAGATAAAGTTTTAAATTTATTGAATGAAAAAAAAGACATTTTCTAATCATTGCGGATTTACGCTTATT
>JALNYX010000015.1 GCA_023229615.1 Candidatus Moraniibacteriota bacterium
TTTTAGGACTTATACGCTCAAGAAATATTCGTTAGGTGTTCCGAAAAAATATCTTTTTCTCCGGCCCTTTCGAGGGACACGGGCAGCTACGAAAAAAACATTTTTTCGGAAAACCTAATGCTTTTTGTCGAAGCGCGTAAGCTGTATATTTAATATCAATGAGTAAAACAAAAAAAAGAATAATTTGGATTATCGCGCTTGTAGTAATTATCGCAGGGGGTTTTTGGTATTCCAAATCCAAGAAGTCAGCCATTGTATATACAACAGAAGAAACAAAAAAAGGTGACATCGAGAGGACAATTTCGGTTACCGGAATGATGGTTTCTGAGAATCAAGTTGATTTAGCTTTTGAACTTTCCGGGCGGGCGAGTCTTGTGAATGTTTCAGTGGGGGATGTTGTTACCGAGGGACAATTGTTGGCTCAAATTGATGATAGTGTTTTGCAATCGCAACTTGAGGAATCAAAGTTGGCTTTGAATATTCAGGTGGAAGCGGAAAAATTAGCCAGAAGAAATTGGGATTCTCTTAAGCCTGAAGAAAAACAAGCTCAGAAAGACACCTCTGAAAAAGCGCGAGCGGCAGTGAGGACGGTAGCAAATCAAATGGAAAGAACCAAAATTTATGCTCCTTTTAATGGTGTTGTGACAGCAGTTGATATTGAGGAGGGAGAGGTGGCAACAGTTGGAATGGCCGTTATTTCTGTTGCAGGTGAAGGAAATATGGAAATAGAATCAAACATTCCCGAGTCGGATATTGCCGAAGTGAGTCCGGGACAAAAAGCAGAAACGACTTTCGATGCGCTTTCCAACGAGGATATTTTTGAAGCGGAAGTGATGGAGATTGATCCTGCCTCGACTGTTATCCAAGGAGTAGTATATTACAGAACAAAAATGAAATTAATTGAAAGTGACGATAGGATAAAAATCGGAATGAGTTTGGATGCTGATATTTTGACAGCAAAAAAGGAAAATGTTTTGATGATTCCAGAGCGAGCGATCAAAACGGAAAATGGGGTCAAGATGGTGGAAATTTTGCAATCGGAAAATAGGACTAGAAAAACAGAAGTGAAGACCGGATTAAAAGGTGATAGCGGAATGATTGAAATAATTTCCGGAATCAATGAAGGCGACAAAGTGGTAACATTTTCGAAATAATTTTTCTTATGACAGTTCCACTATTACAAGTAAAAAATCTTTATAAGACTTATGATAATGAAGGTGTGAAAACTCAGGCTGTTTCTGGGGTTAGTTTTTCTGTGGAAGAAGGAGAGTTTGTGGCGATTATGGGACCGAGCGGAAGTGGAAAATCAACTTTGATGCAAATTTTGGGATTTTTGGACCGACCGACTGAAGGAGAATATCTTTTTGATGGAAATAATACTAAAGATTTTTCCGATGATTATTCGGCGGATTTGCGCAATAAAAAAATCGGATTTGTTTTTCAGACTTTCAATTTGCTCCCGCGGACAACCGTTTTTGAAAATGTGGAATTACCTTTGTTATACGACCGAAAAATAATCGGGCGCGATCGGAGTAATGAGGAAAAAATCAAAGAAGCTTTGAATTCGGTTATGATGGAGCATCGGATGAATTATTTTTCCAATCAGTTGTCTGGAGGGGAAAAGCAAAGAGTGGCGATTGCCAGAGCTTTGGTAAATAATCCCGCCTTGATTTTTGCCGATGAGCCGACGGGAAATTTGGATTCGAAATCCGGAACGCAGATAATGAAAATTTTACAGAAACTAAATAATGAAGGGCATACGATTATTTTGGTAACCCATGAAACTTTTACCGCTCAGCATGCCAAGAGGATTTTATATGTGAAAGACGGTAAAATCGCAAGCGATGAAATTGTCAAAGAAAGAAGAATTGCCCGAGATGGAGAAATGCTTAAATAAAAATTATAAATTAATCTGTTATGCAGATTTTGAATCCCATTAAAATTTCATATAAGAATTTGGTAGCGGCGAAATTCCGTTCTTTTTTAACTATTTTGGGAATTATTATCGGAGTAGCTTCAGTGATTATCATTATGGCAGTGGGTCTTTCTGCTCAAGAATTGATTCTTGATCAAATCCGCGGAATCGGTTCGAATCTGATCGGAGTTCTTCCGGGCGCTTCCAGCGATGATGGTCCGCCGGCAGCAGCATTGGGAATTTCTATTACTACTCTTACTTATGATGATTTGCAAGCTATGAAAGATGGGAAAAACATCCCGGAAGTTGAGGATGTTGCGGGATATGTCATGGGAACGGGCAAGGTGAAATATGAGGAAGAAGATCTCTCTTTTTCTTTTACAGGAACGACAGCAAGTTATATTAACGTGGAAAATGCGGAAATAGAAACAGGAAGATTCTTGAATGAAGAAGAGGAAATAAATCTTTCCAGAGTGGCAGTATTGGGAAGCGCTGTGGCTGAAGAAATTTTTGGGACGGAAAATCCTTTGAATAAGAAAATAAAAATAGATGATAATAATTTCACGGTTATTGGGGTTTTGAAAAACAGGAGCAGTGCGGCTTTCGGGACTTCCAGTCAGAATGATACGATATATGTTCCGCTTCGAACTGCACAAAATTTACTCTTGGGAATAAACCATCTTGGATTTGCGAGATTGAAAGTGCGGAGCAGTGATCTGATTGGCGTAGCGATTGAAAATACGAAGATAACTTTACGCGACCAGCATGATATCGACGATCCGGCCGATGATGATTTTTCCGTGCGAGATCAGGCGGCGGCGGTGGAAACAATTTCCAATGTTACTGATGTATTGAGATATTTTCTTTTATCCATCGGAACTATTTCTCTAATTGTCGGAGGGGTGGGGATTATGAATGTGATGCTTATTGCAGTTAATCAGCGGATTAGAGAAGTTGGACTTCGAAAAGCTATTGGAGCTAGGAATTTGGATATTGCCTGGCAATTTCTCGTTGAATCGGCAACGATATCCTTTTTAGGAGGAATGATCGGGATTATTATCGGGGTTTTGTTTTCTTTTGTAATTTCGGAAATAGTTCAAGCACTTGGATATACTTGGCCGTTTTTGATTTCATTTTGGTCGGTTATTGTAGCGGCGGCGGTTTCAATAATTATCGGAATAATTTTTGGAATGTATCCCGCCCGCAAAGCTTCGCAGGTTTCTCCGATGGAGGCACTTCGATATGAATAGTGTGGTGTAAAAGTTTGAATTTTTTGGTTAAAAAGGCAGTGTTATTCTTGAAGTATAAAACTCAAGAAAAGCTTTATTTTAGCGAAGATGTACTCTTCTAATACAGAAGCTTGACTTTGATGGATATTCTGATATCATTGCATTAAGTTTTTATAAAATTTAACTCAAGTTACTGCTATTTGGCAGTACTTTTTTATTGATAATTTAACCTAATTATAATTCTGCTTGATTTGATTATTTAGCAGGAAAAACAAAAAACATGGCACGATTAATCACAAAGGAAGGATTCAAGAAATTACAAGATGAATTCGAAAACAGAAAAACAGTTGTTCGCCAGGAAATTGCCCAGGCAATCAAGGAAGCGAAAGAGCAGGGAGATTTGAGTGAAAATGCCGAATATTCTGAAGCCAAAAGACAGCAGGCGGAAAATGAAACACGCATCGCTCAGTTGGAGGTTATGATTAAAAATTCTGAGATTGTTGAAAAGAAAATTAATTCCGATTGTGTCGAGATGGGTTCTTCTGTAAAAGTAAAATTCAATGGAAGTGAAATGGATTTTCAGATCGTAGGATCAAATGAAACCGATCCGGCAGCAATGAAAATTTCCAATGAATCTCCAATGGGAAGAGCTTTTATGAAAAAATGCAAAGGAGATGATGTTCTCGTAGAAACTCCGGGAGGAAAAGTGAAATATAGAATTTTAGAAGTGAAATAGACATTCTCTGTGGATAATAAAAAAAGAACAGACTTTAAAAGTCTGTTCTTTTTTGTTTTATTGCATTTTTGCTTTAAATGCGGTAAATTAGGAATGTCTAATAAATTTCTTAATCAAAATCTAAAAATCAATATGAGAGAAGATATTTTGCAAACTAAATTGGAAAAATTGAATAATTTGAGAGAATCTGGAATGGAAATATTTCCGGAAAAATCCGAGCGTTCAATGAGCAATAGAGAGGCTTTGGATGAATTCGACACGATAACAGATGAAATTTTTCTTGTTGGACGTGTCCGTTCATTGCGTCCAATGGGAGGTTCGGCATTTGCGCATATCGAAGATGAAACAGGAAGGATGCAATTATTTTTGAATAAAAAAAATATTCCAGAAGATGCGTATAAGCTATTTGTGAAAAATATTGAATTGGGTGATTTTGTCCAAGTGAGTGGAAAACTGTTCAAAACGAAAAAGGAAGAGAAAAGTTTGGAGGTGCATAGTTGGAAAGTTCTGAGCAAAAATATCCGTCCAATTCCGACTGAACATTTCGGCATCAAAGACACGGAGGAGCTTTTGCGAAGAAGATATTTGGATTTGCTTTCTAATTCTGAAACGCGGAAAATTTTTCGCAAGAAGAATATTTTTTGGCAAACTATTCGCAATTTCTTGGTTAATGAGGATTTCTTAGAAGTGCAAACTCCGGTTTTGGAGCATATTCCCGGGGGAGCAGAGGCAGATCCTTTTGTCACGCATTACAATGCGCTGGATGAAGATTTGTATTTGCGTATTTCTTTGGAGCTTCCACTCAAAAGGCTTTTGGTGGGCGGATATGAAAAGGTTTTTGAAATTGGAAGAGTTTTTCGCAATGAAGGAATGGATCGTGAGCATCTCCAGGAATTTGATCATATGGAATTTTATTGGGCATATTCCGATTTATCCAAGGGAATGGAATTTTCTGAAAGACTTTTCAAAACTATTGTCATTAATGTCGTCGGAGGATATGAAACTGAATTTGAAGGCAATAAAATAGATTGGAACAAACCTTTTCCAAGGGTGGACTATTTCGAAGCTTTCAAAAAAGAGACAGGGTTGGATTTAAATGAAGCGGACTTGTCCGTCGAAGCTTTAAAAGCGAAGGCGGATGAATTGGGAATTAAGTATGAAAAAGAATATGGAAAAGGAAGAATGATTGATACGATTTACAAAAAAACTGTTCGTCAAAAAATGATCCAGCCGTGTTTTTTGGTCGGGCATCCGATTGAGGTTTCTCCTTTGGCGAAAAGCGATCCAAATAATCCGAAAAAGGTTTTGCGTATGCAATTGGTGGCGGGAAAATCCGAACTTTGCAATGCTTTTTCTGAACTTAACGATCCGATTGAACAGAGAAAGAGATTTGAAGATCAAAAAAAGCTTCGCGAAGCAGGCGACAAGGAGGCGCAAATGTTGGATGAGGATTTTTTGGAGGCAATGGAATATGGAATGCCCCCAGCTTTCGGTTTCGGCTTCTCCGAACGCCTTTTCGCCTTCCTAATGAACAAATCAGTCCGAGAAACAGTAATCTTTCCACCAGTGAGGAGTAAGGAATAGAGTATTGAACGAAATGTGTATAATTTTTTTAGATTTGTCTGGAAATTTATGAATAAAGAAGAGTTGTTAAATAGATTTATAGATTTGATACCGCGTAAATTTAAAAATAATACCAGGAGTCTTTTTTCGGTAGGATTTATCGGTATTAACGGTGTTGGAAAATCTTTTGTGGCTGAAAAACTTTCTGAAAAGATAGGGCTATATATTGCCAATAATGATAAAATTAGAAGATTTTTAAATGAAAGCGGATTTAATGATACTGATTATGTGCAAAAACTTGTTTTTGATATGGGTCCGAAATTATCCGCACATCTCTATGCAAATAAATTAAGCCATATTATTGATGCAGATATCGTTCAATTTCATGATATAACTAGAAAGAACGCAATGGATCATGGTGCGCGTCTATGTATTATCCATTTGATTTGTCCCGAAAATGTTATATTGGAAAGAATTAATAAAAGAGAAAAAGATATCGCGAAAAATCCATTGGTTAATTTCTCCAGAGCTGGAAAGGATGAATATTTTAAACGTAAGGCATTACATCAATCGCTTTTGCTTCCCGAAGTGTTTTTTACTGTCGATACCTCGTTGGATGTTGATATTCAATTGAATAAAGTTGTTAATAAATTAAAAAAAGAAAAATTAATATGAGTGAAAAAAATCCATTAGAATGGCAATTGGATGAAAAAGAAATAAATAATGATGAATTATTTAAGGAGAAACTATTTTCAGCTTGGGGTTCTGCCAGGGATCAGCTTGGAGTGCCAAACAATTATCATTTTGCGGAAATTTTATATGATGCATTGTACAATCCAGGTAAAATAAAGGAAGAAGATGTTATGGATCGTCCTGGTTTTGATAGAAAAAAGTATTTAATGAATATTATTGATTTAGGGGAGCATATCATTCCTAACAAAGAGGAATTTATTTTGGTTATAAAGCGAGCTATGACCAGTGGAACAAAATCAAATGAATGTCTTTATGATGGGGCAAAGGATGCTTTGCGGGAAATGGCTGAATATGGACCGATAAAGATTTGGACACGCGGGGATGTGTATGGAATTTCTGATAAGAAGAGCGGAAAATTTTATCCTGGCAGTAAAGAGCAAATTAAAAAAAGCGCAGTTGCGGGTATCGGAGATTTGAGGCGCGAGATTGCCGAAAAAAAGGGTCTTTCAAGAAAAGAAGTTGTCGAAGTGGTCGCGAGTGAGGATAAATTGCCAAGCATACCAAGTATATTGGAAGAGTATGAGGAAAAGGGAATTACAAAGGTATTTCTATTAGACGATCAGCTGGGAAATATTCAAAAAGCAATCAAAGAAGGGAAAAAAAATGAGAATATAGAAATTATTCCAATATGGGTAAGGCAAGGTATTGCTAAAAATAAGATTCCTAAAAATTCAGAAAAAACATTGGAGGAATTTATTGTTAAATACAACGGCGTTGATTCGATAAAAAATGTTGTTGAAAAATTGGAAAGTTTAGGAGTTTCAAGAGAAGAAAAAGTTGGATTTATTTGTGATTACGATGAGGTTCTTGCTAGTGATGAAAAAAGAAAGGAAGCTCAATCGGATGCTGTTAAAAGTATTTTAAAAGAGAAAGGTTGGGCATCGATTTAAAATTAATAAAAAAATAATGAGTAAATTAATTATCGTATGTGGATTGTCTGGATCGGGAAAAACAACATTAGCGAGTGAATTGTCGAAAAAGTTGAATATTGTATGTATCCATAAGGATTCAATAAAAGAAACTTTGTATGAAGCGCAAAATTGTTCAACTTTGGATGATAGCAAAAGATTGGGTTCCCAATCTGTCGAATTACTTCTCAAGTTAGCGGAAGAACATATAAAAAGAAATGTTGATATCGTGATTGAATCTCCTTTTAATTTTCCTGATGATTATCCGCTATTTGAATCGTGGATCAAGGATTACGGGGTCGATATTTTTAGTGTTATTTGTTTAATAAATAAAAATGAAAGAGCAAGAAGATTTCAAGAAAGAGAAAGGCATATTTCTCATCATGATGCAGAGAGGATTATTGATCATCTGAAAAAAGAATTTGATTATGAGAATATTCCAGGAAAGCAAATACGAATTGAAACTAATGTGCCCGTTGATGAATTAGTAAAAAAAGTTATTTTTCAGCTAATTTAATGAGTATTAATTATGGAAAATATCAGATGTAAGAATAATTTTGATGAGATTGTTGATGTTCCGAAGGAGAAATTCTTTTTTCGTCCCAGTGCGTATGCAATTATCAAAAAAGGCGATGAAATAGTTATGCTTCGGAATAAAGGAAATGGAAAACTTTGGCTTCCGGGTGGTGGAATTGAAATTGGGGAAAAAATTGAGGATGGTTTGAAAAGGGAAATTCGAGAAGAGATTGGAATTGATGTGGAAGTGGGAAGGTTTCTTTTGATGAAAGAAAATTTTTTCTATTACCAGCCATTGGACGAGGCCTATCATGCGTTTTTATTTTTCTATCAATGTGAATATATCTCAGGAGAATTGAAAAAAGAATCCGATGATTTGGAATCAAAAAATCCCCAGTGGGTAAAAATTCAAGATATTAAAAAGGAGGATTTGTCGGATATGAAAGATGATATATTCAAATTATTGAACAGCTAAGAATTATTTATTTTATGAAAAATAAACAAGGGAAAAATAGTAAATTAGAGCTGGATGCGGATTTAAATATGAATGCTATCATTAAAGAAAATAGTCTTCAATTAATAGAAGTTGGATCTTTTCTTCAGAAAAAACATATTGCCAGAGTGAAAAATGCAAAAGGTGATTGTTTTATTCTCAAAGCTGGAAGGATTGAGCCATTTCAAGTTGAACTTCTGAAAACTGCAAAGAAGATTGAAAGCCAATTGTGCTTCAAAGTGCCTGTCATCGTCAAGCAGGGCGATGGTTGGATTTTAATGAAGGAGATTGAGGGAAAATTTCTCAATGATTTTTATAAAGAAAGACCTGAATGGTGTGCTGATGTTTGCAAAAAAATAGCAGATGATTATAAACTAGTTATTCAAGAAATTCAAAAAGAGAAATCCTTTGGAAATCTTTTGGGTGATGGTCAGGAATGGTTTTTCTCAAAGCTTGATCTTTGGAGTAAGCCAATTGTAGATACTGGTTTAATTGATTTTTCAGAGGTGCAAGAAATAAAAAAAGAATGCGAAGCAATAATTTCCAAAAAAAGGGAAAGTTTTTTCAGCTGGGTTCATGGAAATATTATCGGAGATCATATCATTATTTCCGGAAAAGATGTGTATTTGCTTGACCTTAATGCTGTGCCAAGAATCGGTGGAGAGTATTATGATTTTTTAAGAGCTCTTGATTTTATGTTTCTAAAGGCTAAGGATAATGAGAAAATATTTTCCTTGATTTCAGAATTAATGAAGCGATATCTTTCGGAATTTGATGAGGATGAGGTGAAGTTGGTTTTTGCCTTTAGGAGTATTGGTATGCTTGGATGGGATATTATTCATAATAAGGATGAATGTGGAAATATTGAGGAGAAAAAACAATTAGCGTTAAAATTAATAAAAAGAAAATATTGATATGGGAATTGTCGTTGAATTTAATCCGGATTTGGCGCTGAGGGATATTTCTGAGCATAAATCCGGAAAAAGGAAAATCCAAGAATGTGTACCGGAGAATCTCAAGGTGGGAGAGGTTTTTGAATTTCTCAAAAAAGGTCAAAGATTGTATTGGCTCAGTGATAGTGAGTTTTGGGGTGGCGGTCAGATTCCGCTTTGTAAAACCGGAGGCGATGAAAAATTATCCCGTCCGATTGCCAGCATAAAAATCCTGGAAGCGACCCATTTTTTGAAAAATGGAGAAATTTGGACAAAAGGAAAATATAGAGTTGTCGATGTTTTCGATGAAAACGACCCTAAAATAAATTTCGAAAGCTTGAGAAGAGTGATATAGTGAAAACACAAAACACAAAACATGAAAAGTCTGGAAAATGAATCTTAAATTTATATATTACCATATTTCGTAATATGGTAATATGGTGAATACGGGTGTAAAATATAAGCAAAAATAAAATTATTCTAAATATAAATAAAATGTCCAAGGTTAATCCGTATCAAATTGACAGTAAAGAAAAATATATCGTTATAAATGATATGTTTGAAGTTATCTCCGGATTAAAAACAAAAAAAGAAATCGTGGACTTCTTTTTGGGTTTATTTACTCCTAGTGAATCCCTGATGATTGCCAGAAGGATACAAATTGCCAAGATGCTGTTGGATGAAGAAAATTATGAATCAATAAGAAATAAGTTGGGAGTCGGAAATAATAATATCCAGCAAGTTGATCGATGGATTAACAGAGAAGGAAGTGATTATGAAAAAATGATTAAAAATAAAATAGGAAAATTAAAAAAGAAAGAAGGGGATAAAAAATATTATAACCCTGAAAAAAGCCTATTGGATAAATATCCATATCACAGATTCATTAAAAATTTATTTAATTAGTCAGATAATTTTTTTCAATATACATATTACCATATTTCGTAATATGGTAATGAATGATATTTTTTAGGGTTTTTATGGAATTGTTTTAATAGTATTTTATTTTGTAATATATATGAAAAAGATAATTTTGGCGACAACTTCGCCGTATCGGCAGGAACTTTTCCGTTTGATTGGAATTGAGTTTGAAGCCATCGGCAGTGATGTTGATGAAAAATTTGACGGGAGGCCGAACGGTCCGGATGAGTTAGTGGAAGAGCTTGCGCGGCAAAAAGCGCAGGCGGTGGCAGAAAAAGTCAACGAAGGGATTGTTGTCGGTTTTGATTCTGTCGGGTGGTTTGACGGAAAGATATTGGAAAAACCAAAATCAAAAAAAGATGCGGAAAAAAGGTTGCAAAATCTTTCCGGAAGCTCATTTCAATTTTACACCGGAATTTTTTTAATTGATGCTGAAAACGGGAGGACTATGAAATCCGTTGTGAAAACCGATGTGAATATGCGAGATATCGATAAAAAAGAAATTGAAAAATATTTGAGTCAAGACGATAAATTCAGTACTTATGCGCTTGGGTTTGATCCGCTCGGGCATTACAGCGCGACTTTTGTGAAAAATATTTCCGGCAGTTATAATAATCTGACGCGGGGAATTCCAATCGAATGCGTTATTGAAATGCTAAAGAAAATGGGAGCGATAATTGATTGATAATAATAAAAAAATAATTTTATGAAAATAGGAATTATAGGGAGTTCCGTTTTTGCAAAACAAATGGTTGAATATCGCGACAAACTTATTGCACTTGGACATGAAAATAATCTGCATGAGCATTATGTTGCGCAAGCAAAAGGAGAAATGAAGGATGTGATTGAAAGAATGAACGTTGAACACTCACAAGTTAAGATTGAAAATGATTATATCAAATACCACTATAATGAAATCGTAGAAAGTGATGCTGTTTTAGTTTTAAATTTCGATAAAAATGGTATTGAAAATTATATCGGCGGAAATACACTCATGGAGCTGGGGTTTGCCTATGTGCATAATAAGAAAATTTTTCTGCTTAATCCGATTCCGGAGATGGCGTATAAAGATGAAATCGAGGCAGTGCAACCGATTGTTATTAATGGCGATTTGAGTAAAATAAAATGAAATTATTAATTGGGACAAATAATAAATATAAGCTGGCTCAATATAAAAGAGTTTTTGCGGAAATGGATTTGCAAGTTGAAATTTTATCGTTGTTTGATGTTGGCATAGAATTTGATGTTAAAGAAGATGGGGATAATCTATTGGAAAATGCCGAGAAAAAAGCCAGGGAATATGCGGAGCTATCAGGGTTTTTAACAGTTGCGGATGATACTGGATTGTTTGTTGACACATTGAATGGAGAACCTGGAATTCATGCAAAGAGATGGCATGAGGGAAATGATAATGACCGATGCTTAAAATTATTAGAAAAATTAAAAAATATTCCGCCTGATAAACGATCATGCAAATATATCGGTGTTGTCGCGGCATATGATCCGAAAGAAAAAAAACTTTGGCATACTCAATCGGAAATTGATGGATTGATTGTTGATGATTTAAGAGGTAATAACGGTTTTGGTTATGATCCGATTTTCTTTGTGAAAAAATTCGGAAAAAGATTCGCGGAACTTAATGACAGTGAAATTGATTCAATAAGTCACAGAACAAATGGAGCAAAAGAATTTATTAAAAAATATTTGGACAGTGTTAAAAAATAATGGATAAGAGCGGAAAAAAGAAAGTGATGGTTTTTGGGACTTTTGATATTTTTCATCCGGGACATCGGAGTTTTTTGCGGCAGGCCAGAAAATACGGGGAATATTTGGTTGTTGTCGTGGCGCGGGACAAAACTGTTGAAGTTGTGAAAAAGAAAAAAACAACTGATGATGAACAAGAAAGAGCAAATGTGATTAGGAAGAGTGGGTTGGTTGAGGAAGTTGTTCTGGGAAGTTTGGGGGATAAGTACGAAGTAATTGAAAAGCACCGCCCGGATGTGATTTGTTTGGGATATGATCAGAAATTTTTTATCGAAAAACTTAAAGAAAAATTAGAAGAGTTCGAATTGAATAAGACGGAAATTATCCGCCTTGATCCGTATTATCCGGAAAAATACAAGTCTTCAAAATTAAGAAAATAGACCATTTTTTTCTTGTTGCAAAAAAATCCTCAAAATGTTAGCATATCTTTATATTAAAGAAGAAACAACCTTATGCTGGATATTAAATTTATCAGGGAAAACAGCCAGGAACTGAAAAGGGCGATTGAAAACAAAAAAGTCGATCTTGATTTGGATCGTCTTTTGGAAATGGATAAAGAGCGTGTGAAAATGATGCAAGAAATTGAAGAGCTCCAGGCGCAGAAAAATAAAATTAATGAAGAAATTCAGAAGGCTGAAGATAAAAAATCCGTTATCGAAAGAGGAAAAGAAGTAAAGGAAAGACTTTCTCGATTGGAGCCGCTGTTAGAAAAGACACAAAATGATTTTGACGAAATGATGGTGAAAGTCCCGAATATTCCTTCGAAAGACACTCCGATAGGAAGGGATGAAAGTGAAAATGTTGAAATTGAAAAATCAGGAGAAATCCCAAAATTCGATTTTGAACCCAAGACGCATATTGAAGTTGCGAAAGATTTGGATATTATTGATTTCGAACGAGGGGCTAAAGTTTCCGGATATCGGGGTTATTATATGAAAAATGAAGGAGCAAGTTTGCAGATGGCACTGATGATGTTTACTTTGGAAAAATTGATTCAGAAAGGATTTACACCGATTATTCCTCCAACGTTAGTAAAGGAGTTTGTTCTCTTTGGAACGGGATATTTTTCAGGAAAGAAGTTCAATCCCGAAATGGATGAAATTTATAAAATTGAGAATGTTGAAAAAAATGAAGAAGGAAAAATCAATCGGGAGAATAAATTTCTTGTTGGCACAGCTGAGCCATCTTTGTTGGCGTATTATGCTAACGAAATTCTGGATGAATCCCAGCTTCCGGTAAAATTTTGCGGTTTTTCTCAGTGTTATCGCAGTGAAATTGGAAGTTATGGAAAAGATACCAAAGGATTATATCGCGTTCATGAGTTTATGAAAGTGGAACAGGTATGTCTGACAAAGAATAATATTGATGATTCAAATAAAATGCACTTAGAAATGGTAGAAATTTCCAAGGAGCTTCATCGGGAATTGGGATTGCCATATCGAGTTTTGAGCATTTGCACCGGAGATATGAGCGCGGGAAAATATAAAATGTTTGATTTGGAAACGTGGATGCCGGGAATGAATCGGTGGGGAGAAACCGGATCAGCTTCGAATTTTTTGGATTGGCAGGCGAGAAGATTGAATGTGAGATATAAAGACGATGAGGGGAAAAAGAATTTCGTACATATGATTAATAATACTGCCATTCCTTCGCCTAGAATAGTGATTGCTATCTTGGAAAATTATCAACAGAAAGATGGAAGCGTGGTAATTCCGAAAGTGTTGCGCAGATGGATGCCGAATAATATTGAAAAAATTGAAAAAAAATAAAGATATCAATTAAGCCGTTCGATTTTTTGGGCGGTTTTTTTGATTTTTAAATTTGATTTTAAATTTTGAAAAATTCAAATAGTTATGGTATTATACAAGTGTGGTAAAAATAAAATAAAATAAAAATGAAAAAAAGAACAAGTATGGTTTGGTGGTCATTGGTGGCTTTTATTTCTTTTTTACTTTTGCATAATGTTGTTTATGCTTTTTTTGGAGTGGAGGATTTTTTCTTTTTTACACTAGCCTTGGTATCTATGGTGTTTTTCATTCTTGTAATAATTCTTAA
Organism: Candidatus Moraniibacteriota bacterium; assembly: GCA_023229615.1. GTDB lineage: Bacteria > Patescibacteriota > Minisyncoccia > Moranbacterales > UBA9337 > UBA12151. Next base: position 13,786 of record JALNYX010000015.1, read on the forward strand.
TGTTGTTTATTTTTTATTTCAATTAGTTCGAAATAGGACGCATTGTTGTGCGGGTAGAAAAAATAACCTGATTAGTAAGGGTGGAGTTGCAACCAGGCGTTCAAATAGCAAATTTGGTTTTGGGGAAAGAGCATCGGATAAAATAACTGCAATAATCGGAAGTTGGAAGTTTATTATAATTCAGAGTATTATTTTTGGAATCTGGGTTATTTTGAATGCAGTGGCTTGGATGAGCCATTGGGATCCGTATCCATTTATTCTTCTTAATCTTGCACTTAGTTTTCAAGCAGCTTATGCGGCTCCGATTATTATGATGAGCCAGAATCGAGATGCGGAACGGGATCGAAAAAAATGGGAGATGGATTTGGCGACAGACAAAAAAGCAGAAAGGGAAATTTGCGCTATTTCGGAAAAATTAGAACAATTAGACAGAAATAAGATTGACAGGATTTTGGAAATTTTGGAGAAAAAATAGGAATTAAAAACTGTATGCTGTATTTTTTGGATTTATTGGGGACATTTGCATTTGCAGTGACGGGGGCGTATAAGGCTAAGGGTGCGCGATTGCATATTTTTGGCGTGATTTTTTTGGGAATTATTACGGCGGTCGGCGGGGGAACTTTTCGTGATGTGGCAATCGGCAGGACTCCGCTTTTTTATTTCAAAGATCCGAATTATCTATTGGTGGCGATTTTGGCGGGAGTTGTGATTTATGCGGCACCGTCATTTTTTGAGAAAAAATATTCCTTTTTTCGTTTTATTGATTCGGTCGGGTTGGCGGCGTTTGTGATTATTGGAGTTTCAATTTCCAATTCTTTTTTGTTCGGAGGTAATCATTTTTCTTTGAATTCGCTTTTGGTTTCGGTTTTTTTGGGAATGCTCACTGGATTTGGCGGGGGTTTGATTCGCGATGCGATTATGGGAGGCGTTCCACTTTCGCTCACACACGGATCGAATTATGTTTTTTCGGCATTTTGGGGCGCGCTGTCTTTTTATCTTTTGAAAAATATCAATACGGGTCTGGCGATCGCAGTTTCTTTTGCGATAACTTTGATTTTGCGGGAAGTGGTTTCGAAATACGGAATATATAATCGACTGATAAAAAATAAAAATGAATAAAAAAATGTACGCCCAAAGCGAAAATAAAAAACTGAAATTTCCAAAAGGTTTTTTGTGGGGGGCTTCTACTTCGGCGCACCAAGTGGAAGGCGGCTTGAATAATAATTGGACCGAGTGGGAGAAGGAAAATGCTGGAAGATTGGCAAAAGAAGCTGGGAAAAAATGGAAAAAATGGCAACAAGAAAAATTTCCAGAAATGTTTGAAAAAGAAAATTATATTTCCGGTCGTGCTTGCGACCATTACAATCGGTACGAAGAAGATTTTGATATTGCCAAAGAGCTGGGACATAATGCGCATCGTTTTTCTATTGAATGGTCAAGAATCGAACCGGAAGAAGGAAAATTTGATGAAAAAGAAATTGAGCATTATCGAAAAGTCATTCTTGCTCTAAAAGAACGAGGGATGGAGCCTTTTGTGACACTTTGGCATTGGACGGAGCCGGTTTGGTTCAACGAAAAAGGAGGATGGACGAATAAAAAATCCCAGGAATATTTTTTGAGATTTGTTGAAAAAATTGTTAATTCCTTGAAAAGTAACGTTAGATTTTGGATTGTAGTTAATGAGCCAAATGTTGGATTGGGATTTGGTTATTTCAAGGGTTCCCAGCCTCCTGCAAAAAAAGGTTTATTTAATTTTTTGCGAGCTTATTTTAATTTATTTTCCGTATACAAAAAATCTTACAAAATAATTCATAGTATAAGCAGTAATGCAAATGTTGGTTTTGCACATAGTTTTGCTCCGTATGAATCTGATATTATTTGGCCTGTAGGAAAGTTAATTGTTTTAATGGGTGAATATTTTAGCAAGTATTTTGTCAAAAAAAATAAAGGATATTTTGATTTTGTTGGCTGCAATTATTATTTGCGGCACAGGGTTTCTTTAAAAAAGAACGAGCTATCCGTTGGCGATATTAATGATCTTAATTGGGAAATTTATCCAAAGGGAATTTATGATACTTTAATGAAAATTAAAAAATATAATCTTCCGGTCTATATAACCGAAAATGGATTAGCTGATGCTGATGATTCTAGGAGGAAAAAATTTATAGTTGAACATTTAAAATATGTGCATAAAGCAATTTCTGAAGATGTCGATGTGTGCGGTTATTTACATTGGTCACTTTTGGACAATTATGAATTTCCGGATGTGCGTGGTTTTTGGCCGCGATTCGGTTTAGTAGAAGTGGATTACAAGACGTTGGAACGCAAAATCCGCTCCAGCGCATTAGAATACGCCAAGATTTGCAAAAACAATGAAATTGAAGTGGACTAATCTTTTAAATGAAAGTATTTATGAAAAATTTGTATCTTAAATTTGTAAAGATAAATAGAATAATTCGATTCTTAATTATTTCTGATTTGTTTATTGTTGGAGGATTCGCTTTAATTGCTCCCATTTTTGCTATTTACATAACCGGATCCATTGAAGGAGCGGATTTGAGAGTTTTAGGAATAGCCGAGGCGATATATCTTTTTACCAGAAGTTTTTTTCAGATTCCGGCAGCTTCATTGATTGATAAGATACAAGGAGATAAGGACAATTTTTGGGCAATTATTGTCGGTGTTTCGTTGTATGCCGTAGTTTCTCTTTCATATTTAATAGTGTCTAGTCCTTTGCAGTTATATTTAGTTCAGTTTTTGTATGGGTTGGGAGCGGCGATAGCTGTTCCGGCTTGGATGTCGGTTTTTATGAAAAATGTCGACAGCCAGCACGAAGGATTGGAGTGGGGGGTATATGATACTTCTGTGGGATTAGGAAGTGCCGCCGCCGCTTTTTTTGGCGGGGTGATTTCTGATAAATTTGGTTTTGCTCCTGTTTTTATTTCTATTGCAGTTTTGTCCGTTCTGGGAATAATAATGTTGTTTTTTGTCAAAAATCAAATTTGTTTTAAAGATGTATGTCCAAATAAAGAAAGTAAAGATGATGGGTTGCAATAGTTTTTATTTGTGGCTATAATATCTTAAAATATGAAGATTATATTATTAAAGGATGTGAAAAATTTGGGACGCGCTGGGGAAGTCAAAGAGGTGGCTGAAGGATATGCGCGCAATTTTTTGTTTGCGCGAAAATTGGCAGAGGCGGCAACTGAAGGTGTGATACAGAACATTAGTCAGGTCAAATTAAAACAAGAAGAAAGAAAAAAAGCAGAACAGAAAAAGATTCAAGAAACTGCCAACGAGCTGAAAGGCAAACGGATTATTATTCGGTCCAAGGGTAGCGGAGAAAAACTTTTTGGTTCTGTGAGTGGCAAAGAGGTTGCTTTGGCGTTAAAAAATGAAGGATTTGAAATTGATCAAAAAGGTGTTATACTGGACAAGGTGATAAAAGAAGTCGGAGAGCATAAGGTGAAAATTAATCTGGGCGGAGGGGTATATCGTGAGATTTTAGTGGAGGTTATAAGCGTTTGAAAGCAAGGAATAATCCTTTTGATTTTTGTGGAATTTTAATAATTTTTTAAGTCGCAGGGGGTGCGGCTCTTTATTTTATGAAAAAAAGAAAATATATTTTTGTGATTGGTGGGGTGATGAGCGGAGTAGGAAAGGGAATTACCACTTCTTCGATCGGGGCTATCCTGAAAGCGCGCGGGTATAATGTGACAGCTATGAAAATTGATCCGTATTTGAATGTGGATGCCGGGACAATGAATCCAACCGAGCATGGAGAAACATTTGTTCTTGATAGTGGAATGGAATGCGATCAGGATATGGGAAATTATGAAAGATTTTTGGGGATTGACGCGCTTCCGTCGGTGAATTATATGACTTCTGGAATGGTGTATCAATCAGTAATTAACAAAGAGCGAAATTTGGAATATGGTGGAAGTTGCGTGGAGGCAGTTCCGCACATCCCGCTGGAGATTATCGGAAGAATCGAAAAGGCTGCCAATAAGGCTGATGCTGACATTACATTGATTGAAATTGGGGGCACGGTCGGTGAATATCAGAACATTCTTTTTATTGAGGCGGCCAGAATGATGCACCTTAAAAATCCTGATGATGTGATGTTTGTTTTGGTGAGTTATTTGCCGATTCCATCCAAGGTTGGAGAAATGAAAACCAAGCCTACTCAATATGCAGTGCGCACCTTGAATTCATACGGAGTTCAACCGGATGCGATTGTTGCCAGGAGTGAAACTTTTTTGGATAAGAAAAGAAAAGAAAAAATTGCTGTTTCTTGTAATATTCCCGAACGTTATGTTATTTCTGCTCCGGATATTGATTCTATTTATGAAGTTCTGATTAATTTTGAGCGAGATGATTTGAGTCGATTAATTTTGAAAAAATTAGGTCTTAAATTGAGAAAAAGCGATTTGAAGCAGTGGTATAATTTGGTGGATAATATTAAAAAATCCAAAAAACCGATGCGAATCGGATTAGTGGGAAAATATTTTGGAACCGGAGATTTTGTTCTTAGTGATGCATATCTTAGTGTTATTGAAGCGGTAAAGCATGCTTGTTATGCAAATAAAGTGAAACCGCAATTGGATTGGATCAATAGCGAACAATTTGAAAAAGAACCGGAAAAAATTGAGCAACTCAGGCAATGCGATGGCGTGATTGTTCCGGGAGGATTTGGAAGTCGGGGTATTGAAGGAAAAATCAAGGCAATTGAATTTTGCCGGGAAAATAAAATTCCATTTTTTGGACTTTGTTATGGAATGCAATTGGCAGTAGTTGAATTTGCCCGCCACAAGCTGGGACTTTCTGATGCGCACACCACCGAAATTGATCGCGGGACAAAAAATCCGGTTATTGATATTATGCCTGAGCAGAAGAAGAATCTGGAAGACAAGAATTATGGAGCGACGATGCGTTTGGGCGGTTATCCGGCGGTTCTCAAAAAGGGAACTATCGCGCAGAAGGCTTATGGAAAAAGCAAGATTTCTGAAAGGCATCGACATCGCTGGGAGGTTAATCCGAAATATGTCGATCAGCTTGAAAAAGGAGGAATGATATTCTCCGGAAAATCTCCCGATGGAAAGTTAATGGAAATTGTGGAACTTCCAAAATCCGAGCACCCATTCTTTCTGGCAACGCAATTTCACCCAGAACTTCAATCAAGTCCACTTAACTCGCATCCCTTGTTTTTGGAGTTTATTAAAGCGGCAATAAAAAAATAACAGTTTTCGTATGCTTTTCCGAAAAATTTATTATTTTTTGGAAAGTTGATTTTTTGTTCAAATATATTGTAAAGATAAAAAAATACCAGCGAGTAGCTGGCATTTTTTTTATCAAACTTTTGTAAAGATTATTTTTTTGTTGTTTTTTCTTCTATTACATGAACGAAGCGTCTTTTTTCTAATTTTCCGGTAAAACTCATCATTTTCTTTTTGGTGAATTCTATGATTCCGTCTTTGAGGGAGAATAATGTATCATCTTCCGATCTCTTCACATTTTTTCCAGGATGAAACTTGGTTCCTCTTTGACGAATAATAATGTTGCCAGCTTTCACTTTTTGACTTCCGAAAAGTTTTACTCCTAGGCGCTTGGAAATTGAATCGCGTCCCAGTTGGGTAGATCCACCAGCTTTACGATGTGCCATATTTTTAGGTGTTATGTATTAAGTATTACGTATCTGGTATAATAAGATCAGGTACGGAATTTAGTATAACAAAATAGGGAAATATGTCAATGACTTCGGAGAAA
>JALNYX010000016.1 GCA_023229615.1 Candidatus Moraniibacteriota bacterium
GCTTGTATTCCGCTTGTCTGCGACACTATCGTCCCGGTGTATTATTTCCTTGATAAGTTCAATGGACTTAATAAGGAAATGGCAATAATGTTAGGATGGGCGATTGCGTTCACGCTAATATTTTGGGTATCTCTCTTAATGTCATTTCTGGTTTTTAAGAGAGGCGTATCTAATAGATAGAGAACAGTCTATAATTGACGCAGGCCGTTTCCTTGTAATACAGGGGGCGGTCTGTTTTTTTATATTTCCATTTTTGTTATATTTTTAATTTCTTCAAAAATATCATCCTTATCCCTGTTTCCGTCAATTGTTTTTAGATCCCAAATTTTTACCGCCGCGTCATACAAAGATCTTTTTTCTTTGAGATATTCCACTCCTTGGTCAGGCTTGCGCTGGCGATTCATGATAATTTTCGGATCAACCGCAAGATAAATCCCAAGAAATGGCTGCTCGATTTTATAATTTTTCAAATTTTCCGCATCGAAATTTTTCAAAAGATATTGGATATTAATCGCACTATCATAAAAAAACCGGTCGCTAAGAATATAATTAAAATCTCGGCTTTCCAATTTACGCTTTAATTTTTCAAATCTCAATTGATCGATTTTTAGCGCCAATTTTCGAAATTGGATTTGAATCCAATTGGCTTTTGTGACGCTTTTTTTGATATTCGGCCGGACTTGGCACAAGCCTTTGATTTTGCAAATCAAGCAATATTTCTTCTTTAATTCAGCTAGTTTAGTAGCAATGCCGAATTGGATGGCATGGAAATAAAAAACCTGCTTGCCTTGTGATTCAAGATAGGCTTTGTGCATTTGAACCTGGGTAGATTTACCCGACCCGTCCAGTCCGGAAATGGTGATTATGTTCATATTTTAGTAAATTTATGGTAATATGTATTCATAAGGCTGTATGATTACATCAAAATCATACCACAAACCTTAATTTGAGCCAAATTATCGGCAGGTACGGATAAAACTAGTTGTCTGAAATATTTTTTCATCTTTGTGGTAATTTCTGGTTTTGTGCAATGAATAAAGACGAAAATTTGATTTTTTAAATTAAAAGTTTTTCCGCCTACGGCGGGATTATTTGGGGGCAATTTTATTTTTTATTTTTCCTTTTATGAAATTTGAACAAGGACCATCTGAAATTCTGAAACCAGTGCTCATAGAACGCATTAAGGAAACCAACGATGTTCAAAATTTAGAACAAAAACTTTCACTGGAGCAGATTGAACAGATAATGGAGAAAGTAGAAGATATAAATGCACCTGGCAACGCATTCTCTGTCACAGATTTACAGGATTGCGTTTCATCTCCAAAATTGAAAAGTATTTTATCGGATGGTCTTTTGGGCCATTCGTATTTTTGGCCAGAATCTAGGGGAATGGGAGAAAAAGCTATGGTAAATAAAGAAACGTGGGCTAAAAATACAAGGGTTCATAAAAATTCTCTCGTGCATTTCAATATAACTGGCCAGATACTGCTACCGGCAGATTCCAAATTTCCCATTGCAGACTCAGCTTGGATGCAAGATAACGAAGATGGTAAAATCGCTGTACTATTTGATTTAAGTAAGTATGAAGAAGATGCAACTATTGGCGGAGAGACAAAAGATAAATTAGGAAGTAGAACTTTTCGACCACATGAATTTAATGCAAATGCAAAACTAAAGGATTCGACATATGGTTTTACGCTTTCCCACAGGGTTCCATCTCGTTTTTTTAAAGGGCTTGTAATTAAACTTGTTACGGGAGAGAAGCATACGGATAAATACGGCGTTCTTCGAGGTCAAGAGTGTAGGGATTCTGTCATATACGATGAGCAAGCAAACAAAATTGGTAAAATTATGCGAGAAGTATATCAAGACAAAAGCGACTTGCTATTACCAATTTATGATCATTACGGCAATCTTCGTTGGCCCAAGAAGATGAGACGCGAAGAAGTAAAAAAGTTTATTGCGGAACGAGACGCAAAAAATACCAATAAGGAAGAAAAATAAAATTGCCCCCAAATAATCTGTTTCACCTAAAGGTAAAACAAAAACTTTTAATTTAAAAAATCAAATTTTCTTTGCGAATAGCAAAGTCTGTGCAATTAAGTAGAAGATGAAAAAATACATCAGACAACACGGCACATGCGGTTCAGAAATTTTGCGCAATTATAATTCAAGGAATGCAAAATATCTTCTCCCAAATTGCGCTGACGAAATGGTAAGTTTAGTGATATAATCAAGATAAGCGATAATTAACATTTAATTCAATAATCCACGGCGCAACTTCGCATGTGCCGATACGTTAGCTGAAATATTTTTTTTGTCTTTGGTGATAATTTTAAGGTTCGTGTGTTGAATAAGGACAGAAAATTTGATTTTTAATTTATTTATAAAGGGGAAAAATGGTGTTTTTTTGCTCCTGGAATCGCAAAAAAGACGATTTATATAATTTATGAAAATGGAACAACAACCAAAATTTATAAAAGATTTTTCAAAAGAGGAATCGCCCGAAGAACGAAATCGGCTTGCTCAAGAAATTCGTGAAAAGCGGACAAAATATTTTGAAGATAAAAAATCTATCGAATCGCAGGAGCAAGAAAAAAGCGAGGCAGTAAAACAACTGGAAACACTAAAGGGTCAAATTGAATCTTATAGCGATGCTTCCTTTTTGATAAAGATTAAAGACTTTTTTGCAATCAAGAAAATCGAGCGTGAATTTCAATCGCAACTTGGCAAGCAAACTTCTATTGAAGAAGAACTTGGAAAATCAATTACTGGCAGACAAGATTTAGACGAAACAAAATTAATGGTTGCCGATTTTTATGCAGACGCAAAAAAGAAATGGGCTGAATCGCCGTACACAAAAGAAGATATTGCTCAAAACTTCACTGAGGAACATCTTTCTTCACTTTCAACGGACGATTATGTGGAACTTCTTAAGCGGTTTCCTGGCGAAATGTTAACACATGTAACTAGACATGGGGTACGAGATCACGCGAATCTCGGTAATCATCAAAAAGGTCTCGGTGAATATAATAACGCACTGGATGTTGTGCTTCAAAAAAAAGAGCTGAGGTCGGCAATTGGTATTGCGCTTCAAGAAAATACAAAGGAAGATGCTATAGCAAAATTCTTACAGCTAGATAATTGCCAAGATCGTGATTCTGCACTTGGAAGAATACAGGGTAAGTTTAAGGCTGGAATAATCGGCGATCCACATGCTTTCGCAGACTCAACTGCAATTCATCTTGCCGCCGAGGAAGTAGCAGATAGCTTTTATGGCTCAGAAAAAGGTAATGAAATATTTTTTACCTTTCCATCAGCAATGATTGCTTCACAATATGAATTTTCAGGAAATTTATCATCAGTCAGCAATAGCAACGACCAATTTATTTGGCCAGACATAGAAAAAGGATTGCCGCTTGATGCGGGTATTGCATTTATCCCAGAAGACGCAAAAGTTGATCCGGAAAACGGGTCAAGATATCACCTAGATCAAGATAAGAAAACCACTCCGTCAGAGGGCATACAAGAAGTACTGAAAGCTAGGTTTGGAGATAAACCTGGTTTTGTTCAAGATTTGGTAAGAAAAGCCGAAGCAGTGGATAATCTGGAGCCAGCGGAACAAATTGAAAAAATAAAAGAAGTGTTCAAGGATTATGGCATTGAAAACATGGATGCTGCCAAATGCTTAGTAGATAAAAATTTGCGTCGAAAGTTAATTGAAGTATGGGGGTCAGAAGATGAGCAAAATAAATATGAAAATATTTTATTAAAACATTTTCAAGATGGCGGATTAAGTCCATACAAATTAGCGGAGAACACAGTATCTTCTAATCAATATTGGGAGGATTATTTCAAACAACACCCAGAATCAAAACCAAAGCACATAGTCTATTACACTGGTGGAGATCCAACAAAGGCATTAAATGAATGGAGATTAAAAAATGGAATCTTAAAAAGAAGCGGAGAATCAAATATGGGCTTTGCTGAAAATGAAGCATCTAAAAAAACAAAGAATGAAGATGAAACCCAACAGCGATTTGTATCTATTGCGCGAAATTTAGTTGATAAGCGTTTCCCATCTACAGATGAAGTTCCTAGCTATGATTGGAGTTGGGATAAATAAGGAGTTTTGAATTTTGGGCATTCCCTCCAAAGGCGGGCAGGCACCCCTGACCCCTCTGCCCAAAATCCAAAACAAAAAACTTATTTAATCTATTTAGAATAAAAAGCGAATTAAAAAAATAAAATAAATTTATATCGTCTAGCAAAGAATATCTGGTTCAAAAAATTTGCCGCAGTTAAAACTAAAAGGAGGGCAAATTTTTCTCTCCCAAATCCCGCACTTTTCCGTTTTGCTGTATTTTAGGGTATAATGAGATTAACAAATAAGCAGGAATATTCAGGTTTTGTGCATAAAAACCAAAGTGCAGGACTTCAGATATTCTTAAACGTTGGACGAAATTTATTTTAAATACTTTCAAATTCCTTTATGAAAAAATATCAAAATATCTGGGAATCAGCTGTGCCATATTTAAAACAAGGCATTAACAAAAACTTTATCATTCATACTGAGGGAGTTGTTAAAGCAATGGAGCTGATTCTTAAAAAGGAAAAAGGTGATCCAGATATTTTGATACCAGCTGCCATGCTTCATGATGTAGGCTGGGCAAATGTTCCAAAAAAATATCAACGCACCAAGGATAACGCTGACAAGCTTCGTGGAATGAAACTTCATATTACGCTTGCACCAGAAATTATTAAAAAGATTCTTCAATCGGTAAATTATAAAGCTTTTCAGATTAATGAGGTAATTGAAATTGTTCAAGCACACAAATTTAGTAAACCAAGAAAACTAAGTAAAAAGATGTTGATTGACGCTGACCAACTTTCTGATGCTTTCAAAGAACAATTTTATAGTGATGTTAAGACGTATAACTCGACACCTGAAAAGCTTTATAATTTCAGAATGAATGATAATAATTTCTATACCAAAGTGGCAAAAGATATTTTTTTGGAACAAATGAAGCAAAGAAGGAGTGAATTTGAAAGTATTTAAAATAAACTCAAAAGCTAAGCCACATTTCAATGAAGCGAAGCGAGTTGAAATATCGTGGAAATATTTTGAAAAGAAGTATATTGAATTTTTGCAAAGTTTGGAGGGGATTAATACATCAGTACTGCTACCGGTTGCATTTTGACTACTGATTTTATGATTTTATTTTCTTCCATTCCGGAAATCACTTCCTCGACATCCTTGTAATATGAGCTATCTTGCAAGACTACTCCCTTGGAAGCGGCGTTGTATAATCTGACATGGCGTTTTTCCATTTTTTCAAATAATTCTTTCTTATTTTGTGCGGCATCTTCTTGGCTTTCGGCACGTTTTCCTGTTCCGTGGCTTGCTGAGAAAAACGACGAATCATTTTCATCCGTTCCGACTCCTAAATAAGCAGGAGTACTCATCGAAGACGGAATGAAAACCGGTTCTCCGGTTTGGGAGAAAAGCGGATGCGATTGCATTCTTTTTGGACCATTAGCACTCACAGTGCCGTTGCGATGTACCCAGACATCTTCATCAAAATGTTTTTCTTGCCGATTGAAAATATGCGGAGTGTCATAAAGCAAGTCAAGATTAATTTGCCTGCCAAAAACTTTCTCCAACGCGCGGTCAAGATTGTCAGTTAAGACTGATCGATTGGCAAATCCAAAATTGGCACTGGCTTGATGAGCAGTAAGATACATTTTTCCTTCCAAGCTGTCCGCCTCATATCCCAAAAATTCATTGGAGTTTTGATATTTTTTTATTTTTTTGGAAATATTTTTATATACTTGTTTTTTTTGGCTGTCGAAAAATGTTGTTCCAATTTTGAGCATCATTTTTTGACTGAAATGTTCTTTGGTTTTTGGTGTGTACATATATGAAGCATACTGCCCGAAAAGTCCCGATCCGGTATGCATTAGGAAAATATATTGCCCGACTTTGAGGTTGAATTTTTCTGCTATTTCATTATCCTTGATTTCTGTTATTTTCATCAAATCCAAAAAGTGATTTCCAGCCGCACCCAAAATTCCGAGGCGATATTTTCCCACGTGAAAAAAGAATTTTGGAATCGAATCAAAAATATCCTTCTGGGTTATTTCATTTGAAATCATATTTCCACCCATTGAAGTATTTTCCAATTCATTTTTTGTGCGACTTTTCAGATGAGAGAGCAGAGGAGCAATTCCTTTGTGAGCGATATCTACTGCCAAACGATAAGAAATTTTATTGCCGACATATTTTTTTGTCGGAATAACATTAATCAATTCTTTGAAAAGCTCATCGATTTTTTCTTCTGTCAGATTCTGGTCATTCAAATCAGTGCGCAAAAAACGCATTCCGCAATTAGGGGCGGTATCATTAATCTGAGGAAAAAGATGAGTTTTGCTCACCACGATTGTTCCAGTTGGATTTTTGCGTCCTGCCTTGGGATGCACGTCGCTCATAGCGGCAATATGCGAAAAAAGACGCTTGTCTTTTCCGAGGTTTTCCAGTTGGTCGAAGGTGTGTTGGTTGGGCAAAAGAGCATCTGAAGTGTGAAAAATCACCGGAACACTCATTTCCTTGGTTTGAAATTGCTGAAGATGCGGGTTTATTTTTTTTGTTTTAGGTATTGACATATAATTGTTTATGTAGTATTATTTGGAGTTAATAGAGTTCATTATCAATTTAATATTGAGAGGTACTTACTAAATAAGTATACTCGAAATTCATATTTTTGGAAACCTCAACTCAAAAAATAAGGGGGAACTAATGAAAAATTTAATCTTGGTATTGGCAATGGTAATGGCGGGGGTTTCTTCTGTTTATCTTTCGAATTATCTTTCGAATACAATGGATGATGCGGATAATACCGCTGTCGCTGTTTTCATGACAATCCCCGATGGGGATATTGTCATTGAAAATATGGAGAAATATCTCAACCTCCATCCGGAGGATGAGATTATTTTACCCATTGCCGGAGAAATGGTTCCGGCAAAATTCATTAATTTTTTCTTCCGTACGTCTGATAAGGATGGAGCGGAAGTGTTGAAGGGAATCCCTGGAGATTTCTCTCCGGGAGAGAAAGAGGAAATCAATAAGCGCCAGTCGCACAAGCTTCTGGCAAAATTCTAAATGGGGGGGATTAAATGACAATATGCCAGTTTTCGATGAGTGTTATCGGTGCAGTAGTATCCTCGTGGTTCGTCTTGATGTATTTCAAACGGCCAAAAGATATCGAGGAATGGGGGATAAGTATAGGTATTTTAGCTGGAGTACTTACCCTTATTGCGACATTATTTAATCGGTGCTCGCTACTGAGTAATTACTTCTCCCTGCTAGAAACAGAAATCGTTTCTATGTTCATTGCGTTCACAGGGATAAGCGTAGCTTATATCGCTCTGCTTGTCTTAGGTGGCAGTTTTATAATTAAAAAAATTATAATCAAGGAGAAAAAAGCATGAAAACCTTCCTGAGGTTTTTATCGATTACGATGTGTTTTTTTCTTTTTTGCGGTTGCGCTTCGACGTCGACGTTGTACGAGCCCTGCGAAGGAGAAGAAATCGGCGAGGAGAATGATGGCGCAATGTCCATCGGCCGGGGCGCTATATTTTCAGTAATAGTAAATGGAAAGGAGGCAGAGTTGGGGTATTATTTGCCGGAAGATCTTCCTGGTCTGTCTCAGGGGGATGAGCTGGATATTCTCGGCTCAAGTAAAAAGAAGATCCACGCAGTTTTTTTGCGTTATGTTACAGTAATTTCGGACGGGATCATTGAAATAAGGGTTCCAGAAGAAGAAGGAGGAGAGTGATGCGAACAAAGACCTCAGTCATTGACTGCGGTCTTTTTTATATATATACTAACAATAAACTAAATAGATTCATAAACCTCCGCGTATTGTTTGGAAACATTTTTAATATCAAAGTTTTGTTTGACATATTCTCTGGCGCTAATGCCGAGAGTTTTTCTTTCTTCCGGATTATCGTGCAGTTCCAAAATCGCAGCGGTGAGTTGCTCGACATTTCCAGCTTCAATTTGCACTGAATTTTCTTTGCTGGAAAATTCCTCAAGAATCGGAATATTGGAAATTATCACCGGCTTGGCGCACGCCATCGCCTCCACTACCACCAACGGCACATCGAATTTCCCGCGCATATTTTGTACCGGAAAAATCGAAATGTCCGCCAAGTTATAAATGTCCGCCATATTGAATTTCCCATCATCATGAAAAACAACTTTTTCCAAAAGGTTGTTTTTTCTTAATTTTTCAACAACCTCATTTTTCTTATCAGCATCTTTTTCGTTTTTCACCCGCACCGCCATCGACAATTTCGCCGTTGGAATTTTTCCGGATACCTCGATAAAAGCTTCCACAACATCATCCATTGCTCCTAGGCGCGTGTATTCTCCCGCAAAATTAATCACAAAATCATCCAAAGCGTAGTTTTCGTTTTTCACTCTTGTTTCTTTTGGGGAATAATTTTCCAAATCTATTCCTGGATAAATCCTCTCGACGTTTTTAATTCCCAATGAAAGTAATTTTTCCTTGGCGAAATCGGAATAAGTAATAATCAAATCTCCGAACATCAAATTTTTCAATTCTTCATCTGAAAACAAATCTTGTCGCAACGTGGCAACGGTTTGGATTGATTTGGCGTTTTTATTTTGGATAAAATTCTTAATAATAAAAGAATTGAATTTTGTAGGAGTAAAAAAATAGTGTGTAATATCGAATTTATCCTTGTTTTTCAGCTGAAAAAACAATGAACGGATCTTTTGATAAAAATCAAAATCGTTTTGTGATTGGGTGTATACTTGCTCTTGGATTATTTCTTTCGGCAATTCCGAAACAACTCCATTGGTCATCAAGTGCAGTTCCAGATTTTCATTTTTGCTCAAATCTTTCGCCAGGGTAAAAGCAAAATTTTTCGATGCCTCATCCCATGGGGGAGCGATAGGGCGGGTGACTAGAAGTATTTTTTTCATTATTTTTATAAGTTTATTATATCTTAAATTATACTTATCGGATCTCGGTCAATAATCCATCCTGGACCAAGAGATTGAATTGCTTTTTTTATTTTCAAATCAATATCCTTTCCGGTATATTTGATAATTATTTGCCGGCGATATTTTCCGCGGACATTATGCACTAATAAATCTTGTGGGGGATATATTTTTATATCATTCAAATCTTCCCCAACCCATTCCAGTGTTTGAAAAACGTTCTCAGTTTCCTTCTCCGTCTTTTTTTTGCTTTGATCTTGGAAAATTAATTTTATCAATTTTCCAAATGGAGGATAGTCCAATTCTTTTCTTTCCCCAAGCTCTTTTTCATAGAACTTGTTAAAATCTTTTTCTATTGCGGACTTTATGATAAAATTTTCCGGTTGAAAAGTTTGCACGATTACTTCTCCTGGAAATCGACTGCCTGGACGGCCAGTTCTTCCTGACGCTTGAACGATATGTGCGAAAGCATTTTCATTTGTGAACAAATCTGGAAAACTAAGTAGTCCATCCGCATCAATAATACCAACAAGTCCAACATTTTTCAAATCCCATCCTTTGGTGATCATTTGTGTTCCAATCAGAATGTCGATTTTTCCTTGAGAAAATTTCCGCCAAACATTTTCGTGAGCTTTTTGACTTTTCATTGTCTGATTATCCACAATCTCTATGCGAGCGGAATAAAAATTTTTTCGTAGTTCGCGTAATATTTTTTCCGTTCCAACTCCCACATTTTCAAAAATCATTTCCTTGCAATTTGGGCAAGTTGGAAAATCAGAAGTTTTGTATGAACAATGCAAACATTGATAATTTCCTTTTTTTTGATATACCAAAGCTCGCTCGCATTTGGGACATTTGAGGACTTCCTTGCATTTCTTGCACACGGAAAACGCACTCATTCCTTGGTGATTAACAAAGAGAATCGTTTGCAGTTTGTTTTTCAGAGCATATTCAATTTCTCCTTTCAGTTTTCGAGAGAGGGGAGATCTGTTTTTCGCCCAGCGTTCTTTTTTCATATCAACGACTTCGCAATGTACTTTTTGAATTTCAAAATTAGGAATTGTCAGTAAATCACGCTGGTTATTTTTTGTTTTCCAAAAATTTTCAATCCGAGGAGTGGCAGAAGAAAAAACCAGATTAGCTCCGCTCAATTCAGACAATTTCTCAGCGACAATGCGCGCATCATAACGCGGATTTGCGTCCCATTGCTTGTATGAAACATCATGCTCTTCATCAACCGCGATTAATTTTAAATCAAAAAACGGAGCAAAGATTGCCTGCCGAGTGCCAATAATAATTTTTGCCTGACCGGATTTGATCTTCTGCCAAGTGGAAAAAAAGTTGCCTTTTGAAAGTTTGCTGTGAAGCACGGCAACTTCATCCGGCTTAAAGTGAATTGAAATTCTTTCAATCAATGGAGTAATATGAGTGAGTTCCGGAACCAAAATGAGTGCCTGGCTGGAATCATTTTTCCTTGAAATTATCTTCCGCGCCGCTTGAATAATTATTTCAGTCTTTCCGGAAGAAGAATTTCCAAAGAGAATAAATTTTGAATAAATGGTTGATTTTTCCTTAAATGCAAATCTTTTTAATGCAGACAGTTGATTTTTTGTTAAATTTATTGATTCCTGATTCTTGATTCCTGATTCTTGTTTCCTGATTCTTGTTTCTTGTTTCTTGATTCTTTCTTTCGTTCTTTCCGGTACAAAAGATTTGAGCACTATTCCCAGTGAAGAGAAATAATGTTCGGAAATGAATTTTGCCAATTTGATTTGATTTTCAGTCAGGAAATTTTCCTCAATAATTTTTTCAATTTTTTTCATTCGATAATTTCCGCTTCGAGTAAAATCATTCTTGCTGTCCAAAACGATTCCATTGATTTTTCTTTTCCCCAAAGATACTTCCACCAGCGATCCGCTTGAAATTGTTTTATCGGAAAGATAATAAAAAAACTGCTCTCGAGAAAGAGGAATTTTCGTGAGAGGCACAACGCTTACTAAATACTTTTCTTTGTCTTTAATCATAGTTTAATTTTACCATTTGCCTGATTTTAAGGCAAAAGATTGATTTTCCATCATTAGAATGCTAGAATAGTAAAAAGTAAATATGTTAATATAAATCTATATGCAACGAAGAATTTTTGTGGGCATTGACTTGCCATCCCAAGTAAAAAAACGCTTGGCAGAAAAAGTTGAAAAATGGAAAAGCTTACCCATCAAATGGATTAAAGAAGATAATTTTCATATCACGCTTTCTTTTTTGGGATATCTGGAAGATGAAGATTTGAGCAAAATTTGCCAAAGCGTACGCGTCGCCACAAAAAACATTGATGCATTTGATATTGAGTTGAGCAAAATCGAACTTGGTCCGGAAAAAGGAAAGAATGCCCGGCTTGTTTGGTTTTCCGGCAAAGCAAGCGAGGAGCTGAAAAAACTTCAGGAGGAAATTGAAAAATCTTTCGGATCATTCAAGATTGATAAGAAAGAATTTCATCCGCACGTAACACTTGGAAGAATCCGCAAAAACAAATGGCAAATCCTGGATTCTTTTCCTGAAGTTGAAGAAAATTTCAGAATATCTTTGCCTGTTGACAGTGTGAGTATTTTTGACAGCCGATCAGAAGAAACTGCCGGGGAATTCATCGAAATTGAATCTTGTCCGTTGAAGTAATTTTTTCTTATGAAAATTTTGGGCGTTAAAATTAATAATTTAAGCCAGGAAGAGATTTTGAAAAAAGTCGAATATTTTCTGAATGAAGAGAGGTTTCATCAAATCGCAACAATCAATCCTGAATTTATTTTAGAAGCTCAAAAAAATGAAAAATTTCGCGAAATTCTGAATAACTGCGATTTATGCGTGGCAGATGGAGCGGGAATATTCTTTGCCTTTCTTCGCTTTGGAAAATGGCTCCGGTGCCGAATAACCGGAATCGACCTGATGCAAGAAATTTTGCGCGTTGCTGAAAAGAAAAATCTGAGCATCTTCTTGGCATCCTGGACAGGCAGCCTAAGTACTTGGCAAGAAACCCGCAAAGCCATCCAAAAAAAACATCCGAATTTAAATATTAGTGGAAATGATTTTTCCAACAGGGAAAATTTTTCATACCAGATACCTAATACTAAATACCAGATACTATTTTGTAATTTCGGCGCCCCAAATCAAGAAATCTTTATCAATTCATTGAAAAATGATAATATAAGAATGGCGATGGGGGTGGGTGGTAGTTTTGATTATCTGACAGGAAAAACCCCCAGAGCGCCCAAATTTGTGCAAATTTTAGGCATAGAATGGCTTTGGAGATTGATTTTGGAACCAAAATACCGTTTCAAGCGCATTTTCCGCGCAATAATAATTTTTCCGATTAAAGTTATATTAAACAAATGAAGAAACAAGTTTTGATTATTCATGGAGGGGATACTTATGAGTCTTATGACGACTATTTGAATTTACTCAAAACAATTCCCGTGGATATGGGATTTCTTAAAAAGGGAGATGGTTGGAAAAAGAATTTGCAGGATGATTTGGGAAATGATTTTGAAATATTTAATCCGCTTATGCCAAGTGCATGGAATATGAAGTACATTGAATGGAAAATTTGGATTGAAAGATTTTTTCCATTTTTTAAAGACGGTATTGTTTTAATGGGGAATTCATTGGGCGGCGTATTTTTGGCTAAGTATCTTTCTGAAAATGATTTTCCAGTTAGAATATCACAGCTTTATCTTATCGCATCTCCATTTGATGATGAATCAGAGGAATATTTAGGAGAATTAAAGTTGGATGACCGCATAAGTATTATAGAAAATAAAGTTAATAAAATTTTTATATATCATTCAAAAGATGATCAAGTAGTTTCGTTTGGCGAGTTGGAAAAATATTCCAAAGCGCTTCCGAAGGCAGAGAAAGTTATTTTCGAAGATCGAGGGCATTTTAAGCAGGAGCATTTCCCGGAAATTGTGGAAAAAATTAAAAATAACTAAAATATATTTTATATGAAAAATGAAAAGAAAGTTCGGGTTCGTTTTGCTCCGTCGCCAACAGGAGAACTGCATATCGGGGGTCTGCGTACCGCTTTGAATAATTTTTTGTTTGCGCGGAAAAATGGGGGAGAATTTTTGCTCCGCGTTGAAGACACTGATCGAAAAAGATTTGTCGAAGGATCAATGGAAAGAATGATTGAAGATCTGCGTTGGGCGGGGTTGGAATTTGACGGCGAGCCATATATTCAATCAGAAAGACTGGAAATTTACAAAGAATATGTCCAAAGGTTAATTAACGAAGGAAAGGCTTATTATTGCTTTTGCACTCCAGAGCGTCTTGAGCAAATGAGAGAAAAACAACAGCAAGAGAAATTGGCGCCAAAATATGATCGCCACTGTTTGAATTTGAGCACAGAGGATGTAAAGAAAAAAATTGAAAATGGAGAAAAATATGTGGTTCGTTTCAAGATTCCAGAAGGAACAACAATTTTTGAAGATTTGGTTTTTGGAAAAGTAGAGGTAAAAAATGAAAATATCGACGATCAAGTTTTACTCAAAACAGATGGATTTCCAACCTATCATTTAGCAGTGGTGGTGGATGATTATTTAATGAAAATTTCCCATATTTTCCGCGGCGCCGAATGGCTTCCTAGCACCCCGAAGCACGTTCTTTTGTATCAGGCATTTGGCTGGGAAAAAGAAATGCCGGAATTTGTCCATATGGCTAATATTTTAAATAAAAGCAAAAAGAAACTTTCCAAGAGAGAAGGAAGTGTGAGCGTGGCCGATTTTCGCGCTCAAGGTTATCCTGCCTCCGCTTTGGTAAATTTCATTGCACTATTGGGTTGGAATCCGAAAACCCAGCAAGAAATTTTCACAATGCAAGAATTAATTGAACAATTTGATGTTTCCAAGATGAATCGCGCTGGAGGAGTTTTTGACATAGATCGACTAAATTGGATTAGCGCTCAGCATATCAAGAGAATGTCAGTGGAAGAAATTTATATTCAGGCATTACCCTTTCTTGAAAAAAAAGAATATTACAAAAAATGGAACGCAGTGCAAAGTGCATTAAGCGCGGAGGAAAAAGAAAAGTATATTAAAAAAATCATTACTATTGAGAAAGATCGTTTGGAAAAATTTGACCAAATAGGGGAGAATAATCAATTTCTATTTTCTGATAAAATTCAAATTTCTCCCGATGATTTGCGTTGGAAAGATTCTTCTAATGAAGATACAAGAAATAATTTGAAAAAATCTTTGCAAGTTTTGGAAAACATTTCTGAATCGGATTGGACACTGGATAATATTGAAAAAAAACTCTTAGAAACGGCAGGGGATAAGCGAGGAGATTTGCTCTTTCCTTTGCGCTCAGCGCTCACAGGAGAGAAGAAATCGCCATCTCCGTTCGAGGTTTCCTGGGTTTTGGGAAAAGATACATCAATTAAAAGAATATTATCAGCGCTAGATTTCTTGGTCTAAAATGTGGTATAATATCCGCATAATATGAAAATGAAAACAAACAGATGGCAATTTGTCGCAAGTGTTTTTTTTGGAACGCTGTTTTTTGCTTTTCTTTGTATTGGTATTAGATCCAGTTTTGCGGAAGAAAATATTTGTTCAAAAGTAGAAGAATGCGCCAAGAAAAAAGAAACTTATGAAAAAATGATTGAACTCAAGCAAAAACAGCAAGCCACCCTGGGAGTACAAATAAACAGCCTGGTGGGAGAAATTCAGAACGTTGAAGGAGATATTTCTGAAACTGAAAAAAATATCGCCGATATTAATGATACCATCACTGAATTAGTTCGAAAAATCAACCAACAAGAAGAATCCATTGCAATACAAAAAAAAATGCTTTCCGGAATGATTCGAGTTTATTATGATTTTAATCAAAGGAATGTTATTTCTCTTGTTTTGGATAAAAAAGGATTTTCCGGAACAAACAGGGATCGGGACTATTTGGCTCAAGCCAGCACTAAGGTAAAAGATATTTTGGCGAATATAAAATCTTTGAAAATTTCCACAGAAAAAAATAAAAATGAATTAGAAGAAAAGAGGGGGGCAGTTGTAAATGAAAAAAATGAGTTGGAAGAAAAAAACTCTTACTTGGAAAAAGCGAAATTGCAAAAAAGAAATTTACTTGTTCAAGCTCAAGGAGATGAGCAAAAATATCAAGAGCTTCTTGATACAATTGAAAATGAAATTTATGAATTGGAAGCTAAGAAGATTGCCAATCTTAACAATCTTCCTCCGGCTAAAGGCGGATATTTTGATTATCCGGTTGGAAGTGTTCGTATCACGCAAGGTTATGGAATGACCTCATATGCAAAAGCTGGCGCCTATGGCGGAAAACCACACAATGGAATTGATTTTGGAATAAGCTACGCTAGCATATTTACAGCAGAAGACGGCAAGGTTATTGGCTCTGGAGATAATGGAAAATATGCCTATGGAAAATGGATAGCCATTGATCACGGAGATGGACTGGTCACATTATATGGACATTTGAGTAAAAAGGATGTTTCTAAAGGCGATAAGGTCAAGAAAGGGGAGAAGATAGGTACAAGTGGAAATACTGGGAATTCTACCGGTCCCCATCTTCATTTTTCAGTTTTTGACAAAGATACATTCGAAACGACAGAATCAAAAATTGTTGATGGTTTATATATCCCAACTGGTGCATCCGTTAATCCGATGCGTTATCTCGACTGATTTAAGGTTTGTTAGTTTTGTTTTTATTTGCAAAGGTACTCTTCTAGCAATATATTCAAATGAGTTGTGCGACATTGAAAACATCGTACTTTTTTAAAAGAAGAAAGAGTAGAAGGCTACTAATCTCCATTAAAGAAACTATTTCAATTTCGGATAGTTTTCTTAAACTTCAAGATATTGGATATATACCATACCCACATATAATAATCCTTTTGTAATTTTTTATTAAAATATTTTTTTCAATAAATATATACAAAAAATATTTAACTATTATGAGTATTTTATTTATAAAAAAGTATTCACATAAAAATATACAAAAGATATTTAATAAAAATTCAAAGTAGATGAAGTTATAATGGTATATGTATACCATTAGATATTAAAGCGTGCGTGCGTATTTTTCCTTTCTAATACGAGTTGGAGGCGGATAGGTGTATGTACCCCAAATGTTTCAGAAACGCTCACAGCTCAATTTTGGAGGTCGTTTTTTGCCTTAATTAATGGATACAATAGTAGTATTCAAATATAGCTGATTTGTTTGATATTATACGATTCCAGGTATCGCGTACAATGTAATGTCGCTTAATCTACATTGTGCGACGTTGTTAATCTGGCAAGAAGCACACTTCTCTGCTCTTTTTAAAATAGAAAATTAGGAGGATTTTTTTGCACCATAATAATTTATTTTTATTTTTAAAATTAAATTTATTTCTATACAATAAAATAAAAAAGACCCCCCTTTTCAGAATATTTCTATTCCTACTTCAGAGAGCCTGAAATATTATCCTATTGTAGCCTATTTTCCGGCTACGAAATTTTTGCCATTGTAGAAGGCGCGAGTTTCACCTCCATCCGTGGAGTAATTCTATGTGCAGAACCACTGCACGTAACGATATGTGGATTTCCGCCACGAATCCGATACGTGCCAGTGACATGAGTCCCTCCCGGCAACGTCATACAGCAACGAACATCCTTATTTTTTTTGCAAAGCTCTTTTAACTCCGCGAGGGTAACGACTCGTAATGCCATAATAAATCTCCTTAATTAAAAAATGGCGTTAATAAAAAAACTCCCCATAACAAAGAACCACCCTCACCATACCCTATTTAATCACAAAAGTCAAGCTTTGCAGGATTGGTATTTTTTGATGGCTTTTTGAAGGGCTGTGGCGGCAAGATTACTGCAATGAAGAATTTAATATCCAAACGTAAAAACGCATGCCCCTACTCTTGTTCTGTCGGGACCAATCGGCAAAAGAGAAATTGCCATTGATGAAGACACTGACTTAATATTTCCAAAATTCTTATTGCAATAATCCGTAGTTGCACCTATTGTTGTTTTGGAAGTCATTGCATAAATAGCGATATGCGGAGGAATACTAGTTCCAACAATTTCATAAAACAATCCGAGATTTTTATTTTTTGAAATATTTGCACCGCTTACCAATGAATCCACATGCTTCGTCAATAAATTTCTCATTTCTACTGGGTCTCCTTCAAATCTTGCTGCTCCATTTGCACATCTATTTTCATCTGCTATATGAGTATAATTTCCAAGACATCCAGACTCTATTGTTCCTGCCGGAATACTACTAAGATCACCCATGGCTACTGCCGCCTCAACGCCCTTGAACATTTGTATTGCATATGAAATATATACAGCTTCTTGCGCTTTTTCTTTTCCGCTATTTAATGAAACCAATATAATCGAAGAGAGAATAGAAATTATTGCAATCACAATCAAGAGCTCAATTATAGTGAACGCTTTTTTCATACGCATAAAAAAAATTATTTTATATTTTTATATTTTTTGATGGCTTTTTGAAGGGCTGTGGCAGCCAAATTACTGCAATGCAATTTTGGTGCCGGAAGACCTCCCAATTCTTCCGCCACCATTTGATTAGTAATCTTGAGGGCTTCTTCTAATGTTTTTCCTTTGGCCATTTCTGTTGCCATAGACGAAGTGGCAATCGCCGCTCCGCAACCCAAAGTTTCAAATCCGATATTTTCAATAATTTCCTCTCCCCCTTTGTTTTTTCCAACCTTAATATAAATGCGCATAATATCTCCGCATTTGGGATTGCCAACTGTTGCTACCGCGTCAGCATCCGTAAGCGGTCCTTGATTGCGTGGCTTAGTAAAATATTCCAAAACTTTTTTTGAATAATTCATTTTATTAAAATTTTTATTTAAATTCACTTAAAACATTTCCGGAAATTTTTCGAAGTCTTGCGACTGTTTCCTTGAGCACTTTGACGGTTCTGTCCAGTTCCGCTTTTGTGGTATATTTTCCGATGGTTACGCGCAAACTTCCATGCGCCTGCTCATGCCTGAGTCCCAATGCCAAGAGTACGTGGGACGGCTCAAGCGCTCCTGATGAACAAGCACTGCCGGTTGAAGTCGCAATTTCCTCCAAATCCAGAGAGAGAATCAATCCCTCCCCTTCCACATTATCAAAACGGAAATTCGCATTGTTCGGCGAACGTTTTTCTTTTGAACCATTTAGGTATGAAGCGGGAATTTCTGTCAGTACTCGTTTAATTAAATAATCCCTTAGTGAAATAATCTTTTTTATTATCGCTTGTTGTTTACCGCTATCTGTTAACATATCAACTGCTTTTCCCAGTCCGACAATTCCGGTAACATTGTGAGTTCCGGCACGGAGTTTGTATTCCTGATCTCCGCCATCTTGAATCCTGCGAATTGGCGTTCCTCTTTTTACAAACAAAACCCCCACTCCCTTGGGACCATATATTTTGTGTCCGGAAAATGAAAGTAAATCCACTTCAATTTTTTTCACATTGCAATCGAAATAATTCACACCCTGGGTTGCATCGGTATGCAACAATGGATAATGAATTCCTTGATTGTTACTTCTCAATTTTTGGATTAATTTTCCAATTTCCGCAATTGGCTGGACTGTCCCAATTTCATTGTTCACATACATAATTGAAATCAAAATTGTATTTGGCTTGATTGCTTTTTTGACATCTGCAATTTTCACAATTCCATCTTTGCCAACTGGAAGGAATGTGACTTCTGCCAATCCTTCTTTTTCCATCGCGTGGCAAGCATCCAAAACGCAATGATGTTCAAAGACGGTTGTGATGATGTGCGGGATTTCTCCTTTCTTTCGCGAAACAGAAAAAAAAGATTTCACCACGCCCTTAACAGTGAGATTGTTGCTTTCAGTGGCACCGGAAGTGAAAATTATTTCCGAAGGAGAGCAAGCAAAAAATTTTGCTACTCTCTCCCTGGCAGTGTCGATAGCTTGCTGTGCTTCTTGTCCAAAACCATGCACGGACATTGCATTTCCAAATTTCTCGGAAAAATATGGCATCATCTCTTTCAAAACATTTTCATCGACCGGAGTAGTCGCCGCATAATCCAAATATATTCTTTTATTGTTATTCATAATTTTTTTGTAAATAAATTTATTTTTTACTTTTTATTTTCTGAATACTATTTTATTAAATCTTCTAACGTGATATTTTTTAATGTTTTTCTAATCTGAATTCCGAGGGCAACCCAGACTTTTTTTGACCGACAATTTTTAGAAGTGCAGCGTGAGCTTTCACATTTCATAAACTCCAAAGGACCTTC
>JALNYX010000053.1 GCA_023229615.1 Candidatus Moraniibacteriota bacterium
ACCCAACTCATGAACAGTTTTTCTGAAGAAGTAAGCACCTATCTTAATGCTTTAGAAAACTAGCCCGCCCGAATTCCCCCAAAAGAAATCAGCGGAGCAAATGGAAAATTCCTCCCCAAACCCCTCCTTTTCCATTTGCGACATCCGAATTCAAAAACAAATGAGCCGAAGTTTTGGCAAATCATTTCCCCAAAAAATAGCTTTGCCAAAACTTCGTCCGCATTGTTCCGCCACCTGCCTGAATACTTGGAAGGCAGAACCCCAAAAAGAAAAATGTCCTTTCCATTTTCAGAAAAAATCGGTCGCGCGCAAATCCGAAAAGCAAGGAACATTTTTCCTTTTTGGGGTTGCCGAGTGAAGCGAGGCAGTGGCGGAACGATACGAGCGTACGATTTAGTTTCAAGCCACCACGCGCTCCGCGCGTGGCACATTACCGATTTTGGAAATAGGTTCGAGCTTGGTACAATAAACACAAAAATTATTTCTTTAAAAATTTGGCGATTCGGGATTTTTTGCGCGAGGCGGCGTTTTTCTTTATCACTCCCCGTTTGGCGGCCTTGTCAAAAATTTTGTAAGCGGAAGAAATGAGTTTCTGCGCCTCGGATTTTTTCCCCTCGGTTTTGAGTTTTTTTATTTTTCTGACAATATCGCCTATCGCCCTCTTTTTGGAGAGGTTGAATTTCTTTTTTCTCTTTGATTGCCTTAAGGCCTTTTTCGCTGATTTTGTAATTGGCATAATGAGAGTATAGCATATGTTATAATAATTTCAATGATTATCCGCCTTGAGGGGAAAATTTTAATGAAGGGCGAGCGGTTCGTGGCGCTGGATGTAAATGGTGTGAGCTATCGCGTTTTCTGTGGACCGCAGACCATAAAGTCCGCGCCAAAAAAAGATGTGCAATTTTCTCTTTGGACTCACTTGCATGTGCGCGAGGACGCCATGGAAATTTACGGCTTTTTGGAATACGCTGAATTGGAATTTTTTGAGATGCTTATTGGCATCTCCGGCATCGGGCCAAAAGGGGCGCTCGGGGTTTTAGCAGTGGCGCCGTTGGACAACATTAAGCGAGCTATTTCTTCGGGTGAAACAAATTATCTGACAAAAGTTTCTGGCATCGGCCGGAAGACGGCGGAAAAAATAGTTTTGGAACTGCGCGACAAGCTCGGCGGGTTGGGCGGTGGCGAAGCCGGCGGAATGATGTTAAAAGAAGATCAGGATGTCTTGGGCGCGCTTCAATCGCTCGGTTATTCTCTTTCGGAAGCCCGCGAAGCCATGAAACAAATCCCCGACGGCACCGAAGGCACCAATAGCCGCATCAAAGAGGCATTAAAAAATTTAGGAGGAAAGTAAAAGTTATTCAGGTTGTCTTGGTGATTAAGAATTCTTTTTACCTTGAAGATATTTTTCTATAATTTTCCCATATTCTACAATATTTTCGACTGTAATAGCTTTTCCGCGATAAAAACCATCTCTTCTAACTCCTACTTGATGATCTTCGTCCCAATTGTCAAAAAATAAATTTGGCTCTATCCCTTTTTCTATCAACCGCCATTCTTCTCCTCTTCCATCGTCTTCTGTTTTTTCTCTTAAATATTTTTCAATTATTTTTCCATACTCAACTATTTTTTCAGGAGTAAGTATACGTTTTTTATCAGTCATTTCTCTGATTTCATAAAATATTTCTGAATCTACACCTAGTTTTTCCAATTCTCTTTCTATAGTAATTATTTTTTCCTCTTCTCGCTCAGCTTCTTTTATTTCTGGGGTCACAACTTCTATTTTGTAAAAATCATGATAACTGAGATCTATAACCCCACCATCATCAAATTTTATATACGCCTCTGTTTGCAGTAGTATTTTTCTTAATTCACCTGCAGTAATTTTGTGTTTATATGTTTGCATACTACTATGATTGGTTTCATAAATATTTAATTCTTGAGAATCATCGAGGTTTTTAATTTTACCTAACCAATTACCCCTTATTTCACCCCCTGGATACCAAAGTTCCTTGTCGTGTTCTTGTGGTTTTCCTAAATTCTCCATAAATTTTATAATTGCATTATTCTTTACCCTCTAAAATATCCTTTAATTTCTTCAGATTATCTTTTAAGCCCTCAATATCATTGATTGTTTTTGAAAAATTCAATTCATAAATACCCTTACCGTCTGGATTGTCACATTCGTTTACTTCATACCCATCTTTTATTAACTCGTCTCGTTTCCTTATTATTCTTTGGAATTCTTGAATAAGTCCTTCGGGTGATGATTCAGATTCCACACTAGTTCCAACCGCACCCATTAATGGTGGCAATGTTTCAAATTTATCTTTCGATGCGTCTTCAATAGGATATGAAATATAATCTGTTCCTTGCCCTACATTAGACAAAAGAATTTCTATACTATTGGGGTGTTCCTCAAATCCAGTACCCTGTATCTCATCTCCATGCCTCATATCTTGTTCGAATACTTCTTCAAATAATGTGATTATCTCTCGTGTTTCTTTTCCCATTTCGTCCATTCGCAGTCTGTCCATGGCTTCTT
The DNA here is from genome assembly GCA_023229615.1 of Candidatus Moraniibacteriota bacterium. Classification (GTDB taxonomy): domain Bacteria; phylum Patescibacteriota; class Minisyncoccia; order Moranbacterales; family UBA9337; genus UBA12151. Next base: position 2,543 of record JALNYX010000053.1, read on the forward strand.
CATGCGTAGTTACACCCGCCGCTTTTTTAGCTACTTTTAATTCTTGTTCGTTTTTAATCTCTAGGTCTTCCTGTTTATATGCGAGATGTTTTTCGAATTTTTTAACGGATTTTTCAAATGATTCCATAAATTTTATTTAATTATTATTTTGTTAATTAATCTTTAGCCTTTATTATTTCTTTTATCATTTACAGCGAACCTTGCTCTGTTTTTAATCTTTCAATGTCTAGTCTGATATTTTCAATTTGTTTTTCTAACTCTTCTATTTTCTTGCCTTTGTTTTCAACGGTTTTATCTAGGGTTAATTCTGCTTGCTCTTTTGAAATTGTGCTGTAATTATCAAAACCCTCGCTATCTTCACCTAAAATAATTTGACCTGATGGCAACACAAATAAGTTTTTGTAATTTTCATCATCCCATTCTCCTCGCTCTATCTTGATTTCCTTAACGATACCGTTTTTTACATTTACCGATAATATGGTCGCGATATCTCCTATCATCGTTTCAATGTTATCGGAATTAAAAAAGGATTCACGAGATAAGTTTTCTTTGTAATGACCTAGATTTTGTATTATTTTAACAAGTTTTTTCTCTTGCCCTTCTTTATTTAAGAGTTGACTTTTTTCATGCTCAACTATTTCTTCGGCTCTTGAATAATCACTATTCAAAAATTTACTTTTGTCTAAAACCTCCTTCATTTTTGAAGCCTCATCATACGCTTTTTCCTCGCTATATCGCAATTCTTCCGGTGATTTTTCCATAACTTTATCCTACTAGGGAGTTTTTTTTTGCAACAAAAT
>JALNYX010000054.1:0-1465 GCA_023229615.1 Candidatus Moraniibacteriota bacterium
TTGTTTATGTTTCTCCTGATTTTGGCGCAAATTGGACTACTTTTGGCGCCAATAGCAGTTGGACCGGAGTTGGAATTTCTGATGACGGTCAATATATGGGAGCAGTATTTGGAGGTAATGTTATTGCTGGAAATATTTATTTTTCTACTGATTTTGGCGCGAGCGGGAACACTGCGCCGATTGGTTCGACAAAAAGGTGGTATGCCATCGCTTTTTCCGCTCACGGAGAAAAAATGGCGGCCGTCAATCAAGAGGGGGAGATTTATGTTTCTTCTGATGGCGGAGCAAGCTGGAATTCTGAGATGATGGCCGGTGGTGTTCTCACATCGATTGCTGTTTCGGATGATGGAAATAGGATGATTGCCATTAATTCAGCGGGAGCTGTTTGGCGTTCGATTGACGGAGGGGATAACTGGAATCCGACTCCTGCTAATCCCGGGGTGGCAAACTTGTCTTCAGTGGTAATGTCAGCCGATGGAATGAAAGTTGTTACAGCAGTGGGTACGGCTACTGGCGTAGGTGCTACTGGATATATATACATATCAGATGACGGAGGCGATACTTGGGTGATGCATAGTCCTGCTGGAGTTGGAGCAACAAGAAATTGGGAGCATGACAGTCTGGCGATTTCAGCGGATGGAAAGCGTATATACGCCGGAAATTATGATTTGGCGTCGACGGATGCAATTTGGCGATATAGCGAATGCGATTAGAAAAAAAAGAAAATATGAAAGCCGGAGGCAAAAAGCTTCCGGTTTTTGTGATATAATGAAGTAGTTAAAAATAAATGGATGTAGAATAAGCCTATTTTGTCGAAAAAAATAAGAATATGGAAAATCAAGATGTGAAAAATCGAATAGAAAAATTGCGCACTGAAATCGATCGCCATCGGTATTTGTATCATGTCTTGGACAGTCCGGAAATTTTGGATGAAGTTTATGATTCATTATTTGAAGAGTTGGCGCAACTGGAAAAAGAAAACCCGGAATTTTTTTCCCGGACCAGCCCTACTCAAAGAGTTGGCGACAAACCATTGGAAAAATTTGAAAAAGTCCGCCATCAAATCCGACAATGGTCGTTTGATGATGTTTTTGGTTTGGAAGAATTGAAAAAATGGGAAGAGAAGGCTGATAGAATGGTGGGAAAGTTGGGGGATTTGGGGAAGTTGGGGAAGTTGGGGGGGCTGGAGTATTGTTGCGAGCTCAAAATCGACGGACTCAAAATTATTTTGACATATGAAAAAGGAGAATTGGTTCGGGCGGCGACCAGAGGAGATGGCGCAATCGGAGAAGATGTAACATTAAATATAAAAACAATCCAAAGCATTCCATTAAGGTTAAATTATCCAATTGATCTGGTTGCGGTCGGAGAAATTTGGCTAGGAAAAGATGAATTGGAAAGGCTTAATCTTGAGAGAAGAAAAAAAGGCGAAATGCTTTTTTCCAACACTCGCAATGCCGCGGCC
>JALNYX010000054.1:1475-3314 GCA_023229615.1 Candidatus Moraniibacteriota bacterium
AGATTGAATAGTTTTATTTATGATATTGATTTTATTGGGGATATTAGGGGAGTTAGGGATTTTAGGGAAATTAACGTGCCGGAAACGCAGATTGAAGAGTTGAAATTGTTGGAAAAATTGGGGTTTAAGGTGAATCAGTATTATAAACTTTGTGTTAATATTGAGGAGGTTGAAAAATATTACCAGCAATGGACCGAGAAAAAGAAAAATGAAAAATATGAAATTGATGGGATGGTGATAAAAATAAATTCCAAAAAAATTCAAGACGCGTTGGGGTATACCGGAAAATCTCCGCGTTGGGGGGTGGCGTACAAGTTTCCGGCAGAAAGAGTAACAACAATTGTCGAAGACATACAGCTTCAAGTTGGACGTACTGGAGCGCTTACTCCGGTGGCGCATTTGCGTCCGGTGCGGGTAGCCGGTTCGACCGTTTCCCGAGCAACACTCCATAATGAAGATGAAGTTCATCGACTGGATATTCGAAAAGGAGATACTGTCGTGATTCAAAAGGCTGGAGATGTTATTCCTGAGGTCGTGGAGGTGATTAAAAATTTGAGGACCGGAAAAGAAGAACTTTTTCAGATGCCAAAAATTTGTCCGGTTTGTGGCGGTCCTGTAAAAAGAGAAGAGTTGGGGAAATTAGGGAGTTTAGGGGTGTTGGGGGGCGGGAAAAAGAGTGCGGCACACTACTGTTTGAATAAAAATTGTTTCGCGATTGAAATTCAAAATATCATTCATTTCGTGAGTAAAAAAGGGTTTAATATTGATGGAATGGGAGAAAAAATTGTGGAGCAGTTGATAAACGAAGGATTGATTTCCAATTTCGCGGATATTTTTGAACTTACGAAAGGCGATTTGGAACCGCTGGAAAGATTTGCGGAAAAGTCGGCGGATAATTTGATTGATGCGATTGAAAAAAGCAAAAAAATAACTTTTGAAAAATTCTTATTCGCATTGGGAATTCGGTATGTGGGGGAAGAAACAGCTTTTTTAATCGCTCGAAATTTGAAAAATATTGGGACTGTTGGGGAGTTTAGGAGGGTTGGGGAAGTTAGGGAGTTTAGGGATATTAGGGAGGTTTTTCCGAAAATCAAGAAAGAAGATTGGGAAAATATTAAAGGGATCGGAGAAAAAGCGGCGGAAAGTTTATGCGGGTGGTTTGTTGATGAAAAAAATTTGGAAATGTTGAGAAGAATGGAGAAATTTGGGGTGGAAATTGAAGTTGGGGAGATTGAGGATGCTAGGGATGTTGGGGAGAGGAAATTGCAGGGCAAGACTTTCGTTTTGACCGGGGAATTGGAGAACTGGACAAGAGATGAAGTAAAAGATATTATTAGAAAAGAAGGCGGGGATATTTCTTCTTCTGTAAGTCGGAAAACAAGTTTTGTTTTGGCAGGAAAAAACCCCGGTTCTAAATATGAAAAGGCCAGAAAATTGGGAGTGAAAATACTTAGCGAAGAGGAATTTAAAGAAATTAGAAATTAGAAATTGAAAATTAATAAAATGTTATCAAAAGAAGAGATAAAAAGTATTGCCTCATTGGCTAGAATCGGCCTGAAAGAAGAAGATATTGAAAGATACCAGAAAGATATTTCCGGTATTTTGGATTATTTTAAAAAAATGGAAGAACTGGATACAGATAAGGTTGAGCCAATCGGACATATTGCCGGAACAACGAATGTTTATCGTCAGGACTTCAAAAATGAATCAAGTGAAAAAGAGTTGGAAAGCCTTTTGAAAAATGCTCCCGAGATCAAAGACGGAGCAGTAAAAGTTAAGAGTGTATTATGATTAAGGATTTGCATAACAAACTGGTAAATAAAGAAATAGCTGCGGTAA
>JALNYX010000055.1 GCA_023229615.1 Candidatus Moraniibacteriota bacterium
TTTCAATGATTAATTCTTCAAATTGTTTGTCGGTGAGAGGTTTGTAATCTCCTTTTTTCCAGACAGCATAAAGTTCACTGTCTTTGATAACTACGGTCGGATAAATTTTGAGCATATCCGGCTGAAAATCTGAATTGGAAAAAAGATCGGCAAACATCGCGATATCTTTTTCGAGCGAGCTTCCAAGGAGTCCGGGCATTATGTGGTAGTTGATTTTGAATCCGGCATCTTTGAGTAATTTCGTGGCGCGGATAGTTTCTGATATATTATGTCCGCGTTTGTTGAGCTCTAGGATATCGTCAAAAATGCTTTGCACGCCAAGCTCCACGCGAGTACATCCAAGTTCGCGGAAATTTTTGATTTCTTTTGCGTCAATGTAGTCCGGTCGGGTTTCCAAAGTCAGACCTATTATTCTATGTTTCGTCTTTTCGTTACGTTTTTGTTCTTTGAATAATTTGTTATTTGGCGTATCTTTTTCTTGATTCTTGATTCTTAATTCATTATTCTTTCCTACGGAATATTCATTAGCGGCGCGAAAACACTCGGTGATGAATTTTTTTTGGTACGCTTTCGGGAAATAGGAAAAAGTTCCTCCCATCACAATCAGTTCTATTTTGTCTGTGATATGCCCGTTAAGTTCCAATGCTTTGAGCCGGCTTTGAACTTGGCGGTAAGGATCGAATTTGTTGGTGATGGCGCGCATCACAGCCGGTTCGTTGGAGAGGTAGCTTTTAGGCATTCCTTTTTCTGTTGGGCAGTAAAGGCATTTTCCCGGACAAGATGAGGGTTTGGTGAGGACAGCGACAACAGCCACTCCCGATTGGGTGCGGACTCCGCGGGATTGCATAGCTTTTTCCAAAATCGGGTTGCGCTTTATTTTTCTTTGATTTATCATTCGTTCATACTCTTCGCGCAAGTCGGCGTTGGTGGGTTGAGGAGATTTGTTTTGGGAATAAAATTTCTTTTTCAAATCAGAAAAATCAGCCGAGGTTTTGATGCCGGAATTAATAATGGATAGGATGAAATTTTGATGAATAAGTTGCATAATGAAATTATATTTTGAAAAACTTGTATTATGAAGCAAAAAATTGTTGAAAAAATATTAGTCGAAACCGAAAAAGGATATGATTTGATATTCGGAAAGTTTTCAGCGACCAGAAAAAACTTTTGGGGCAGTTTGGAATCTATTGGTGGATATATCAAAAAAGGGGACAGGGTGTTTGATTTCGGTTGTGGAAATGGGAGACTTTTGGAATTATTTGTTGGGAAAAATATCGAATATTTCGGAGCGGACGTTTCGGAAAAACTTTTGGAAGAAGGGCGAAAGAAATATGTTAGCATTTTTCCAGATGTTTCTTTTTCCAAGATTGATCCGCTTCAAACCAGTCTACCATTTCCCGATGATTATTTCAATGCCGTGTATTCAATCGCAGTTTTTCATCATTTCCCCGGGGATAAGTATCGTGAGGTAATGGCAAAGGAGCTTTTTCGGGTTTGCCGACCAGGAGGAAAAGCGGTGATTACGGTTTGGAATCTGTGGCCCACCTTCGCTTCGCTATGGCGAGGCAAGCAAAAAAAATACCACAAAAATATATTTGAAAATTGGAAGAACAAGATTTTGGGAAAAAGCGATTTGGATTGGAACGATTGTCGGATTACGTTTACGAATAATGAGGGAAAGGTTTTTAACCGCTATCACCACGCGTTCATTTTGCGCGAATTGAAAGTGCTTTTTTCCAAAGTTGGATTTTCTGTTTTGGAGGCAAAAAAGATTGGAAATAATCTAGTAGTGGTTTTGGAGAAATAAAAAAAGCCGCCGAACCTTGGAAGGTCTGGCGGGTTGTGCGGGAGATTATCTCGCTTATTTTCCATTCCCGAAAAAAGAAAGTAGATTTTTTGGTAGATGAAAAAAAACTGTCTGCTTATTTTTGCAATTAGGACATTCAATTTGTATGTTCACTTGTGGAATCCAGGGAAACTGTGTTTTTTTGAATTCCAGATTAAGATATTGTGAGCAAAAAGGAAAATCTCGCTCACATTTTTTGCAAAATAAAATTATTTTTTCGTGCAAAATAATTCCTCCTTTAAGGATATTTACTATGAAGAACTAGATTTGTATAGTAAAAAAGTTATCATATGAGTAGCTTTGTGTCAATAAAAACTGGACAAAAAATATATTTTGAGTATAATAGGTAATGTTAGAAAAAGAAAATTTTAGCGGGCTTGCCTCGCCGGAGTGAAGCGTAGGCGGGTGTCGTATAGTGGCTATTACCACAGCCTTCCAAGCTGTTGACGACGGTTCGATTCCGTTCACCCGCTCATTTTTCAAAAAAAACCGCATAGTGCGGTTTTTTTTGATTATGTGATGTGCGGGGTTTTTGAAATTTTGGCGACGTGGTAGAATTGTAATTAATAAGCAGTTTTAATTTTGAATAAAGATATGGAAAAATCTCCAAAATATGAGGCGGTTTCATCTGAAATTTTATCAGTAAAAGAGAAGGAAATAATCGAAAGGCATTTTAACGGCGAGCGGAAATTGAGTTCGGATTATGTGAATGCTATTACGGAGTTGCACGCGCAGTGTTATCCTGAAAACGGAGATGTGCAATTTGAGAAAATGATTCCACTGGAATCTTACGGAGAATATTTGAAAAATAATTATCCCGCATCTTACCAACAATACGCGATGCATCTGAGTAATCCAGAAACGGTTGCGATGATGGACGAGATTATTTCTACATTTAATTCAGATTTAGAGAGAATAAAAAAAGAGAAAGATGCCAGAGCAGTGAAAGATTTTTTGAGGGTTGCTATTGATTTAGTATTGAACAAGAAGTGATTCTCTTTAGTTTTTTTGTGTTAGAATGGAAATGTATATTAAGACATCATTTAAAAAAATGAAAAAGTTTTTACTTGTTTTTGTTTTGTTGGTAATCATAATTCTTTCTTCCGGGTATAGTTTGATGAAAATTTCCGCTCACGGTTCAGAGAATAATTATTTCAATCGAAGGATTCGAATTCAAATTTCACAGTATCCGATGATGAGAAAAATTTTGAGTCTTCATTATGACGGCGATGCTCGAGCGGATTATTTGGGAAAGAAAAATGATTCTATATTGGTTAAAGTAATTCCGATGGAGGGGTTGTACATTAGCGATAAAATAATGGAAGATTTTGTTTCCAAGATTCAGGAAACAATCGAGAAACCTACGCATTATCAATATTCGGGAGAACAACTTGAATATCGACAATTTTCTGACTTTAAAGATTTGTCTTT
>JALNYX010000017.1 GCA_023229615.1 Candidatus Moraniibacteriota bacterium
GGGAATTATTAACCGTATCTGCGGAAAGAGGAAGAGTTACTCCGGTTCTGGTTTGGTATTGATAAGCATCCCTGGGAACAAAGCTTGTCCAGCCAACTCCTGATTTATAATATTCCCAAACATAATCCGCATCCGCAACCATCGCTTGATTGAGATTGAACTCCAGGGCATACGACATATTACTTCCTTGGTCGCCAAAATATACCGCGTCATTTGTTTCACTGCCAGCTCCATCACCGAAAATTGTCCAAGAAGATGAATTATTATAATTAGAAGAATACAAAGGCGATCCACCATTATAATCACTGTTATAAATGTCCGTCATCGGTATTGTTCCAATTTCAGCCACTTCCATATTCGGCGTTGGCAAAGAATTGCGTCCTCCGGCACCAGTATCAGTTTTAGTTGCCGCTCCTGTCCAAAGAGGAAATTGATTAAGATCATCTGTCCCACCCATCCCGGTCGACGAAAAATTATTATCCGCCAACTGATTCGTTCCTCCGGCAACAGCCATTTGATCCAATGGTTGCCAATTACCGACAACATCATCTTTCACATCCAGCCATGTATTTCCAGAATCCGTAAGATTATTTCCCAAATATCCACTATTAATATCCCCTTCTACATCCACCGCCAAATCACTTTTAGGGGTTCGAAAATCTTCCGCTCCGTCAGCATAAAGAGCTACACGCCCGGTACGCGTATTGCTTTGCGCCGGAGTAGAAGCCGCGTTCATTCCGGTCATAGTATAAATTCCCGCTCTTCGATCTTGACCGGTTGGCAATTCAGTAGTCGCTCCCTTAGCAATAAAAGCACCTTGCGCCACAGTATATCCGGTTACCGCTGCTGCCGTTAATGTTAGACTGTTAGCGCTTTCCACCGCCGCAACAATTCTCGCTATCGGCACAGAATTATTATCATCAATAATAATTGTGTCTCCCGGCATAAAATTTGTTGTACTTGCAACCGTCAAAGTAGTTGTAGCGGCCGAATCCACAGTCAGAAGAGTGGAAACCTCCGGACTTACAGTATCAAAATATATATCATGCCCGGATGAAACCGGAATCGCCGCACCATTTTTCCCAAGCGCTACTGAAGCATCAGAATCCACCACGATTTTTCCCGGAATAGTAATTCGATAATGCTTATTAGCGCTATTATCCAGACCGAGCTGTGACCCAGGAGCAATCAATGCCGACACCCAACCGCCGTTTTGACTCCAAGCGGCAAAATTAGCGCGCGTTCCGGCTCCATCTCCGACTGCCGCCGCAAAGGTTCCGCTATATGCCATCGGCGCATTCCAATCACGGTCAATTGTTACAATATGTGATTCTTTTGACGACCAATTCCGATCACTTGTCAGATTAGATGAATCTCCAGCGTCCGGATCAGATTTTCCATTTCCGACAATCACAATATCACCATCAACTGGCGCTGTTGTGTCTGCATCTCCATAAGCCACGAAAAAAATATGCCGATTTGAAAGATATGGGTACCTGGTTGCCGAGGTAGCTGGCGCTTCTGACTTAGCATACGCCAAAGATACAGAGGATGTTCTGGCTAATAATGTCGAACCGGTCGGATTTTGCGGATGATTGAAAGAAGTCCACTTCATTACCGCCCCGTCAGATGGCGCTGATGAATTGGAAAGCGTAGCTGAAACTTCAGCGATTATGGCGTTTTGCGCTGTAGTATATGTTCCGGAACCAGGAGAACTGCTCAATGTCATTGATTGACCAGTTGCACAAGTACCAGCAAAACTGGAAATAGTTCTAGAAATAATAGGAGAATTATTATCATAAACAGCCACCGTTCCGCCTACTTCAAATTTAGTATTGTCTTGCACGCAAACCACTGCAGTGGCATCTGTATTAACCTGAAGATTTTGAACCGCACCTTGAATAATTCTTTGTTTCCAAATTGATCTTGCCACGGTCGCGTTTTTGGAAATAGTATAACCAGTGGTCGCCGCCGCCGTTACTGTAATTGCCGGTCCATCAGAACAACTAGTATGACTAGAAGTGACTGAAGCGATGGTTCTTTGAATAGGCGCTGTGTCGGAATCCCAAAGATCAATATATTGATTTACAGCAAATCCGGAAACTGAATTGACACAAATAACCGTCGTAGCAGTTGAATCAGCAGAAACAGTCGCCATTGTCGCGCCATCATCCACCCAAGAAGCACCTGTCCCTCCATTCGTGGTCGTGGTCAGTTTTCTTGCTTGCGTTCCGGAAACCGATCCGGCAATTGTCCAATTGGCATTAGCGGATGAGTAAGTTGCTGTCCAATGTTCATTTTCTGTTCTTCTGACTGTTGGCATACCAACACCTGCCACGGAATTTCCAATCACCATACCGCCCAAAAGAGAAGCTGACCCACCCAAAATACTATTAGCAGTCAAAGCTAGTGGCATATTTACTGTCGGCGCGCTGGTATTATCAATATCATCTACTCCGATTAATCTAATTGTTCCATTAATTGAAGGAAAACCATTGAGTTGCGGAGATTGCCCCCATACTCCAAAATAGTTCCCGGCAGCTGCCGTAGCGCCCATATTGATAATTCGAATACCATAATGATCACCCGCTCCCCCTCCGGAATTTACGGCTACGGGAGGATCAAAGCGAAAATCAAAAGTTGCTCTTCCGAAATTTCCAGGCGCAATATTTTCTCCGGACAATCCTTGATTAAATTGCCAAATTGTTCGACGCAAAACTTGCGTATCCGCCGGATAAACATATGCACCCTGAGTTCCAGTTATATAATTAGTCCAGCCTCCGCTATATGCCGCTGAAGGAAAACGTAAAAATTCTACCTGAATATCCGAATTGGACAATGTCGTAGATGTTAAATTTTCCAAAACCAACTGCACTCCGTCCAGATTTCCAGATTGATCAGGTTTAAAACCGACAAACTGAGAAGTGGCAAAGGTGGTAGCCGCGGCTATCGCCGTATGCCCCATTGCAATTCCACCGGCAGTCGGCTCAGTTCCCGCTCCCTGCCCAGGATGAATTGGGTTAAAAGTGCCAGATTCCGCATCCCCATTAATTCCATCTCCGGAATGAGCCATGGAAGTATACCAATCGCCATTAGTTGACAATGTCGTTGATTGCCTGGAAATCTTTACTTTTCCGGTAAAGGTGGCGGCATAGGAAGATTGTTTGTGCAATTGCGAGTTTACAAAAAGAAAAAGTGCGATGAAGGCAGGTGTCAAAAAAGCCATTGCCAAAACCAAAGGAAAATTTCTCCTCACGAACATCTTAATATTCTCAAATCTGATCTTCCTTACATCCTCAAAGAATTTCTTGATCCAATCAAAAAAATCCGCAAACTTGAATTGTTTGATTTTACGAATAATTGTCTTAATTTTTTTATGTATTTTTCTTTTTTTATTCACAAAAAATATCCCCCGAATACTATATTCTTATCCTGTAATTATAGCACATTTTTTCATCAGAATAAACCGCTAATATTTTTATTTTTTACAGATATTAACGCTAAAATTAAAAATAAAAACAACAAGCCAAAATGAGATGTCCAGAGCCAGTGATCGGAAATAAAAAACAATGCGCAAGGAATAATAAGTAGTAGCAAATATTTATCTGTTAAAAATATCCCAATTGCCCCTAAAAATAAAAATACAACAAACAAAAGCAAGCCAATAATCCCTAATTCCGACCAAACAAGCAGAAAAACATTGTGCACCGGTTGAATTTGCCAGATTGGTTTTTGTGGATTTTTATCCGCCACTGCTTTCGTATAATTTCCCGCCCCCGTCCCTAGCCAAAAATTTTCTTTTATAATTTCTTTTGCCTGCAAAACATACGTACTTCGGTCATCGAAAGATTTTTTTTCCAATCTTTCTTCTCCGGCGATGCGGGAAAAAAACAAAGGAGAGAAAGCAGCCAACCAAATCAATCCCACTCCCAAAAATACAACTGCTGATTTCGCCAATTCTCTTCTTTTTTCCCTCTTAAACAAAAATAATAATCCAAATCCAAGCGCGAAAACCAACCAAGCGCTGCGGGAAAAAGAAACAACCAGTCCGGAGAAGATTAAGACATAAGACGTAAGACGTAAGACGTAATTATAATTTCCAATTTCCAATTTTGTCAGCCAGAGGCTGATCCGTTTTTGACGGAAATTTTGGATCAAATCTGAATTTCTAAATTTTGAAATTAAAGCATTTAAAATTGAAAATTGAAAATTGAAAATTGAAAATTGAAAATTTACAACCAATAGCAAAACAATTGCCAAATATCCTCCCAATACATTCGGATGCGGAAATGTTCCGTATGCCCGGAGCCATCTTCCGCCCGGCGTTTCAATCACCGATGTTCCGCCAGCTGAAACAACGTGTTGGCTCGCTCCTAAAAGCGTGCTGGAAAAATCATTTTGCGCCAAAAACTGTCCGGTTGCCAGCGCGCCTTGCAACGCTCCGGCCAGCATCAAGACACAAATGAGTTTTCGCCAACTGAAATTCATTCTCCGCACCGCCCAAAATAATCCAATTGCCAAAAATAATTTGAAAGAAAAATAAAAAGCGAGAAGTTTATCAGAAGACCAAATAATGGAGAGAAAAGACCAAGCGACTAAGACGTAAGACGTAAGACGTAAGACGTAATTATAATTTTCAATTTTCAATTTCGAACTTTGAGTCAAGTCTGAATTTCTAAATTTTGAAATTAAAACATTGAATATTGATTGGAAATTGAAAATTGGAAATTGGAAATTGGAATTTCTTAAATAATTCACCGAACTTAATATCAAAAAGAGCAATATAAAAAAATCAATCCCATACACTCCAATAGTTCCATATTCCCATTTTTCTCCGCCGATAAAAACTTCCCGCAATAAAAAAACCGTTTGCCACGGCAATAAAAAAACAAAAAGATAAAATAAATATTCCAGCATTTTATTTTTCTAAAATACTTACTGCCTTTTTCATTACCACAAAACTATAGCCCCAAAGAAACGGCAACCAAATCGGCATTAAGCCAAACAGAGAATTTCGATTAAAAGTTTCCACTCCTGTGCTAATAAACAAATATTCGGAGGCAATCATTCCGAAGAATCCAAAAAGATAAAAAAGATATTCTCGCTTTTCATATTTTAGCGCGAACGCCACAACGCTTATAAAAACATAAAACAAAGTAAGGATATAATCATTTTTGATAACCGGAATAAGTCCGATCATCAGCAAAATCGGAATAAAGTTTATAAAAATAAGCTTTAATTTCAAATAAAAGTATTTCATTTTGTTTTTTAAAATCAATGCATTGAAAATTATATCATTAGAAATTGATTGAAAATTAGAAATTAGAAATTAGAAATTAGAAATTTTTAGAGCTCTCCCCAATTTTCTCCCACTTTCACATCCACCACCAGTGGAACTTTGAGCTTATATACTCCTTCCATAATCTCCTTTACCTTCCCTGCGACATCTTCCGCCAAGTCCCGACGCACTTCAAGAATGATTTCATCATGAATTTGCAAAATCATCCGTACAGCATCATTTTTCACATACTCGCCATAAACCGATATCATCGCCAGCTTCATAATGTCCGCCGCGAGTCCCTGGATTGGCATATTGATCGCCATCCTTTCCGCTCCGCTTTGCACCTGAAAATTCGGCGAGTTTATTTCTGGCAAATATCGGCGTCTGCCAATTTCAGTCTGAACAAATTCGTTCTTTTTGGCATCTTCCTTTGTTTGCTTGATGAATTTCGCCACATCAGTGAATTTTTCCATATACGCATTAATAAATTTCCGCGCTTCTTCTCTGGAAATTCCCGCCGACTGAGAAAATCCGAAAGTTCCCATACCATATATAATTCCAAAATTGAGCGCCTTGGCATTTCTTCTCATTGTTTCCGTCACTTGCGACAGAGATACTTTATTAATTTCCGCCGCTGTCGTCCGGTGAATATCTTCTCGCGCCCAAAAAGCCTCAATCATTTTTTTATCGCCCGACATATGCGCCATCACCCGCAAATCAATTTGTGAATAGTCCGCACTCACAAAAACATATCCATCTTCAGCGGAAAAAGCAGTACGCATCAACTTCCCAAGATCGGTCTTAATCGGAATATTTTGCAAATTGGGATTTTCCGAAGAAAGTCGTCCAGTTGCCGCCACTGCTTGATTGTAAGTCGTGTGCAAACGCGAATTTTCATCCACCATTTTCGGCAAAGTATCCAAATAGGTTGTCTTAAGTTTGAAAATCTCGCGATATTCTTCGATTTTGGCGATAATTTTATGCTCTCCTTTAAGTTTTTCCAACTCACTGGCGGCAGTAGAATATTTCGTTTTGGTTTTTTTGATATTTTCTGTTGGCAGTTTTAAATAATCAAAAAGTATTTCCGAAAGCTGACCAGGAGAATTGATATTGAATTCTTTCCCGGCTAATTCATAAATATTCTTTTCCAAATTACTGATACGCGTGCCAATTTTCTCCGCAATTCCACGAAGAATCAACGTGTTAATTTTCACGCCAGCCAACTCCATCTCTGCTAAAATCTTTATCAAAGGAACTTCTACTCTTTCCAGTACATATTTCAAATTATTCTCCTCGCCCTGCTCCTGACTGATTCTTTCGATATTTTTCTGAAATATTCCTTTGAGCTTGAAAATATAATCCGCTCTCTGGCAATTTTTTTCAATAATTTCCGTTTCACTTTCAATTCCGAGAGTGAGTTGCTTTTTCTCCTCTTTTTCGATCTCCTCTCCCAATTCTTCCAAAACCATTCTTTCGAATTCAATTTTTTCTCCGGGATTAAGTACATATTTTTCCAGCATAATATCCCCGCTCATTCCGCCCAAAATAATTCCCTCTTTTTTCAAAGATTTATAATCTCTTTTCAAATTAAATCCAATTTTAGAAATCGCATTATTTTCCAAAATATTTCTCACCGCTTCTTTGTTTTTTTCATTCCAGGAAAAAAAATACGCTCGCCCGACTTTCCAAGAAAAAGAAATCGCAGCAATATTTCCACCCCCATCCAATTTCAAACTCAAAGCAAATTCTTTTTGTCCTCCCAATTCCTCAACAAATTTCCCGAAATCCTCTACCTTTTCATATTTAAACTCTTTAACCCCATTCTCTTTTATTTGCATATTCACATTATTTTCATCCATTCGCATATTTGTATCATATCGGGGTAACCGTTTTATCAAACTGAAAAAATTCAACTCTTGAAAAAGTTTCACAATTTTTCCCCGGTCAAAATCAGCAGTTAGGCATTTTTCCAAATCAAAATCAAACGCAACATCAATCTTGATAGTTCCTAAATATTTTGACAATATCGCCTGCGCCTTGTCTTTTTTCAATTTTTCCCCAATCGCGCCTTTAATTTTTTCCACATTCTGATAAATATTTTCCAGACTGTCATATTCCTGAATCAATTTTATTGCGCCCTTTTCTCCAATCCCCTTCACGCCCGGAATATTATCCGAAGCGTCACCGCGCAATCCCTTGAAATCCTTGAGTTGATCAGGAGAAATTCCATATCTCGCTCTCACTGCCACCTCATCATACAAAACTGAATCGCTCAGACCCTTTCGCATTGTGTATACCTTAGTACGTTCATCCACCAGCTGCAAAGCATCCAAATCTCCCGTAACGATGATAGTTTCAACATCATTTTTACTTAATTCTTTATTCTTAACTATTGATTCTCGCTTTGCAATTGTTCCAATCACATCATCCGCTTCAAACCCCTCCATTTCATAAATCGGAATATTAAAAGCGCGCACCACTTCCTTGACCTTGGGAATTTGCGCATATAATTCATCCGGCGCTTTAGCGCGAGTTGCTTTATAATCGGCAAATTTTTTGTGCCGGAAAGTCGGAGCCGCCAAATCAAAAGAAGCCGCGATATAATCCGGCTTGAATTTTTCAATTACCGAAAGCAAAGTTGAAGCAAATCCATAAACAGCATTCACCATCTCCCCCTTTTTATTCGTCAAAGGAGGAAGTGCATGATACGCCCGATGAATAATCGCATTGCCATCTATGAGAATCAGTTTCTTTTTATTTTCTTTATCCATATATTCAAAACAAAAAATAGTTCATAATTCCCGGCTTTCCAAGACATACAGAAAAAACCTCGAAACTATTTCAATTCTATTCCTTTAATAACCGCGTCTTTCAGAGGGTGGTCGTTTCCGTTAGCTTCCATCGCCTCAATTTTATCCACCACGTCCATTCCATCAGTCACCTTTCCGAAGTTGGTATGTTTGCCATCCAGCCAAGGAGTTTCCTCGGCAGTAACAACGAAAAATTGACTGCCGTTAGTATTTGGTCCGGAGTTCGCCATCGCCAAAGAACCGCGTACCAATTTTTTTGAATTAAACTCATCCTTGAAAGCATATCCCGGTCCGCCCATTCCATCATTGGACCAATCATCATCCTTTGAATTCGGATCTCCTCCTTGAATCATAAAATCCTTGATTACGCGATGAAACTTTGTCCCGTCAAAAAATCCCTCACTTGCCAATTTCATAAAGTTATTCACCGTAATCGGACTGTCTTTTCCGAAAAATTCCACCTCGATATTCCCCATATTTGTTTTGATTGTCGCCTTGGAATATTTTTTCACAAACGACAAATCATCAAGTCCTGCATTTTCCATAGCTTTGTTGATTTTTTCCTGCTCTTTTTGTGTGGCATCTTTGACATCTTGTTCAGCCTTCTTTTGAATATCCAAAATTGAAATCGAATTGCTCTCAGAAACAGGCTTTTCGATTTTCATCTCCTTTGAACCCAAAGAACACCCCGACAAAAACAGCACAGAAATTAAAATTATTAATATTGATGTTTTTTTATTCATATTTATTCGAGACATAAGACGTAAGACATAAGACCTAATTAAAAATTTAGCTTATGCTTGCCTCCTATGATTATTCAACAATCCATTTAATATTATTTGAATTTATATTCTAAGCTTTAAATCCTACGTCTTACGTCTTATGTCTTAAGTCTTACAACCCTCTCCTTTTCATTTTTCCATTCAAATTCCATCCAAATTGCTCCGACAGGAACAATATCCCGAATCCTTTCCGCCCACTCCACTATTATAACATTATCCACCTCAGAAATCATCTCCTCCCATCCCAACTCAAGCATATCTTCTTTTTCTATTCTATACGCATCAATATGATACACAAATTTTGGCTTTACAATTTTATTATTTTTTTCTTTTTTTAAATTATTCAATTGAAATTTGTTTGGAAATTGGAAATTGGAAATTGGAAATTTTATTTGATATTCTTTCATTATCATAAACGTCGGACTAACAAATGGTCCCTGGGCGCCAAGTCCTTCCAAAAGACCTTGAGTAAAAGTGGTTTTTCCCGCTCCCAAATCTCCGGAAAGACAAATAATTCTCTCTTTTTGCACGCCCTTTAATATTTTTTCTGCCATCTCCAGTCCCAATTTCTTGGTTTGATCAGCGTTTTTTGTAATAATTTCTCTTTTATTCATAAACAAATTATACCACACCGGCTATTTTTTTATAATCTTTGCAAAAAAATCCGGAAATTATCCGGATTTTTGTTTTTTTTATCTGAAATTTCATTTACAAATCATCTCTATTTGGAGGACTATATTTTTCTCTTTCGGAATCTTCCCTGAGTTCTTCTGTCTTGATTCCATCATCGTCATCATCTTGCTGTTCCAGTTGCTGTTCCGGCACTTTTTCATCTGAAAGCTCTCTCTGATTTCCTTGCTGACCAAGATATGCTTCTTTCAATTTTTCCACCTGCGATTTGTATTTTTCCTCAGCCGAATTAGTAAGCTTATCGTACTCCTCCTTACTCATTTCTCCCGGTTTTCCTGATGAATCCACGTATTTATTAAATATCTTATCTTTGTCCGCATTCAATTTCTCTCCTGCCTTCACTAATGCTTTGTGATATTCTATTTTATTACTATTTGAATCGTGTCCGCGCTCAACTACTGGTTGCGAAACTCTTGGATTTTCACCGGTAATGTGATGATATGCCGGCGGTTGATAATAACCCTGGGGCGGTTGCCGATATTGCACATATCCATATTGCGGCGACACCACTCGCTGTTGCTGCAAGGCCTCATATCGATATCGATCATACCGCTGTTGATCCGTTTCTATTCCCGCGGAATTTAAGATAACTTTTTCAGTCGCCCGTTCCATTCCATAATTAGCACCCCTTGCCACTCCCATAAGCGCACCCACGGCGACTGTCGCCATTCCGGCTTCAATAAATTTAGAAAGACTAACATTATCCCGACTGCTATGTCCGCGTCCGCCCGCTTCCGCGTCCGCCGGCATCCCGGCAAACGTTCCCGCAAAAATACTCATTCCAACGCAAAGTGCCGTTAATTTCTTTTTTAATAATTTTATTTTCTCTGCCTTTCCGCCGTCAGCGCCAGATTCGCTTTTTCCATCAAGTGCCAAAACTTCCGCCTCCTGGCTGGCAACGTTCAAAACATCGTCAATTCCTTTTATTTTTTCTTTCTCGCCTTCAACTTTCAAAGGTATTTCGGGATTTTTCGGTTTAATCACCGCGTCAATTTTTGGCATTTCACTCATATATTTTTCTCAAAGTAAAAGTATAAAAAAAAATATCTATTGTATCATTTTTTCAATTTCCTCTTTTTCTTCCGCAACAATTTGACGCATCATTTCTTCTCCTTTTTCCTTGTCATTTTTCAAAATTTCCATCGCGGATTTTTTCTTTTGCATAATTTCATTAAACCATTCGATTTTTTCCGGAAAAGACGAAAAAATTTCCAAATAAGTTTTCTGCAATTCGCCCGGAAAAAAAGCAAAAAAATCCACCCAATCCATTTTATCGGATTTGCTCAAATTGCTACCATTTAAAATTTCCACCAATTTCTTTTCATTTTCTTTCATACAGTTTATTATACACCATTTTTCCAAAACAACCAAAAAAAATTATCGAGTGAGTTCAAGAAATAATTACAACACTTCATTATGAAAAAAAAGCGCTTCAGAAATTCTTCCGAAGCGCCCCATTAAACTAAACAAAAGTACTAATATATATTTCTTTCACTTCACCATCACGGGCAGGTCGGTCTCGGTTTAGCAACATACCATAACTCATAGCTTGCCGGATCATATCCGACAACAACCATCATATCATTCTCCTGAGCTTTCAAAATCGTGGCGTACCACATTGCAACAGAAAGCTCTGTTTGCCAAGACAATCTGGGTAATGTCCACATACATATGGCGGTTTTTCCAAGATAGGTATATCTTGATGGATGAGTATAAATATGCCAACAACAATTAAAGAAGAACGCTTGAGATGGGTGTTGCCTATCATCAACAAAGAATTAAGACTCAAAGATGTTGCCAAAGTATGTCCGCACAGCCAAAGAAGTCTGGAGAGATGGGTTGCCGCATACAAAAAATATGGGGAGATGGGCTTGGAGCCTAAATCCACGCGTCCCAGGAGCCACCCCAATGAAACAGCAATTCGAATTAAAGAAAGAGTTATTGAACTAAGAAAGAAAACTCAAAAATGTGCATTAAAACTCAAATGGCAATTAGAAAAAGAAGGCATTTTCATTCATAAAAATACCATTCAGAAAATCATTAAAACTGAAGGCTTGGTAAGAAAATACAAAATTAGGAAATTAAAATACAAATATATCAAAGTGCCATTAAGCCCTGGTGAGCTAGTTGAGATAGATGTGAAATATGTGCCAGGAAGACTTGGAAACAGGCGATATTATCAATTTACCGCCATCGACTGTGCCACCCGCTGGAGATACTTAAAGATATATGATGAGCAGGCGAATGCCAACGCTATTGATTTCTTAAAAAAAGTACTTAAAATATCTCAATTCAGAATCAGAGCAATCAAAACGGACAATGGCTGTATCTTTACCAATCGATATGTCGGCTATGCTAAGAGTAGTGATCCGCTTAATCCCAGATTGCATCCCCTGGATATGTTGTGCCAAGAATTGAATATCTTGCATTATCTAATTGACCCAGGCAAGCCGGCACAGAATGGAAAAGTAGAAAGAAGCCATCGCAGTGATCAAGAAATATTTTATGATAGAAACAAATTTAAAGATGTTGTGGATTTAAAAAGAAAAATCAGGATATGGAATAATTATTACAATAATCTGGAGCATTGTGGCTTAGGTGGCAAAACTCCCAATGAAATGTTAGAATTATTAACAATCCAGAAACCGACAAATGTATGTGTTTAAAACAATCTGGCATCGGCAAAAACCGCATTGCCGTTGGCTTCGGGGATTCCCCAGAGATTCAACCGACTCACACCGTTAACATCAAAATATTGAGTGTTGGGATCAAAGCAGGCTTCATCAGCACTTGCAGTCAGATTAAGCGCGCAAACAAAAAAAGTCCCTAACAGGGTAAAAATAATTTTTTTCATCTTTCTTCTCCTTTTTTAGTCCAGCATATTGATAACTGCAGGACTGATGTGTTCTTTTTTGACTTCAATTTCGATTATTCGGCAATTATCAGATTCACTTGATTCCGCAAATTGATTGTCGTAATCAATGCAAACTTTGATTTGATATATCCCGGACACACCGGGAGCACCGATATTTTCCAGTGTTTCTGTTATCAGAAAAGTGCTGAGAAAATCCTGGCTGGCAACCGTAACAGTTCCCAAAAGCAAAGGCTCAACATATTCTCCGCCCAACAAAAAATACCCGATATGGATATTACCTGGCAGATCATCGCCGAGATTTTGCCCTACTGCGCTGATATTGAAAGTTTCTCCCGGATACAGTGAAAGTTCCGGATTGCTAGTGGAAACACTGGCAATCGCAACGTTGTATACCGGCACGGGATCGGGAGCGACAACCGAAAATGTCTTTGACCAGGAATTATTGCTTTCGCTTCCTTCATCGACATATCCTCCCGGATCAATTACGGCAGTTACTGTATGTGTTCCCGGGGTTGTCGGAGCGACAACATAAATACCCTCTTCTTTAGGAGGATCTTCCGGTTCAATATTGTATTCAAGCATATTGTCTTCACCGAATTTTACGCCGTCCATATAGTAATACACTTTCACGTCTTGTCCAGGATTGGCGCCACTGTTTTCGGTAAAGACTTTCAACTGAAATACATAGCTTGGAGAATATTGCTCCTGCTCTCCGACAAGGTAAGCATTAGCAAAATACAGTTCCGGTTTTTTGACTTCAAAAACATACGGAGGATCAAACTTGTTATTGGATTCGTTGCTCTCTGCAATATCATCCTCATCATCCGCTTCAACTGTATAATTGTAAATTCCGGGCGTATTTGGAGCTTCGTTGGTTTTGCTTTCCCATTTACTATCGCCGGGCGGAAGGTTTTCTTTTTGGATAATGTCAGTGCCGAAACTTATGCGATCATCTTCAGCATCGATTTTGTACCCGTCCGAAAGCCAATATCTGATTTGGATGTCTTCCGGAGAACTGGCATCGCCTTTATTTTTTATTCGAACGAAAACTTCGTGATCTTGTCCGGGACGGAGCATTTTTTTGTGATGCTCGATGTAAAGTTCCATCGATTTTAAATCCGGATCGCCTCCCGAACTTACGCTGTCATCTCCGGAAGGGGTGTATGAAACTTCATTGCTCCAAGTTCCGGATTCATCACTATCAGAATCCTGCCCTTGAGATACAAGCTTTGATCCAGATTCTTTGGTCATATCAACCATCGGTCCGGAATATTGGCTACTGTCGTCCTCGTCTCCAACAGGAGAGTGATGATATACGGTTTCAACTGAACCATCGTACCAGAGAACGATATTACCCGTACCTAAACCGAATGCTGTTGTAAGAAAAGCATTTTTTCCAAAACACGCTTTCAACTTCCCACCGTATTTATAATACGACAAATCACCTCCTGAAACACCATTATACAATGGCACCACTGCATAAATGTGTTCGTTATTATCAAAAGATTCAAGCCATCTGCCTAAAGCAAGCTCGCCGCCAGTAGAAACACCATCAATATAAATATTATTAACATCAAAAGAATTACCAACAAGCCTAGCGAAAATAGATATATCAAATTCCATCATTCTATTCGGCTCAGACTGGTAACATCCATATTCATCTGGTGCATTTACTAGTTTACCAAAAACAGTAGGATTCCCACTATTTTTGTCATATTCTCTTGTAATAATGAAAGAAGGATCACTCGTATTTAAAACCCAATTTTCCCCATAAACAACATTAACAAAAAACAAACTGCATGAAAACAAATAAAGCAATTTCCATCTCATTTTTTAACCTCCTTATTCTGTTGTCAAACAACTATATAATTAAATCTACAGCTGCTAATTAGCACCATTGCCAATTAGCAGAATAGCTACAATCATTATATTCTTAAAATTTTAAAGTAGATAACACGCCCTTAAACATATCGACACCACAATTCTCTTCAAAATTGACAAGAGCATACTTTCCTCCTTTGAAAAATAATAACTCTACGCTCTTATCAAAATTTTCTGAGTTTATTTTTTCTTCAATATTTTTATTTCGCATATTCAATATCGGATATGCAATATTATTTTTTTTAATATACCACTGATCACCTTTCGATATCCAATTCCTGGCTCGCAGCATATTTATTGCCCACCCGCCATCAGATATTACAACTTTACACTCATTATTTTTACCTGTCGCATAATCACCAACATCATCTTTGTCTTTACGAATAAAAGGTATGTATTTCAAATCTTCATCCAAGTTCTTGATTTCATAATCATCAGGATACTTGAATGAAAAACCGTATTTTTTACTTTCATAATTTTTCCAGTTCGATGTATCCACATCACTAACCACAAATTCTTTCTCACTTTTCATTAAACGATCACTAATATTTTCAATATAATATTTATTTGAATCGGATAATCCAATCAAATAATGCGGCAAAAAAGTAGTATCATAACTTGCAAGTGTATACATACACCATCCTCCACTAATTAAAACTACTAAAATTATCACTATTATTAAATTCTTTACACACTTGCTATTCATATTTATCTTGAAAATTAATTTTCACTAGACTTCATTCAAGCCATCATGAGACTTAACAAAAATCAACATTTCGTTCTCTTGTGTCCTCTTGAAAACAATCTTTTTCATCTTTCCTCCTTTTAGGCTTAAGATCCTGAAATTATTAAAAAATCAGGCTATAACACTTATAATTTTACCTCACGAAGCGAAAAGTTGCAAATATTTTTCTTATAACGCCCTCTGAACATTTATTTTCATAATCTGCTATCTTAATAAACGTAAATGGATTTTTTTCTGAAATAAAAACTACGCTCATAAATTGAATGTCATCCGATATTTCTTCCTGCTGATTATTTTTAAACCTAGAGCTTGTGATTTTAAATACAGCATCATTTTTTCGAATATACCACAATTCATCTATTTTTCCATTTTTAATATCGCTCATTACCCTGCGTCTTTTCCGGGGAAGCCATTTTCTTCCAACCTCCCATCCGTTACTTTCTATCTCCAACCTACACTCCTCCTTAAGATTACCAACATCTTTAAATTTAATATAATGACCATCGTTTAACACAGTTAAATCCAAATTTTCAGGATAATTAAATTCAAAACTGAGGCTATTATCTTTATATATTTTCCCATTAGAAATATCCGAATCATTAATTTCATATTCTTGTCCGTACCTTAAAAGCGATGCGCCGATATACTTTTGATAATATACGTACGGATTAGATAATTCAATTGCATATAGAGGAGAAAATACTCCATTAAAAAAAATCAATGAATACATAAACCAGAAAAACACCCTAAAAACAACAATAGCTAATATTAATAAAGTTATGCTTTTTTTTCTCATATCTATTTTTAAAATTAACTTTCTTTAAACTTTGCTTAAATTATCATAGCCTTTAACAAAAATCAACCTACGCAACATTTATTGTAATTATTTTTCATTGCTTAAGTTCAAGAAATAATTGCGATTTTGGATTTTTCAAAAAATATTCCAACGCCAGAATTGCCATTCCGGTTGTGTGCGCGTCGACTTCGCTTCGACCAATGTCTTGCCATCCGTTTGACTCATTTTGAAAATTAGCCTGAATCAAGTTAATCCATTCCTTCTCCACCTTCTCGCCTTCCCCTGCCCAATAAAGAAAAACTATTCTTTCGGCATACAAATCGCTGAATTTTTCATCTCTTTCTTGTGCTAAAACAATCTCATCAATAACTCTACTTTTAACCTTTTTTATTTCCGCCTCATCAAAACATTTTCCATTTTCCAAAAACAAAAGCCCGAGCAAAAAATGCGTATCAAGATATCCCCCTTTTCCATCATTCAGCAGTCCCATAACTTTCCAATCCAATCCGTCATATCCAGTCGATTTGCAATAAAGCGCTTTGAGCAAAACATCATCCCAAGGATCTTCCAAATATTCTTTACCGCCTTCAATTTCATAAAAACGATTTTCCAAATATTCGTTATCCGAAACAAAATTTTTCAAATCATCAACATTTTCAAAATTTCTTTTTATATCCACATTCAAATCCGCACCGCCATCCAACATACCATAAAAAGGATTTTTTCTTGTTTCTTTTTCATATCCTTCCTTCAATTTTTTATTTTCAAAACCTCCATCCAATTGGACGATTTTCCTCCATAAAATATATTCGTCTATTTTCAATTGAATATTCTCATTCTGATAAAATTTTCGCGCTTGAAGTAAAACAGGGGCATTTTGAAAATATTTTTGCGCTCCAAAAATCCAGATTGCATTCGGACAAAAAAAATACAAAAAACCATCCGAGGCAATCAGCATTAAAAACGCCGCGATCAAAAAAACCAGTATTTTCCTTTTTTCTGTTTTCATACTTCAATTATAGCTTATTGGCGGATTTTGTGGTATAAAATATGTACCGCTTTCAAACATTTACTATTTTATAACTTATGCATTTTTCCAAATAAAAGCGCTCTTTCTTTCCCAAAAAATAATGAATTTTTCTTTTTACTCCTATGCTAACTTTTATCAAAAAATATTTTTTTCTCGCCATAATTTCCATTTTTGGCGGCGCAAGTATTGGTGTGGCGATTTTTGCTTTTCCTAATGCTTTTGACATATCCCCTCAACGCCCAGGATGCGAACAACCCATTCATTGGAGCTTGGGAGAAATCGACAGCCGGTTTCCTCTTGATGCCAAACAATTCCGCCAAGCCGCTTTTGAAGCGGAAAAAATCTGGGAAAACGCCCTCGGGAAAGATGTGTTTGTTTTTGACCCGCAATCTTCTTTTCAAATCAAAACCGAATTCGACCAGCGCCAGCAAATGACCTATGAAGCGCAAGATTTAGAAAAAAATATCGGTACCTATGAAAAAGAATCGACATTATTGGAAAATGATTACCAAACGCTCAAGAGCCAATACGAAAAAGAAATGAATCAATTTAATTTACTGAAAAAAGAATTCGACCAGAAATTAGATGAATACAACGAAGCTGTGGCTGATTGGAATTCCAGCGACCGGACATCTTCCGACGAATATGACGAATTAACAGACAAAGAAGACGCACTGAAAAAACTGCAAAAAAAACTGCAATCCGCTAGTGAAACCGTGAACGACACTGCTGATAAACTGAATACTTTGGCGCAAAAACTCAACATTAAAACCGCCAATGTCAACAAAATTATTGAAACTTTCAAAGAAAAATACGGCGAAGCAAAACCTTTCGTGCAAGGGTTGTATTATCCGCCACTTCAAGGCATTACTATTTTTGAATTCAAGGAAAAGGAAGATTTGCGCCTGGTGTTGGCGCACGAAATGGGACACGCACTGGGAATCGAAGAACATATCAAAGATAATCCGGCTTCGCTTATGTATTACTTGATGGATCAGCAAGATATTGAAA
>JALNYX010000056.1 GCA_023229615.1 Candidatus Moraniibacteriota bacterium
CTTTCAGCTGTTTCGTAAGGATTTGGATAATCAAGTTTGTCGTAAAGAGTAATTGGGTCCATGAGTCCCGCGCTAGATAAATCAGTAGCTTGATTTGCTTTAGTCAATGAGTCTTTTGGAATCATTGAACCTTCCTTAACGCTAACCATTAATTTTCTATCCAGTTCAGAATTAATAAGTTCCACAAATTCAGTCGCGCTGTCCTTTCCGATAATTGAACCAATATGCTTTTCGTCGTAATGCACATACATCATTTGAACCATCCAGTTGAAAACCTGATCGGCAAATTGTTCGAGATATTCAGAAACTCCCCCTCCAATACGACTTGAATCTTGCTCGCGCACAATCATTTTTCCACGCACTGTTGGCTCGCTTGATGTTCCTTGCGGTGTAGATCCTCTTGTCCCGAAAATATTTCTTAGCTCATTTCTAACGTCAATCAATTGATTGTAAACATCGGACGGTAATCCACTGCCTACTTTTTTGGATACGACTGTTTCAGAATTTCCAGTGGGGATATAAATAGCTCCACCCTCTCTAACAGCCTGGACTGCTTCTGATGCCTGAGCAGCCGTTAAACCGCTATCTCCAGAAATTACCCACCCACCATTCATATCATCCACATTGTCATCTATTTGACGGTTGCGTTTATTGATAATATCTTGATTGGCAATATTTTGTTCAATTAGAGATGTATCATCATGCGGATGTTTTCCAAGATTAAATATCGAAAGGAAAATATATGGTTTTTGCGGAGTATTAAAATGATTTCTTCCGGGAATTTTAATCACACTTTCACCTCCAAATTCGTCCGTTTCAGTTTTTTCTTCGGGCCAATTCCAATTAGGATTTTTCATCTTGCCTAAAATTTCATTGCCAAGTTTCCAAAAAGAATATTCATCGGTATGCCATTCTTGATAAGGGACACGCGTTCCTAATTTTTCTTTTACATATTCTTTGATGTAAGCTTCTTTTTGGGGAAATCTAGCAATTAAATCACTGGCTTTTTCTTTCTTATTTTCTCCGATGTATTCGCCATCATAGGTCATATCATCATCGATAATTCCATCCGGGTCCAAAATCAGCCGTTGAGGTCTAAGCACGATTGGCTTAATGTCATTCTTTTTCATACTCCAAGCCATTTTCATAACTCCACGACGATACATTGCCCAAAATCTTACTACTTTTTTCAAGCGTAATTTTAAACGATTGGTATCTGCTTGGTAAATAAGCATTTTAGAAACCTTGCTAGCTAGTGCTTCCCCCTCATCAGTGTTATCAGCGGTTACAACCGGTTCAGGATTTTGTTTGGTCGCAATCGGTAAGAATGTTTCCAGTGATTCAAAAATAAGATTATCCACTACAGCATTTTCATCATCTTGATTTGCAAAATGTTTTCCTCTCCAATAATTTTCGTTTTTTTCTTCAATCTTTTTTAATACAGGATAATAATCATTCCATTTCTTTTCCCAAGTTTCAGCCAAATCGATTAACTCATCATCAGGCATATCTAAACGCATTTCTTCTTCTAATTCAAAAACTCCCTGTTGAATTTCTTGATCAGAGTTTTTTACTTTATTTGTTGATTTTCCGAGACTTAGAAATGCATCTAATATTTTTCCCATATTTTTTTGTATTTACTTTAGGCGAGACATTATTTTCACGGGTGAATGAAATGGGATTGCCCTCGCCTTTCTCTTTCTTAATGAAGAGCTTAATATATCCCCTAAAATAAACACTTAAATTTAAACGCAAAAAAGAGCCACGAATTCAGCCCCTTTGGCTTTCATCGTGACTCCTGTTAAGTTTGAGTCTAATATTCTATTTGGTTTAACTATACTATAGCTATTTTATTTTGTCAAATTTTATTCAGCCTTAACCTCAATTTTTTTGACTACACTTTTAACGCCATGCACTTTCTCTAAATGAAATGCAATCAATCTTTCTATTATACTCATCTTTTTATCTAACTCTTCAATTTTGCTTTCTAAATTTTTTACTCTTTTTGCTTAACTAAATATTTCAAACATAATGTTAACATTTATTATTTAAATTAATTGAACCTATAAAAATAATTCCACAAACCATACCGGTTAAAAAATATATTATTAATATCATAAAATTATGTTATCTTAATATCTCCCTCCTCGCGCTTGGCAATAATTCCCGCTTCGGCAGTTAGTATTTGATTACCCATTGCAAACGCATTACGCAGTGCTGATTTGAGAACCTTAGCAGGATCAATTACTCCCGATTCATAAAAGTCTTCCCATTTTCTACTGATGACATTATATCCTTTATCTGAGACATATCCATCTAATACTTTTTTAACATCTTCCTCGGAGTTTTCCATGATACGAAAAAATGGCACTTCTAATACATCAGCGACTAATTTTTCTGCCTCAGTTTTAGCTTCCATATTTTTGGAGATTCTAAGCAGTGTCATTCCGCCACCCTCGATTATTCCATCTTCCAATGCCGACTTAGCAGCATTTAGAGCATCTTCCAGTTTGAGCTTCTTTTCTTTACTTTCCTGCTCATTCTGTCCGCCTATTCGAATTGTGGCCACTCCATTTTCAAGTTTGGAAATTCTCGCTTTAATTCCGTCCTTTTCATCTTCATTGCATGTTTCTAATTGGGATTTTAATTCACTAAGCTTTTCTTTGATATTTTCCCTGCGGTCAGCTGATGCCGATATAATTGTTTCTCTTTTACTAACGATAACCGAACCGGCAAATCCAAGTGATGACATTTCATATTTAAATTGACTATCATCAGAAATTATCTTGGCTCCGGTAATCGATTCGATATCTTCAACGTTTTTAGTTTTTATTACCACGCTTTGAAACGCGCCTTGCATTTTATTAGCTACCAAAAATCCAGCCACTTCATCCGCTATTTGTTCACAAAAAATAACCAGCGATGATTGGCCATCTTTAATCATTGAGTCTAATAATTTAACAAGCTCGTGAATTGTTTGAAGTTTTTTTCTAGTAATTAAAACCGCAGTATTTTTAAATTCCGCTTTATTGTTCCGGCGATTATTAATCATGTATGGTGTTAATTATCCGTCATCAATTCTAATTCCATCTACCATTTCTGATTTTATTTCGGGTAAACTTGAATCCTCAATATTAATTACTCCGTCCTTGCCGACCTTTTTTATAACCTCGGTGATTACCCGGGCGATATCTTCATCCAATGAAGAATTTTTAGATACCTTGTAAATATCATCTTCAGTAAT
>JALNYX010000057.1 GCA_023229615.1 Candidatus Moraniibacteriota bacterium
AGAAGAAGAGGTCGAGGAATTTATAACAAATAAGAAACTTTCATTCCAAAAATTTTACAATAATAGATTGTTCTTGTGGGAAAATTTGTTGGGAATCAGTTTTTTTGTCAGCAATAATTATAATGAGGATATTCAGCGAGCCTTTAAGAATTTCAATTATTTTTATAATACAGAAGTTTTTCCTTATGATTGCGAAGAACCTGCATACAGAAAAATTTATTTTATAAAAAAGAATGTTGATTTAAAGGATGTCGCTGCAAATAGCGGATACGTCGATGACATTTTGTTTTTAAATATCATTAAAAGAGCAATTGATTTAGTTGCAAAAATCGATGTAACTAATAAAAATTTAATTCAGAAAAAAGATCAAGAACTCCACAAAAAAGAACAGGAAATTAAATTTATGAAAGCTTCAAAATTTTGGAAATTAAGGGAAGTGTATTTAAAGATAAAAAATTATGGAAGAAAAAGATAACAAGAGACATGTCGGTTTTTTAACGGAAAGAATGTTGCGCGGTTTTGGCGTTGATGTTGTCATCGATCGAACAGCGAAAGAATTAGTGAAAAACGGATTTGAAGTTACTGTTTTTTGCATCAATACAGATGGAACATATAAAAATAAAGATTACAAAATTATACAGATTTGTTCAGGACTTCATCATAACCAATTCAAGACGGAAAGGAGTGCCAGAAAAGCATTAAAGCGGTTGAATTGTGAAACAGATATTGATATTTGGATTGCCGAAACTTATCCCTTTTTTTTGGCAACTCGGATAATGGATAAGCCAGTCATAGTCGTGGATCATGGGGTAGTTTTGACAAAGGGACTGCATTTTTTGAGACGGATTATTTTTGCATATATAAAATTTATGCAGAATTATTTATATTTTACTCATGCTGCGAAAGTAGTAAATATATCTAGATTTACCCAATCCTTGACGCCTAAATTGTTAAGAAAGAATCAGACTGTAATTTATAATGGAGCAGATAATTATAAATATCCATCAGACGATGAAATTACTGAATTCAGAAAAAAACATGGGATCAAAGCTGATGACTTCGTGTTGCTCTACGTGGGAAGAATTAATCCCAAAAATCAGCCATACAAGGGGACTCGGGAACTTGTTGAATCTTTTAGGTATATCAAGAAAAAACATCCGAAGGTTAAGCTAATAATAGCTGGTTTTGGAGATGAAAATGATAGAAAATGGCTTGAATCAGAAGGAGTTATTCCTTTTATATGTGCAGATGACAACACGCTAGCACTTTTATATTCTGTTACTAATTGTTACGCAACGGCTTCCAAATGGGAAGGATTTAATCTTCCTCTTGTCGAAGCAGCTCATTTCTCTGTTCCTTGTGTGGCCTATAATGCTGGTGCACACAGGGAAGTTGTTGATGAAAAATCTGGTTTTCTTGTGAACAGTAGGAAGGAATTTGTAACAAGGATAGATGAAATTGTCGCCGATAAGGAAAAGAGGCAAATAATGGCGAGAAATGCAAAAGAAAATGCATCACGATTCCTATGGAGCAAAGCCGGATTGGAGTATAAGCAAATCATTAAGGAGATCTTCAGCTCAGAGAAGCAAAATTTAAATGCTAATCGCAGAAAACAAGAAAAATATGATCAAGATATTGTAGATGTAATAACTTTGAATTTCAACGGAAAAAAGTATTTAGAGCCATTGTTTAATTCCTTAAGAAAGCAGACCTATAATAATATAAGAGTAACCATGGTAGATAATGGATCTGATGATGGATCTGCTGATTATGTTATAAATAAATTTCCATGGGTAAATGTAATAAGGTCCAAGAAAAATCTTTTTTTCAGCAGAGGAAATAACTTGGCTGTTTCGAAAACAAAAGGAGAATACATTTTTTTTGTAAATAACGATGTTATTCTTGAACGGGATGCAATTCAAAATCTAATTGATACTATGAAAGAAAAGGGGAAATATAATATAGCGTCTATAGCAGCTAAAATGCTTTTTTGTAAAAACAAAAAAATTATTGATTCTGCCGGAGTAGTTATGACTAGCAATGGAGCTCCATTTAATCGTGGAGTTGGGCAGATTGACATTGGCCAATATGGCCAAATTGAGGAAATATTTGGCGCGTGCTTCGGCGCTGTATTAGTCAGAAGGAATGTTTACGAAAATATAATTGGTCCATTGGATAATTCGTACTTTGGCTATTTTGAAGATGTTGATTGGAGTTTTCGTGCCAGAATTTTTGGGTATAAGTCGTATTTTTGTCCGAATGCTATTATTTATCATGATCACTCCGGAACAAGTAAAAAACTAGGATATGAATGGAAATATTATTTAATTCATAGAAATTTTTTAAAAACCATAATAAAGAATTTTAAATTTAAGGGGATGCTATTTAAAGGAGGTCGGAAAACATTAGAATTGATTAATCATTTGAGAAAAACTGATAATAGCAAAAGAAGATGGTCCATAATCAAAATATTGGCGCATATAACGTTTTCATTGCCAGGATTAATTAAGAAAAGAATTATAATTCAGTCTAAAAGATGCGTTTCTGATCACGAATGCATAAAATTTAGTGAAGGAGAATATTCGTTCTTTGATGCAGTAAATTATGAGCCAATCTTAACATTAGACACATTGGAAGCAATGTTTGCGAGATTAGATATGATTAAAAATTTCAAAAATACCGAAGTATCAGAAATAGTTTCAAGAATTACTTATTTAAATGAAAGAAAGATGATGATTGAAATAGGGGAATGGGAAAAACGAACTACGAAGCTTATTGAGTCGTTGGAAAAATATATAGGAAAAGATTATGTTGAAAAATTCATCGATGCAATCATAGACAAGAAGATATGGAAAAAAATTTAACCTCTTTTTATTGTGCAACATAAGACCTGTTTTAGCTGTTGGCATACCAAGCAATTCCTTCATAATTCCAAGTAGCGGAAAGAGTGGCTATTATGTTGTCTTTTTCGGTTACACTAGTTGTGTAAAAATGATTGCCCTGTATTTTATTGAAAAATCTGTAAACAGCGGTAGTATTAGGTTGGCTCGTGCTATAGGTATAATAAGCA
>JALNYX010000018.1 GCA_023229615.1 Candidatus Moraniibacteriota bacterium
ACACTGAGCGAACTTTCATTTATGAAAGTAAGTCGAAGTGTGGGCCGGGAGGGAATCGAACCCCCGAAGTCCGAAGACGTCAGATTTACAGTCTGATGCATTTGACCGCTCTGCCACCGACCCATTTTATCTATTCAATTTTCAACCCTGAGCCACCTGCCGGGCTTGAACCGACGACCCGCTGTTTACAAAACAGCCGCTCTACCAGCTGAGCTAAGGTGGCATTAGATGCCTGCCGCTCAAAACTTCTTTATTATACACGCCTTACAGAGAAAATCAACTCTCCGTGAGTTTTATAGCCCACGAAGACCTCTCTCTGCTCTTCTCAGCTTCACCTTAACCGCCCGATTAACAGGACTGAGCTTCAATACCTGCTTGTAACAATCAACCGCATCCTTGGTATTTCTTCTATCATAATAATAATCTCCCAATCGTTCATAAGCCTCCACGTCCCGTGGATCAGATGCAATTCTTTCGATTAAAATCTCTTCCAATTCATCTTTTCTTTCTACCTTTTTGATTACCTCAGGATATACTGCCGACCGACTAACCATTGGTCCTCTTCTTTTTCTCTCATCAATCTGCACAGGAATTTCTCGGATGCTTTTCTTTTCCTTTTTTATTTCATCCATAATAACCTCACTTGGCACGTCCTTTCTTTTTCCGAATCGAGAGAAGCTCATCATCTTACTTGCCGGTCTTACTTCTGCATTTCGATATGTAGGCGCATTTCCATCTTTAATTATTTTTTCCTCACGATTTTCTGTAATTATGGTTTTCTCTTTAACTCTTTCTTTTTTTTCTTTTATACTACGCAACCATCTTTCGATTAAATTGTGGATTTTTAACGAAAAAATCTTGAAATTATGCGCAATCTTTTCCAATATACGCAAAAAGAATCGATTGAAGCTACTCGCCCCATTTTTCAAAACGCCTAATTTTTGTCCATCCTCCGTCAATCCACCTTCCCCTCTTTCCTTCTCTGCTAAAATTTTCTGCGACCGACGAGAAATCAAGATAAGCAAAATCGACAAACTGATTACTATGATTACAGGAGGAATGATTAAATATAAGTAAGACATTATTTTATTTCGTTTTTTTCAACAGTTATTATTTGTCCGTCATCCAACTTTATTTTTATCTTCTGACTCAGCGCATTGATTTCAATAACCAACCCTTTCCCTTTTTCCGTTCTAATAATACTATGCATCTCCGGCATTCCTTTTAACAATTCCCGATATTGGTCAACTTCATAGGAAAGACAGCACATCAATCGTCCGCAAAGTCCGGATATTCGATCTGATCCTCGATGAGAAATCTGCTGAATCTTGGCCATCTCAGTTGAGATACTGGGCAAATTTCCAGAAAAACGCACACAGCACAATTCCTTTCCGCAAATTCCACATCCTCCAAGTTTACGCGCTTCATCTCGCGAACCAATCTGTTGCATCCTTACGCTACGATGAAAAGCTCCTGAAAGATTCTTTACCAGATCACGAAAATCAACTCGCCCATCCGCCGTAAAAACAATAAGAATATTGCCTTTGCCTAAGGTAATATGCGCATCAATCAACTTCATCTCAAGACTCTCCTTGTGAATCTCTCCTTGACAAGCCTTGATAATTTCCACCTTTTTCCTGGCGTTTTCATCAAACACTTCATTGTCTCGAACCGTAGCTTTTCGCACGATAGCATTCGTCGATTCGTCTTTTGTTTCAACTCTAGCTTCAGAAATAACACCCAGGTCATTCCCAAAATCAGAACTGACTATTACCCTATCTCCAACAGAAAACTCAGTACTGCTGGAACAAAGCCGGGGGTTCTCCCAGTCGTATAGTTTAACTAGATATTTAAACATAATTTGAATTTACCAAAAAAATATCACCTACATCTCATAACGAACAAACTCTCCAATCTGAATATTTTCTCCTATTTTACCGATTTTTTCGTTTACTAATTCTCCGACTGATTTCTCTGGTTGCTTCACGAAAGGCTGTGTCGAAAGCGCCATCTCCTCTCTGAATTTCTTTTCCTTTCCTTCAAGAATTTTTTTCAAAATATCTTCAGGTTTTTTTTCATCTTTCATTTGTTCATTCCAGATTTCCCTTTCTTTTGCGACAAGCTCTGCCGGAACTTCCTCAGGAAGAATAAATTTTGGATCCATAGCGCTGATATGCATCGCGATATCTTTTGCCAAATTCACAAATTCCTCATTTCTTGCAACAAAATCCGTTTCGCAATATAACTTCACCATTGAGCCGATCTTTCCATTTGAATGGATATATGAAACAATGATGCCCTCTTTGACTTCACGTCCTGATTTTTTTGCCGCCTTGCTTTGTCCTTTTTTTCGCAAAATTTCAATCGCTTTTTCCTCATCTCCTTTGGCTTCATCAATGGCATTTTTTATATCAACCATTCCTGCTCCAGTTTTTTCTCTAATTTTTTTTACTAATTCTAAGCTCATATTTTTTCACTTCTTAATTTTTATTTTCTTCCAATAACTATTTCTCCAGTACTCGACAAACATATCCGAGCATCAATTTCAAGGATGAAACGGCATCATCATTAGATGGAATTGGATAATTGGCCTGAACAGGATTGACGTTAGTATCCACTAACGCAACAACCGGAATATTCATTTTTATCGCTTCACGAATTGCAAGATTATCTTCATTTACATCAGTTGCAAAAATTGCAGCCGGCAATTCTACCATTTCTTTTATTCCTCCCATTCTTCGCTCCAATTTCTCTGCTTCTTCCTTCTTTTTGGATTGCTCGAATTTTGTGTATTTTTTCAATTCTCCAGATTCAATCTGAGCTTCAAGATCTTTCAAATATCTGGTTCTTTTCTTTATATTTGAAAAATTTGTAAATGTTCCTCCGAGCCATCTTTCAATTACATATGGCATCTGACATCTTTTGGCGGCTGATTTCACAAGATCCCTGGATTGCTTCTTTGTTCCAATAAAAAGAATCTTCTTTCCACTTTTTTTGATATTCTCAATAAACGCCAACGCCCGTTCCAAATTCTCTTGTGTTGCTTGTAAATTAATAATATTTACGCCTTTTTTGGTTCCATAAATGTACTCTTCCATTCGTGGATCCTTTCTGGCTTTATTGTGTCCGAAATGGACTCCCGCTTTGAGCATTTCTTCCATACTCATTTTTAATTCGCCCAAATCGAAATCAGCAAAAAAATCACTCGTTGCTTTTTTTGCTTCTTTGACGCTTTCGTCTTGAATGGCTTGTTCGGCCTTTTTTTCTGCTGTTGTCATTTTTTTTCCTTTTTAAAATTAATTAATTTTCCTGAAAAATTCCAGGAAAAACTTCTATAATCCCCTTGCTTACAATCTCGCATTTGGAGCCATTTACAGCCTCCAAACAGGAAGAGATCAGGGGAAAATATGTATATTTGTCCGCACGCGGACATGTCTAATAGTATAGCAGAGATTGAACCCTTGTCAATTATAAATCTATATGCTAGTCTATTTGGGTAATCAAAAGCTAATAATTTTCACCTAAAAAATCATGAAAAAGAACATTCACCCAAAATACTTTACTAATGCCAAGATTACTTGCGCTTGTGGAGCAGTTCTTGAAACCGGAGCTACTATCGAAAAAATGGAAGTTGAAATTTGTTCCAATTGCCATCCGTTCTTCTCCGGAAAAAAGAAAACCATCGACACCACCGGAAGAGTTGACCGCTTCAAGAAGTTGACCCAAAAATCTGCAGCCAAAAAAGCTGAAGCGACTAAAAAGAAAGAAATTAAAAAAACTGAGAAAAAAGCTAAACCGAAAGCAAAAACAGTAGAGGAAAAATAATCTCAAATTTTTCAAGCAAAAAATCAACTCAATAATGAGTTGATTTTTTTGTTGCACAATTTACACGCTACTGATTAAATTAAAAAGCCACTTCAATATCAATCTCTTTTCCACTTCTTATAATTTTGAAATTTGCCTTATCCCCAATTTGATATCGACTAACTATTTCGGATAATGGATTATCGGAATTTATTTCCTTTCCATCGACAGAAATAATAATATCTCCGAATATAAATTTTGCCGCTTCACCTTTCGATCCGGACAAAATTGTCAATCCCTGTCGTCCTGACGGAGAATAGATATATGCACCCTTTTCTTGAGCGATACTATTAGCCGAAGAATATGACTTGTTTAATGGAATATAATAAATTCCCAACGTTGCGCGAGTATCAATTTTTCCTGCGATTGCCAAATCAATAGAACGATTAATTTCGTTTGAAGGAATGGCGAAATACCTATCTACGTTATCAATTCTAACCTTTCCGACTAATCCGATAACATCACCGTTATAATCCACTACCGGACCGCCAACGAAGCGATTTGATGTATCTGCGCCAGTTTCAAACACTCCCTCAAGCTTATCGGAAAACGACATCGTTTTCCCAGCTAAGTTAAAGGTATTCTCAAATGAACTTATGATTTCCGTACTTACCTGATTTTGATATTCTTCGTTTGAATTTCCCAAAAGAATTACTTTCTTTCCAATATTCACTTCGTCGGAATTTGAAAAAGAAACTACCGGAAGATTTGATTTTTGAATTCGCAGATACGCCAAATTTGAATACTTATCAATGCCAACCAGCTCCGCTGAATATTCCGAGCCGTCAAAAATGAAAACTTTATACTCCGCGTTGATTGGAAAAATCGCATCAGAATATGTAATAATCAATCCGTCACTAGCAACCACAAATCCTGAACCATTTTGACTTGTTCCATCTTTTCCAATAGACAAAATATTTACCATTCCGGAACTTGGACGAGAAATTACTTTTTGGATGGAATCCTCCTCCCTCACCATAACTTGCTCAGTCTTTTCGATAATTGTAACATTCTCATTAACCTTTTTTAAAAATGCGCACTTGGAAAAAAATGGATATTGCGACAATTCAGGAAAAAGATAACGATCGATAAAAGCACCTCCAATTCCCCCAATTACAAAAATCATCCCTACTAAAAAAATAAACTTGAAAAATTTACTTTTTCCAGAATTACTAGTTTTATTATCCATATTTTTTAAAATTATTTAAATTAAAATTTAAGCTTAAACATTAGGAAGCCATCTTGAACTAAGCAAAATAATACCAATCAGAAAACTGAATAAAATCATATTTGCCACAACCCTCTTCTTGGAAAGTAATTTGAGAAAATGACTCTGTATAATGTCCCATATTATATAATAGAAGATTAACAGAATTACGCCAGTGGTAAGATAGCCAAATGGCCAGAAATTCACCACCCAGGAAATCTCCGACATTATCAATCCAAGTATTACGCTATATTTCCAAGCAGACATTTTTTCCGAATTAATTAATTCCAAATACTGATAGCTCATAAAAAAAGTAACCAGAAGGAAAACTACCATCAAAAACCAAAGCGAAATCGCAAAATTCAAATAAACTCCGTAGACTGAGGTATAAAAAAAGAAAACGGTCGTCATAAGTGAAGCGGCCATCAAGCCTCTGGCAGTCTGATCTAATTTGTATCTCCGCACTCGGCAAGCGCTTAAAAATGTCAAATAATACATAAATGAACTAAGTACGATAAATACTTGTTTTTCATTTCCCTGATCAATCAAATACAGCATTAACATTGAGGACACCGAAAAAACAACAGGAATAACTGAAAAAGAAATTTTGTGGTAAATTTTTTGGTTCGCCCAAAAAGAAAGAAGAATCAAGAAGAATAAGATGTAAAAAAACGACTCCTGTTGCAATGCAACAAGTTCTAATCCGAGCGCAAAAACCAGAGAAAAAATAAATGATTGAAGATGAAAAAACACAGTATTTTATTTTATTGGAAAATTATCCGACCTTTCGCAAGTTTCACATTTACAACAGCTCTTTCCTCTATCTTACCCTCAATTATCCAAAGTGCCAACTCATTCAAAATTTCAACCCAAATAACCCGCTTCGAAAGTTTCACGCCACAGACAAAATCGTAACCTTTTTTCAATTGTCCTCAAAAACAACCAGAACAAAGACTATTTCTTGCTCAACTAAAATTTATGCGCTATTGCCTTGCTTCTAGCCTTACTGTTACTTCTTTATCTTCTCCTTTGTGCCAAATTTTTAGCACGATTTCTTCCCCTACTTCATACTGAGAAATAATATCCGAAAGCGTTTTTTCTTCCGTAATTTTTTCGCCTTTAATTTCAAGAATAATATCATTCTCAATTATTCCCGCCTTATCAGCAGGAGATCCGGGAGATACTGCCAAATCGGAAATTTGCTCTCCACGCACCACCAAAGCGCCATAAGAAAATGGCAAATTATTATCACTTTTTATTTTTTCATTAATCAATGCATACCTGACGCCGAGAAAAGGTACTGCTATCTTTCCATTTTCATCCATTTGAGTCAGTGTTTTTTTCACAATTTCAATCGGAAGAGCAAATCCAATATTTTCCGCTCCTTGCGCCACCGCTACGTTCACCCCGATAACTCTACCACTCAGATCCAAAAGCGGTCCTCCGGAGTTTCCCGGATTAATAGCCGCATCAGTCTGAATAATACCAGAAAGCTTTTCTGTATCTCCACCAAATCCAGATCCAGCAACGATGTCACGCTTTAATCCGGAAATTATTC
This sequence comes from Candidatus Moraniibacteriota bacterium, assembly GCA_023229615.1. GTDB lineage: Bacteria > Patescibacteriota > Minisyncoccia > Moranbacterales > UBA9337 > UBA12151. The sequence goes on from JALNYX010000018.1 coordinate 6,630, forward strand.
CCAAACTGACACTATTTGAAAATTCTCCCAGCGGATTGCCAATCGCAACTGCAAATTGTCCTACTTTTAAATTCGTTGAATCACCCAAATCAATCGCCGAAAAATTATCCCCATCAATCTTTAAAAGAGCAATGTCCATCGTTGGATGTTTCACGATTACAGTCGCTTTATATTCCTGATTATCACTAGTAATTACAGTATACTCCGCCTCACTGTCACTTACCACATGTTTATTAGTAACAATTGTTCCATCAGAAGATACAATAAACCCAGATCCCCCGCCCACTTCTTGTTTTTCCGTTGAATCATTATTGTCATTATTTTCAAACGGGGAAGAAAATGGACCAAATCCAAAAGGATTATCAAAAAAACTGCGAAATTTCGGAACATCCTTGGTTACTACGATACTCACAACGCTCGGATTCGCTTTTTCGACTACATTTATTACTGCCGATTCGTTATTCTCAAGAATGCCCAAATTATCTCCGCTTGATTTCTGGATAACTTCTTTTTTATTGAAATATTTTGACACCAACAGACTGGAAGCAAACCCAAAAACCGCACCAAAAAAAGCAGCCACCAGAACAACCAGCGCAACTCCTGCAAAAATTTTATTTCTTATACTTCTCCGACTATTTTGTTCTTTTTCTCTTTCTTGATTATTTTCACAGCACTGCGAAATATTATTTTTTTCTTCTTTTTTTAATTCTTCCATAACAAATAAGCATAAGTTACTTAATAATTATGTTAACAAAAATACCATCTCGGATGCAAAATAAGATGAACAAAAGTAGAAAAGATTATTCCTCGCTTGAAATTGCATTAACCGGGCAACTTTCAATCACCTCCTGACAATTACAATCATCACATTCTTCAACAACAACGTGAGATTTCCCTTCTTCAATCTTGAAAACATTCGGACAAAGAGCTTCGCATGTTCCACAACCAATACAAAGGTCTTCATTTACAACTGGTTTTGCCATATTTTTTTATTTTAAAATTTATTAATTATTCCGCTACCTTTGATATTTTACTGCACAATTAAATTTGAATCAAGTGTCTTTTATTGCAAGATTTCCCCGCCTTGTTCTTGCTCGAACTTTCGAAGGTCACTACTTGAAAATTCAACTGCTTCAATTTCTGAATTCCAATCATATCCATCAATCATAATCCAAACTTTGTGCTTCTTCATCTCCTCATTAAGCCAGCGATCCAGTGTCATTTTTGGACGAAAAATCTGCCGTACTCGTATCAATTCCTGTTCGCCATCGTTCTTTCTTTCCTCCAATTCAATAAGGTGATATCCCAATTCGCTTTCTAATACGCTACTCACTTCTCCTTCTTTCAAGGAAAATGATACTTCAGCCAGCCCGTCTAAAATCTGATCGCGAGAAAACCAACCCAATTCTCCGCCTTGATTAGCTGTTTCTCCAAGTGAAAATTCTTTAGCTACAACAGCAAAATCATCTCCGCTAGACAATCGATTTTGAGCTTCTTTGATTTTATTTTCTTGCCTTATATCTTCCTCCTTTCCGTATTCAGATGTAATGATTTTTTCAATTTCATCGCGATACAAGCTCGGCTTCACAATCCTCTTCTTGAAATCATCCAAACTCCATCCATACAATTTTTTCAAATTTTCTTTTATTCGATCTTCACCTCCAAATTCCTCAATTTTTCTGGAAACACTCTGATCAACATCCTCATCGGAAATATTTTTTCCATTTTTCTTAGCAGTCATCTCAATAACCTTGTCAGTTATTAATTTATTTAAAATATCTTTTTCTTTTATTTTCAATCTATTCTTCCCGTCTTCTGTTGAAAAATCCACCCTCATTCCAGAATCGGAAAAATTTTGATTCTCATAGAAGCTCTTTAATGATTTCAAATCATTATTAAGAGTTGCCAGACTCAGGAAATGAGAATAATCAATTACCACCAATGGAAGCGGGATAAATCCAGCTACTTTTTTCGAAAAAGCATTATCATGATTTCGACAAGCATAAAAACCCAAGGAAATTAGACCGAAAAAAACAAAAAGCGCAAATGCCCCAAACATTACCAAAAAACTCACTCTTTTTTTTTCTTTTACTTTTTTTTCTTTTACCATTTTTTTATAAATTTCCAAAAAAATAATTTACCCATTTTTGATAATTTGGAAGGTCGACTTTATTCATCTTATCCCCCTCGTTTTCTCCTTTATCTGTCGCCACATCGGCTAATTCTGTTTTTGAAATACTCGGCTTAATAGCCACTACTTGCTCATCCGGTTTTTGTAAATTCAATTTTTCCTTGGCAATCTTCTCTTTGTAAGCCTGGGTCTTGAAATATTCAATCTTTTCACTCAATTCGGAATTATTTTCTCGCAATTTATCAGCTTCTTGACTCAGCTTTTCAATCTCATCATTTATCCTCTTATTTCTTTCATACTCCTTATATGAAGGATAAAAAAGCATAGCCACTAAAGCTAGTCCACCAAGAACCACGCCAAAGGAAATTATAATACCTGCCTTTTTCATTCATTTGAAATTTTTAATTTATTTATACAGAAAAAGAGGAGCGATCAAAAACACAATCATTGCAATAACTGCAAAAAGTGAAATGACGACCCAAATTCTGTATATATTTTTTCGAAATCTTTTGTTTCTCATAATAGCTATATTTTAACAAATTTTAATAATAAAATCTACTTTCTTATTCTTTTCCAAATTCCAAATGCAAATCTTTTTTCAAAATTCCTTCATAGTTAAACTCTCCTTCGCTGTTTTTCATATGAACTTTAATTGGAACATCTCCTACTCCTGATTGCTTCTGGACTAACAGTCGATAATCTTTATTTTTGAATTCCACTGGAAGTTCATATTTGAGATATGCCTCTGTTTGTCCGCCAATTAAAACATCCACCATAGCTCCAAAATAGGTTTTTCCAAATTCCTCTTGCGTCAAAGGAGAACTGATCATTTTACGCTCTAAAAGAGTTGATCCTTTGGGCGTATACACCCGCAAATAGGAATGATAATCACTTGTCCTCCAATCCCCATAGGTCGCATTATGTTTATATAAAATGCGCAATTCAGCAGTCGGTTTTTCCAATGTCAGATCAAGATTATAGCTAATTTCCCTGTCCATATAATAGTCAGATTTAAGCGCTCCCATATTGGCATCAATTACCATCAAATAATCATCTCCCCATTCTTGTTCCACTTCTCCGTCCCAATGCACCTTTTCCACTTCCGCTTGCAACTGTTCGTCGCGAAAATTAAACATCACATTCTTATTACGCAATTCCTCAAGTACAAACTCGGAAATTTTCGGAATATTATTAATATGTGCCAATTTCTCAATAATCACCGGACCCATACTTTTCATTATTGATTTACGATTAGTAGAATCAAGTGCGGCATTATTAATATATGCTTTTTCAACAATTTCTTCCAATTTTAAAACTGCATTTTCACTGGTAAATTCAGTCGAATAACCGGGAACCGTAATTGGACCGGTTAATTTCAAAACATTAGAAAATGCATCAGAATTAACAGCAATCACTCCGTCAAAATTATCATTGCCTCCACTAAGGCGGTAAAAATATTTGGCCTTTTCAGCATTAATAGGAAAGTCCGGTGAAAAATTCGAATCTCGAAACTTCCATTTTTTGATTTGCATTTTTTGTTTAAAAGGATACGGTGGAGTTACTTTTGCCGTAATCCGCTGATCAAGTAAATTCGCATCCTCAATTTGAGTAGAAGCTACTTCTCCATTTTTCACTTTTAAAATCGCATATTGACCCAAGAATCCTCCTCCGGGACGCAATTCCATATTATTTTGGAGCAAGATCAAGTACCTTCTTTCGACATCATCTTTCTTGAGAAGCTCTTGGGATAATTTATCTATGGCAGTAATTTCCGCTTTTGTATCTTTTTCTATTGGCAACAATCGAGATACTTTTTCAATCGCAGAAATAGAAGACATAAGAATGTCTTTTTTGTCAGCTTTTGAAAGAAAATAGACCGCACTAGCCGCCATTAATATCACAACAATTGCAATTATAATCCTTTTTTTATTTCGTTTACTTTTATCAATTGGGTTCATTTTTATTTATAATCAATCTGTTAAAAAATACTTACTCTGACAAAATATATTCTACCACTTTTTATTTTTTTACTCAACTGTTAAAATTTCTTTTCATCAGCTCTAATATTTTTTCAAAATCATCTGTTTCAGAAACCTTATTAGTTTTTTCTACTCCGCATTTTTGGCATTTGTGAAGAATCACTTGCTTTCCTTTTTTCGCCTGAATAGAAATTGGCTTCATCATTCCTTGGCACTCCTCTCGCCTATCCCCTGGGTTTTTGTCCACGTGTTTACTCCACAGACAAAACGGGCAATGATTCGTATATCCATCCCCCTTAATTTGAGCTCCGCAATTTCCACAAACAAAGTCCTCAATATTCCGTTGAAATTTTCTTCCAATCATATTTTTTTTGATAATAATTTAATACTACTAGATAATATCAAAAAATCAAATTACTACTTGAAAACACCCCCATTAAATGCTATCTTTCTTAGTACGATAGTCTTTTATAATTAATTTCTAAGAAAAAAAATATGAAAAAATATACAACTCGAGTAGTAAAAGTTGGAAATTTAAAACTGGGTGGAAATAATCCTATACGTATTCAATCGATGTGCAACACGGACACTCGCGACGTTAAAGCTACCGTCAAACAAATTCTTGAACTGGAAAAATCCGGGTGTGAAATTATTCGCGTTGCCATCCCAGATATGATTGCCGCCAAAAATATCGGAAAAATCAAAAAACAGATTCATATTCCGTTAGTAGCCGACATCCATTTCGATTACAAACTGGCGCTGGAAGTAATCAAACAAGGAATTGATAAAGTGCGCATCAACCCGGGAAATATTGGATCAGAAGAAAAAATAAAGGCTGTTGTCGATGCGTGTAAAAAGAAAAAAATTCCCATCCGCATCGGAGTCAATTCCGGTTCAATTGAACAAGATCTTTTGAATAAATATGGCGCCACGCCGAAAGCCGCTGTGCACTCAGCTTTGCGCCACATCAGAATTTTGGAAAAATTTAATTTTAAAGATATTTTAATTTCCATCAAATTCAGCAATGTTCCCCAAATGATTCAAGCTTACCAAATGCTGGCGAAAAAAGTGGACTACCCTCTTCATCTGGGAGTTACTGAAGCCGGAACTGCTTTTAAGGGTTCTGTCAAAAGCGCTATCGGAATTGGAATTTTGCTTAATCAAGGCATTGGATCAACTTTTCGCGTTTCTCTCACGGCCAATCCGCTGGATGAAATAGATACTTGCTGGGCAATCCTACAATCGCTTGAATTGCGAAGACGTGGACCGGAAATGATTTCTTGCCCCACTTGCGGAAGAACAGAAATTGATTTAATCGGACTGGCCAATAAGGTTGAACAAGCACTTTTAAAAGTGAAAGTACCCATCAAGGTAGCCGTGATGGGATGCGTAGTTAACGGTCCCGGAGAAGCTCGCGAAGCGGATATCGGAGTAGCGGGAGGAAAAGGAATGGGTGCTATTTTCGCCAAAGGAAAAATCATCAAAAGCGTCAAAGAAAAAGATATTTTTCCTGAACTTATCAAAGAAATTAGGAAGTTGGAAAAAGAGATGCAATAAATGGCCAAATATTAATGGAATGACATCGCGCAAAAAAACAGATTGAAAAAAAATCTGTTTTTTAATTTATTTCATTTTTTCATTTTCTTATTCGCTCATTCCAGTTTCGGATAATCCCACATTAGGATCGATCCATTTAAGCGGAAGCTGGATGTAAAATTGTGAACCCTTTCCGACACCTTTCGATTCTACCCAAACTTTTCCACCATGCGCTTCAATGATATTTTTTCCAACAAAAAGCCCCAATCCAGTTCCGGTCGCATTGAGTCTTGAAGTATCTTTTCCGCGAGAAAATTTCTTAAAAAGATAGGGAAGTTCTTCCTTGGGGATTCCAATTCCCGTATCGGAAATAACAATCCTTACCGCCTCAGTATCCTGCTGAAAACTCACATCCACTCCACCCTTCTCAGTATATTTAACTGCATTATCAATGAAATTGGAAATAACTTCCCGCACTTTTCCTCCGTCAATATGAAAAAACGGCAATGGATTTTTTGGCGGATTAATTTTTAAATTCAATCCCAAATCTTTAGCATTAAGAATCAAGCTGTCGTATGATTGCCGAGTCAAATCCTCCAAACGCACATCCGCCAATTCATATTTCATTTTTCCAGATTCAATACGAGAAACATTAAGCAAGTCTTCTACTAACAAAATTAAACGTTCATTGGCACTATATGTCTTTTGCAAAGCCTCTTTCACGGTTTTTTCAATTTTTCCATATGATCCTTCTATGATTAATGAGGTATATCCTTTGATGGCAGTGAGCGGAGTACGCAGTTGATGAGAAGCGATAGAAATAAATTCTGACTTCGCTTTGTCTAATTTTTTGAGCTGAATATTTGCCTCCACCAGCTCACCGCTGAGAATTTCCAACTCTTCCTTCTGCTCAATATCACGCTTAACTGATTTAATCAAAACATATCCAAATCCCAATGCCATTATTAATGTAACTCCAACCAAGATAATACTGGTGCTAGATTCAACAAAAAAGTATTCAGAAGCAATAAGGATAACCAAGGAAAGCATCAACGCTTGAACTCCAAATACTTTTACATTAAAAGCCCTATAACGAACAATCAGATATGCCAAAACACCCATAAAAACAGGGGCGCCGAATAATCCATATTGAGTTATTTCCCAATTGGTAGTAATATTTCCAACTATATTCGCCCAAGAGAAAGAAATAATAAAAAATATGACTCCCAAGGAAAATATTACAATATGCTTTCTTGCCACCCCTTCACGAAGAAATATTAAATTTTTCGCAAGAAAATAAATAATCAAAGCGGATAACAATAATTCAAGGGAATAATTGTATTTCATCAATTCTCCTTGTATTGATTCACAAACTGAAAGATCAAAATATTTCAAATTATATGTCGTCGAGAGTAAAAATAAAATCGGAAAAAAAAGAATAGCTACAATAAATTTGAATCGATAATTGGTTTTTTCTTTTAGATAATGAGAAACGAAATATAAAAGAGTTAAATATATCAAAGGTTCAACCAAATTCATCAATCCCCATGAAAACATTATGATTCTACTGTCAATATTAACCCAAGTTATTACATCTAAAATTGACCACAAAGAAAATAAGACCGCCACGATAAAAATCAAAAATGCACTTACGGAAGAGGTATTTTTTAAAAAAACATAAAATCCTATAACTAAAGTTACTATTATTCCAGGAAAATGTGAATAATATAATAATTGAGGAGCTATGTCGGAGAAAAGAAACAAAAATGGTGCCGCAACATCTTGACAAAACATTTTTTTATTATTTTATTTTTTATTACTTTTCGATTATACCACAGATTTAAGCAACACAGCTATCCAAGAATTATATCCATCCCCACTTTTTCAATTTTTCTCCATTTTCACGCTCAAAATTCATACCGATATCATTTCTATAAAACTTTTTTGGAATTACAATTTTTTTAATTATTCTATGAATGTGTTCTCTAATCTCTTTAATTGTTTTTCCTGAACATGTAACATTCAAAACAAACCCAGAATCTCCTGCTATTCGCAATCTTCCTCCACTATCTTTATAAACTTCATCAAAATGGATATCTTCAATTTCATCTTCTGTCAATTTAGATGAAAAATAAATCGTTTTATCCCTAAATGAATATTTCCCATTATCAATTTTATACGGGAAAGGAGGAACGGCGATCAAAACAGTCATAGAAAATCCATCTTTATATTTTAGTTCATATTTTTTCCCGTCCGCTACCGCTTTCAAGAATTTACTCCAACTAGATATATGTAAAGACTCTTGTGCATGAATAGCTGGCCAACCAAATCTTGTTGTCAATTCCAATGGAAAAACTTTCTCTTTACTGACAATACAATTAATATCAATATCTCCTCTGAAATCTATCTTCTGCAGATACGTTTTTAATTTTGCGAGTGTAGCTTGAAATAATTTATTATCTTCATCTTTTTCGTACCACATCAACGTTCCCATTTCGTCGGTTTTCGGACCTATGCATCCTGCGAATAAATCTTTATGTTCGATATTAATTTCGATAGGACCAACCCAATCATTTCCATTGAAATATCTAGCTACGCCAATCTCGATGCCATATACTCTTTTTTGCAAATCTACCGGAATGCACTTTTCCTTATTTTGAAAATAAGATTCAAGGACATCAATGACATCTCTTCCGTCCTTAAATTCCCCCACATAATTGCAAGTCTTATCCTGATGTCCATTTTGCTTCACAACCCAAGGTCCCTCATTATTTTTCATGAATGCAATTGCCTCTTCTAATGAATCAAAGCTTTCCGTTGGAGCAATATCAATTCCACAAGCGGAAAATATCTTCTGTCCATATTGCCGATCATGCTCAAGCTTATCTCCCATTTCGCATCCTCCGACGACAGAATATCCACTTTTTCTCAAATCATCTTGAATTTTTCCATATCCGATACTATCAAAAACAATCAACCCGTCCTCTCTGACCCATTCAAGATCTTTTTCCCAATTGTCCGTTTTTTCAACCATACCATCAAAACATTTCTTCAAATCATAATCATCAATAAAAAGTCGCACCTCATTACCCTCATTTTTCATCCTGTATGCTAAATCTCCGCCCGACAAATCTCTCGAAACAAAAAGTATGTTCATAAAAAAAATTCTGCACGATTCTGGATAAAACCGCAAGATAAGCCAATTATATATTATTTAAAAATCTCATAATTCCATCATACCCCAATGAATACGCACCTGTCCAAAATAATGCCTGAAGCGATGTCATAAAAAAAACAACTATCCCTTTTTTGAAAATAGTATCAAGCTCGTTTTTAAAATATTCAACCATTCTTTCCGGACCATCCCAAATAGATGCTTTCATTGAAAAAGTAAAAAAAGAAAACGCTCCGAACATTTTTGATCTTGAAAAAATTTTCCCGATAGATCTTCGGTATTCTTGCCCTAAAGTCAAATCTTTTCCTGACTTAATGCAAATAACAAGAAGCAAAGCGGCTGAAATAAAATCAAATACCCACATTGCAAAAAATGCTTCTGCGAAACCCGATCCTGCCTGCTTAAATATAATTACCAAAAGAATGCTAAGTCCTGTTAATCCGTAATCAAGAATTGAATAAACAGCCCAACGAATTGCGATTGATTTTGTCCGTAAAAATTTTTCCCGCAAAGTTTCTTCGCCCAATATCAATCCGCTTCCAAGTATTATAACCGCCGCCACTCCCAAAATTTTCGCAATATTCTCTTCCATTTTTTAATTCCTTAATTTCAAATCAACCAAATTCCAATTTCCACCCGCTACGTTTTATTATACATAAAAAAATTTCGAAAAACAAATCTTCAATATATCATCCCCTAATAAAATAATCTTCTAAAAAAAATTCAAACAAATAAAAAAACGGAAAATCTCTTTCAAGACTTTCCGTTGGCAGTCGAATTCAAAATTGATGTGCTTCATTTCTTATGATCAATTTTGAATTTGACTTCAGTTGATATTTCAGAATACTCAACGACCGTGATTCTGATCTTGGCGTCGGTATCCTTTTTGATGATATCCCGATATGGTTTGTTTTCCATATCCCAATTCTTTTCTCCATCATTGGGGGTGGAGTCATCCAGGACGTACCACTTGTTTTTTTCGTAAAGATAATATTCAATCTTTACGTGAGAACCCTTGGGGACGTTAGTTGTTCCCCAGTTGATGGAGTGATTCTTGTCGGTTTTCCACTTCTCTCC
>JALNYX010000058.1 GCA_023229615.1 Candidatus Moraniibacteriota bacterium
GTTTTTAATCTCAGCTCCGTTTTTAGTTATCTTAATGGTGTCAATTCCGGTGCGCAGGCTTTTAATAATGTTCTCTTGAGAGCTAATCAGGGATTCATATTCTGGATTATTTTTAACATCAAAAATGATGCTGATTTTTTTCGTCGGTTCAATTTTGTTTTCACTGCGAAGATTTCGAATAGAGATTATGATTTCTTTGATTATATTGAAGCGTATTTCATCCGCTTGAGAAGCGCTGGCAATCTCCCAATATTTTTCTTTGATTGGAAATTTTTCTATCATAATCAAGTTTTCTTTTTCTAAAATGTTCCAAATATTTTCCGTAACAAATGGAGCATAGGGATGAAGAATTTTTAAGATATCTTCTAGGATTATATTTAGGATAGTATTTTTTTCTGTTTTATTATCCTCGAATTTGCTAACCTCGACATACCAATCAGCAAAATCATTCCAAATGAAATCTTTGATTTTTTCAATGGCGATGGAAAAATTGAAAGTTTCTATATCATTTTTTATTTCTTCGACCAAGTTTCCCATTTTTTGCAATATCCAAAAATCCGCCAATGTCAGATTGTTTTTGTTTAATTCCTGATTCCTGATTCCTGATTCCTGATTTTTGTTGATGATATAGCGGCTGATATTCCAAAGTTTATTAATGAAATTTCTGGCGTTTTCCACTTTTTCGTCATAAAATTTACTATCATTTCCTGGGGCGATTCCTGAAATGAGGCTGATGCGCAGAGCATCGGTGCCATATTTTTTAGAAACATCCATTGGATCGAGATTGTTTCCAGCTGATTTGGAAAATTTGTTTCCTTTTTCATCACGAAGCATCCCGTGGATGTATACATTCTTGAACGGAATTTCGCTGAGATAATAAGTGCTCATCAGAATCATCCTTGCCATCCAGAAAAATAGCAATTCATTTCCCATCTGCATCCAGCTGGTCGGGTGAAATATTTTTCTTTCTTTTTCAGTGAGCGTGGAAAATGTCCAAAGACCGCTGGAAAACCAGGTATCGAGAGTGTCTTGATCTTGCGCGACAGACCCTCCGCAGAGTGGGCATTTTTCCATTTTTGTGTCGCTGAAAAAAGGTTTTTGACAATCAGGATTTTGACAATACCAAACAGGAATCCTGTGTCCCCACCAAATTTGGCGGGAAATGCACCAGTCGCGGAGATTATCAATCCAAGTGTAATATATTTTTTCAAATCTTGCGGGAGTGATTTTAATTTTTTGATTCGGATCATTATTTAATCCTGTTGCAACGGATTCTCTCATTATTTCTTTGAGGGTTTTTTCTTTTCCGGGAATTTTCTTGTTGACTGCGACGAACCATTGAGTCATTGGCAAAATTTCAACGATATCTCCGAATCTGTCTGATGTGCTGATATTTTGAGTAATTTCTTCTTCTTTTTCCAATAAATTATTTTGTTTGAGGTAGTAAATTATTTCTTTGCGCGCATCATTTGTTGAAATGCCAGTATATTTACCTGAATTTTTGTTCATCAATCCATCTTGTCCAATTACTTGAATGAGTTTTATTTCATTTCCTTGAGTTTTTTGTTTTTCCATCATTTCAAAATCAACCATTGAGTGAGCGGGAGTTACGCCAACCGCTCCGGTTCCAAAATTCATATTAACTGAATCGTCGGCGATTATTTTTATTTTCAAATCAACTCCGCTTCCAGCAAAATCAGGCACTTCAAGTGTTTGTCCGATATATTTTACGTACCTTTCGTCTTTCGGATTGACTGCCACAGCAGTGTCGCCGAGTTTTGTTTCCGGGCGGGTGGTGGCGATGGAAATCGGGAAGTCTGGGCAGTATTTGAAAGTGTATAACTTTCCAATTCTTTCTTTGTATTCAAGTTCGTCATCTGAGCAGGTAGATTGTCCTTTTGTTGACCAGTTGATTACGCGGTGTCCGCGGTAGATGAGTCCGTCTTTGTACATTTTTTCAAAAACCTCATTGACGATTTTGCTTCGGGTTTCGTCGAAAGTATATGCCAGGCGCGACCAATCGCAACTGGTTCCCATTTTCCGGACTTGTTTTAAGATGGTGGATTTGGAGTTTTCGGCAAAAGAGCGGATTTCTTCCAAAAGTTTTTTTCGACCCAGTTCTTTTCGCGGGTCTTTTATTCCTTTTGCGATAAGAATTTTTTCCACTTTGGCTTGGGTAGCGACAGCGGCGTGATCGGTTCCAGGAAGTAGTAGTACTTTTTTTCCTTGCATTCTTTGGTAGCGAGCCATAATGTCCATCAGGGTATTTTCCATCGCATGTCCCAAATGCAAAACGCCAGTCACGTTGGGTGGTGGCATCATAATTGAATACGGCTCTCTGTTTTCAGGATTATCAACCCATGGTTGACCAGTCTCTGGCTGGAAAAATCCTGATTGCTCCCATTTTTGATATATTTTATCCTCGTTTTCTTGAGGATTATATTGTTTTTCCATGGTTTTCTTTATGAACTGCGAATAATATTTTCAATATTGTTATATTAGCAGTAAATAAAGGAAAATTCAAGGTGAAAAGAATTTTGAATTTTTTATTTACTCTATAATTTTTTTGGGGTACAATATTGATATAAGAAATTCTTCAAATTTTACTGCATGAAAAGCATGGAATTCGGAGAACCCCAATATGCTGCGGCAATGGAATCTAAAGACAGGTCCCGTGGCGTTTCCGAAAAGGAGATATTGGATCAGTTTTCCAAAAAAGAACAAAAAGAAATAAAGTACAAGCAGAGAGTACTTGCATCACTCGCCTATTTTATCGGCAAGGATTTTGAAATTCCCGTTGAACTTAATCAGCCGGGTGGCGGCTGGCATTGGAATTTCAAGGACAACAAAATCGGAATCGACCCCAAGGATCTTTTGGAAAAGCCTTTGGATTATTTGCGTTATCTAATCTGCCATGAAGGAAGTCATCGCAGAATTTCCAGAACCGATTTTAT
>JALNYX010000059.1 GCA_023229615.1 Candidatus Moraniibacteriota bacterium
GCATTTGCTGTGCTGATTATTTTGGTGGCGACAGTAATTGGAGCGCAAGGCAGGAAAAAAGCGCTTTGGTCAGGATTGCTTTTCTCTTTGGCGGTTTTTGTTTCATATTTTTTAATGGGATTGGGGGTGTATAAGGTAATTACGATTTTCAATTTGCCAAAAATTATTTCGATTGTTGCGGGTGTTTTGGCGATTGTAATTGGATTGGCGAATCTGAAAGATGCATTTTGGCACGGGAAGTTTTTCTTGATGGAAGTGCCGATGCGTTGGCGGCCGAAAATGAAAGGAATACTTCAAAATGTTGCCAGTCCGCTGGGTGCGCTGGGGGCGGGATTTTTAGTGAGCTTGTTCTTACTTCCGTGTACGAGTGGTCCATATATTGTCGTACTGGGTCTTTTGGCGGAAAAAGTGGAAATTTTCAGGACTGTTTCGCTGTTGGCTTTGTATAATTTAATTTTTGTTTTTCCGATGATTGTGATTACTTTGGCGATGTATTTCGGTCTTCGTGGAGGAAAAATGGAGCAGTGGCGGACAAAAAACATACACTTGCTTCATGGGGCGGCTGGCGTTATAATGACAGGGATAGGAGTGTATTTGCTGGCAAGCTGGATATAGTATTTGCGGATATGCAGTGAAATTTCACATTTTTCGGACAAACATTGAAAAATATTTTTCTTCCAAGTGTCCCTTTTGGAATTATTGTAGATTTATTTTAAGTCGTCGATTGGTTGGGGTGAGAAGAATTTGTTCTGACTGCACAAAGACAGTGTAAGAAAAATATTTTCAATGTTTGTCCTTATTTTTAATTATTAATTAATTTTAAAAATTTATGGAGATGCAATTTACGGATCAAAATTTTGATCAGGAAATTATTAAAAGCGGCAAGATTACTTTGGTGGATTTTTGGGCGCCGTGGTGTGGACCTTGCCAGATGATGGGACCGATTATCGAAGAATTGGCGAAAGAAGTCGGAGATAAGTTCAAAGTTGGAAAGTTAAATGTGGATGAAAATCCTGAAACATCCCAAAAATACGGGATAATGTCCATCCCTGCCATCAAGATTTTCAAAGGTGGAGAAGTGGTAAAAGAATTCGTCGGCGTACAAGATAAAGATAGCCTTAAAAGCGAATTGGAATCATTGGAGCAATAATGAATTTTTTTTCGAGTATATGTCCGTCAAAAATCCCGATGCAAATCGGGATTTTTGTTTTTTGAATATTTGAAATTTTATCTTTGAAATGTTAGTATTATGGGGTAATAAGAATAATTTTCAATTTTCAATTTTTCCGCCAAAGGCGGACCAGTTTTGGACTGGCAATTTATAAACAATTCTAAATTTTTTAATGTTTTAATTTTAAAATGGATAATTGTAAATTCAATGAAGATTGACTATTGTATGTCATAAATCAATGGACAAAGAAAAGAAAATGTATGATTTGATTATTATCGGGGCGGGACCGGCGGGGCTTGGGGCTTCGATCTATGCTTCAAGATATAAATTGGATCATATCGTGATTGGCAATGAAATTGGCGGGCAAGTAGTAGAAGCATCTGAAATCGAGAATTGGGCGGGAGAAGTTTCTATTCCGGGAAAAACTTTGATGGAAAAATTTGAGCATCACGCGCGTCATTTCGGAGTAAAAATTATCCAGTCGGATGTATCTTCAGTGGCAAAAATAGAAGAAGGATTTGAGATTGTGGCAGGCGGAGAAAAATATTCGGCAAAAAGTTTGATTTTGGCTTTGGGAATGAAAGCGCGGAAAATGAATGTTCCTGGAGAGGATAAATTTGTCGGCAAAGGTGTGTCATATTGCGCCACTTGCGACGCAATGTTTTTTCGAGAAAAAGATGTTGTGGTTATCGGAGGAGGAGATGCGGCGGCAACTGCGGCGATTCATTTGACCGAGTTCGCCAAGAGCGTAAAACTTATTTATCGCGACGCATATAATTGGGAACCTTCTTGGGATGAACAGATTGAAAAAAGTGGGAAAGTTGAGAAAATAAAAATGAACAGCGTAAAAGAAATCGTTGGCGATGCAAAGGTTTCCGGAGTTGTTCTGGATGTTGATGGTCAGGAGAAAAAATTGGACGTGCAAGGAGTGTTTATTGAGGTAGGAACTACTCCTGGTGTGGCGATTGCGCAAGGGCTTGGCGTGGCATTGGATGAGCAAAGTTATATTATCGTCGATCAGACGCAGGCGACCAATGTTGAAAATGTTTTTGCATCTGGCGACGTAACAACCGGATCAAACAAATTCCGTCAAATCATCACCGCCGTCGCCGAGGGAGCAGTGGCGGCAGGAAGCGTGTATAAAAAATTGAAGCTTAAAAAATAATACTCATAAGTCATATCTGTCGAATGAGTTAAGTAGAAAAAATATGAGTGAATCAATCCAATTATCAAAAAAACTCGGCGGGAAGATTGAGGTTTGTTCCAAGCAGAAATTGACCAAGGAAAATTTGGCGGTTTTGTATACTCCCGGGGTGGCGGAGGTTTCCAAGGCGGTGGCAAAAAACAAGAAATTATCCTTCGAGTACACAATTCGCAAAAATACCGTGGCGGTGGTTTCAGATGGAAGCGCGGTTTTGGGACTGGGAAATCTGGGTCCGGAAGGGGCGCTTCCTGTGATGGAAGGAAAAGCGTTGCTTTTCAAAGAATTGGGAGGAGTGGATGCGTTTCCAATTGTTCTGGATACTCAAGATACGGAAGAAATCATCAAAATTGTGAAGGCGATCGCGCCGACTTTCGGAGGGATAAACTTGGAAGATATTTCAGCGCCTCGATGTTTTGAAATTGAAGAAAGATTGAAAAAAGAATTGGATATTCCAGTTTTCCATGATGACCAACACGGGACGGCCATTGTGGTTTTGGCGGGACTCATTAATGCGCTCAAAGTTGTCGGAAAAAATATCAAAAAAGTGAAGATTGTGATTTCCGGAGCGGGAGCAGCA
>JALNYX010000019.1 GCA_023229615.1 Candidatus Moraniibacteriota bacterium
TCTGGCAATTTCCTTCGGTGATTTTTTTTCTGCCAGCGCTTTTTTCACAAGTTTATCATCTCCGCTATCACCCTGATTAATGTCATCGGCAGTAAGATGTCCGACATCGGTAATATTTTTGATTAAGCGGACTTCGAAACCAAGGAATTCCAAATATCTGCGTAATGTGTCGGCGTTCAAATAGGCGCGAATGTTTCCGAGATGGATGTAATCATAGACAGTTGGACCGCAAACATACATTCCAACCTTGCCAAGGTGTAACGGTTTGAATTCTTCTTTTTGCTTAGTGAGAGTATTGTACAAATTTAGCATTTTTTTACATTTAAATATAATTTCAATCTGATTATACACTTTTTTGCTTTTGTTGACAAAGCGCCATAGCTAAAATAGTATTAGGAATATGAAGAGGTTATTTTTACTGATTATTCGTTTTTATCAAAAAACTTTGTCGCCGGACCAAGGGATTTTTAGTTGGATGGTTTCCGAGCAATCTTGTCGTTTTTATCCAACTTGTTCGGAATATACCTATCAATCAATTGAAAGATTTGGTGTGTTGCGAGGGGGGTGGATGGGAATTAAAAGAATATCACGTTGTCACCCATGGAATCCGGGAGGATATGACCCAGTTCCGAAAAAAAAATAATAAAAGACGAGGATTAATACCTCTTTTTTTATTTCCTTAAAAATGTTAAAATACTAATATGATCTTCGATATTATTACAATTTTTCCGCAAATTTTTGATTCATATTTTTCTGAGTCGATTTTGAAGCGTGCGCAGAAAGAAAATTTTATCAAAATTAATATTCATAATTTGCGAGATTACACGAATAATAAACATCGGACAGTGGATGACACGCCATATGGTGGGGGAGCTGGGATGGTAATGATGGTGGAGCCGATACTTCGAGCTGTTAGCTCAATAATTTCCAATTTCCAATTTCCAATTTCCAAACAATTTTCAAATTCCAATTCTAAAATTTCCAAACCGAAAAATACGCGCATTATACTGTTTTCCGCCAAAGGAAAAAGATATACTCAACAGGATGCGGTCAGATTATCTCAATATAAAAATATCATAATGATTTGCGGTCGGTATGAGGGGGTGGACGAAAGGGTGGCAGAACATATCGCAGATGAAGAAATTTCCATTGGGGATTACGTTTTAACCGGCGGGGAAATTCCAGCGATGACAGTCATCGACAGCGTATCGCGGTTGTTACCGGGAGTGCTGGGAAATAAAGAAAGTATCGAGCAAGAATCTCATAATGAGGCAGGAACACTTGAACATCCGCAATATACAAAACCCGAAGAATTTTTTCCTGAAGGACAATCCGCTTCTGGCGAGAACGGGTGGAAAGTGCCGGAAATTCTTCTGGGCGGAAATCATAAGGAAATTGAAAAATGGAGAAATGAAAAACAAAAACATAGATAAAAAATTATTATTTACGGTTATCGCTTTATCGATTTTCGGTTTGGTTATGATTGCTAGCGCCGGAGTGATTTATTCCAAAACTCGATTTGGAGATCCGGGTTATTTTTTCAAACATCAGCTTTTGTACGGTTTTCTTCCGGGGCTGGTTGTTTTGTATTTTTTTGGAAAAATTGATTATCATTTTTGGAAGAAGCTAGCTTTTCCGATAATTGTGGCTGCTCTGGTTGCTTTAGTGCTGGTTTTTGTTCCAGGAATCGGGTCGAAAGTATACGGTGCCAACCGTTGGATTGGATTGGGTCCAATTTCTTTTCAGCCTTCCGAAATGGCAAAAATATCAATTATTATTTATCTGGCAGCTTGGCTGGAAAGTAAAGGAAAGCAAAAAATTAAAGATATGTATGAGGGATTATTTCCTTTTCTTGGCATACTGGGAATAATCGGTTTTTTAATTATCAAGCAACCGGATACAGGAACAATGGGCGCGATAATTTTAATTGCAATGTCAATCTTTTTTGTTTCCGGAGCTAGAATCTCCCATATTTTCGGATTAATAATCGCCGGGTTAACAGGACTTATGATTCTGATAAAAATTGAGCCGTATCGAATGAATCGTTTTTTGACGTTTATGAATCCGGAAGTGGATCCTCAGGGAATTGGATATCAAATTAATCAAGCTCTTTTAGCAATTGGATCGGGAGGAATTTTTGGATTGGGACTGGGGCATAGCCGTCAGAAATTCAATTATTTGCCAGAGCCGATTGGAGATTCAATTTTTGCGATTATCGGAGAAGAACTGGGGATGGTTGGGGCGATTGTTGTGGTTTTACTTTTTGTTACACTGGCTTTTCGTGGCTATCAAATTGCCAAGAATGCTCCGGATGAGTTTGGAAAATTGATGGCAGTGGGAATTACTTCTTGGATTGCCTTTCAAGCGTTCATTAACATTGCGGCAATTTCTGGTATAATTCCATTAACGGGAATTCCTTTGCCGTTTGTCAGTTATGGCGGAACATCTCTAATATTCTTGATGTCCGGCGCTGGAATTTTATTAAATATTTCTAAACAAAATAACAGATAGCTTTTAGGAATCAGTTGGCAGCTTTTTGGAAAAATATTACGAAAGCTGCAAAACTAAAATCTACAAGTTGCAAGCTGATTTATGAAAATTGTATTAACAGGCGGTGGAACTGGAGGGCATATTTTTCCTCTCGTGGCAGTTGCTAGAAAATTGCGAGAAAGGCATTCGTTGGGAATTGATTTGCTTTTTATCGGACCGGATGGGAAGATGGAAAAAGAGGTGATGGCAGAAGAGGGTATTCGCGCAAAAAGTGTTTTGAGCGGGAAAGTTCGGAGATATTTTTCTTTTTTGAATTTTGTTGATTTTTTCAAAGCGCCATTCGGATTTCTCAAAGCGCTTTGGATTTTACTTTGGGAGATGCCAGATGCGGTTTTTTCCAAGGGAGGTTATGCGTCGGTTCCAGTTGTATTGGCCGCGTGGGTATATCGCATTCCAATTTTGATTCATGAATCAGATGCGGTGCCAGGGATTGCTAATAGATTTTTGGGGAAATTTTCCGAAAGAATTGCAATTTCCTATCCAACAGCCGCCAAGTTTTTTATGTCTTCCAGAATTTTGCTTACCGGGAATCCGGTTCGCGAGGGAATGGATCAAGGAAACAAAGAGGCAGCGCGAGCGAAGTATAATATGGGACAGTCGAAGCCGACATTGTTGGTTTTAGGAGGAAGTCAAGGGTCTCAAAAAGTGAACCAGGCGATCGTAGAGGCGCTTCCTGATATTCTGCAAACAGTTCAAATAATTCATCAAACCGGAGAAGAAAATTTTGAGGAAGTTTTGCATTCAGCGGCTAAAGCGGGAATAAAAAATGAAAGGGAGGGATATTTTGCAATTCCATTTTTGAATTTTGAGGATATGCGCAACTGTTTGGCATTAGCAGACGTGGCAGTGAGTCGCGCCGGAGCCAATTCAATTGCTGAGCTGGCGGCAAATGGAATTCCGCCAGTTTTGATTCCTTTGGCGACTGCCGCCAATGATCATCAAAGAATGAATGCTTTTCGTTTGGCAGAAATCGGAGGTGCAATAATGTTGGAAGAATCAAATTTGGGGAAGCATATTCTTATTGAAAAAATTCAATCTATTTTGTCCAACGAAGAATCATATCGAAAAATGGCAGAAAAAATAAAAACATTCTACCATCCGAACGCTGCAGAAAAAATTATCGAAGGGTTGGAGGGGATAGTAAAAATATAAAGCGCAAAACGAAAAATATTTTTAAAAAAATAAATATCCGCAAAAGTTTGTATTAATTTGTAATTTTGTAAGCGTATGAATATATATATTATCGGAATTGAAGGAGCAGGAACTTCAGCCTTGGCGGAAATGTATGTTGATTTGGGTCATAATGTTTCCGGATCTGATAATGGTGATCATTTTTATCAATCAGCACTCAAAAAAAAGAACGTTCATATTTTTTCGGAATACTTAGCGAAAAATATTCCGGATAAAATTGATTTGTTGATTTTCTCTACTTCGATTAAGGAGGATAACCCGGAAATAGTTGAAGCGCGAAGAAGAGATCTGAGAATGCTTTCTTATCCGGAAGCTTTGGCGGAACTTTTCAATAGCAAGATCGGAATCGCTATTTGCGGAACACATGGGAAAACAACCACCACCGCGATGATCGCTCATATTTTAAATGAAATAGGAAAAGATCCGAGTGCTGTGGTGGGAAGTCGGGTTTTGAATTGGGGAGGGAATTCCATTTCCGGAGGAGGAGATTATTTCGTTATTGAAGCAGATGAATATCAAAACAAGTTGCAATATTATGAGCCATTTGCGGCTGTTCTCACGAGCATTGATTGGGATCATCCTGATTCCTATCCAACAGAGGCAAGTTATCGACAGGCTTTTTCTGATTTTGTTTCCAGAGTGCCTAATCACGGATTTTTGGTTGTTTGCGGGGATGATGCGAATGCAGGAAATGTGGCGCTTTCAGCTGTGTGTAAGGTTTCGACGTATGGTTTTTTAGAAGGAAATGATTTTAGGATTATGGAACAAAAACCATGGGATGCAAAAAATAAAATGCGCAATTTTTCAATCATTCATAAGAAGCAAACGGTAAGAGAGTTTGAAATCGGACTGCCAGGAGATTACAATTTGCTTAATGCCACAGCAGCTATTTCAGTTTGTTATCGGTTGAACTTGGATATGAAAGAAGTGGCAGATGCTTTGCGTACTTTCAAAGGCACTGCTCGCAGATTTGAATATGTCGGAAAAAGAAACGAGGCGATTTTAATTGATGATTACGCGCATCATCCGGAAGAAGTCAAAGCTATGTTAAAATCCGCGCGCAGTTTGTACGATAAGAAAAATATTATCGCACTTTTTCATCCACATTCCTTTACTCGCACGGAAGCTTTTCTTGGCGATTTTGCGCAAAGTTTCGACAATGCCGACAAAGTTTTTGTTTTGGATATTTATGGTAGTGCCAGAGAAGAAAAAGGAAATGTAAGTTCGCAAAATCTCGTCGAGCAGATTAATCGATATTTTCCGGCAAAGGCTGAGCTGATTCCCACAATTCCCGAAGCAGTTGAATTTTTCAAGGATAAACTTTCCAGTAAAGACGTTCTGATCTCCATCGGCGCTGGAGATGTTTGGAAAGTAACGCATGAATTGGCAGGAAAAATAATAAATAATAAATGAGCAAGTCGTTTCTTTTTTTGGCGGTATTTTTTCTGGTGGTTAATTTACTGGCTTTTTTGATGATGTTTTTGGATAAGGTCAAGTCAAGGAAGCCGGGGGCGGAAAGAATATCAGAGGGGATGTTGTTTTTTCTGGCAACGATTTTTGGTAGTGTTGGGGTTTATGTCGGAATGTTCGCCTTTCGCCACAAAAGTCGAAAATGGTATTTCCTGATTGGCATTCCACTACTAATCCTCCAAAATTGCGCATTTTTGTATTTATTATTTTTGTTTGTAAGCGAAAGAATGTTGATGTTTAATTAGTGTAGTAATTTATATTAATCATTTGCCTTGGAAGAGAAATATGAACGTCGGCTTAGGAGACTGGTTTTTTGTGGTATAATTGAAATAGATGAAAATTCAAATTCAAAAAGATGTGCTTTTGGCACCGTATACTACTTTTAAAATCGGCGGACCGGCGAGGTTTTTTGTCGAGGTAAAAAACGAGGAAGAATTGATTGAGGCCTTGGAATATGCCAAAGAAAATAATCTTGAATATTTCATTTTAGGCGGAGGATCGAATATCCTGGTGAGCGACAAAGGGTTTGATGGGATGGTGATTAGATTACAAGATACAAGATACAAGATACAAGATGCAAATATAACGTGTGGGGCGAGTGTTGCCATTTCAAAGCTAGTCATTGAATCGGTTAAAAATGGCCTTACTGGATTTGAATGGGCAATTGGAATCCCTGGAACTATTGGAGGGGCAACGGCTATAAATGCGGGATGTTTTGGGGGAGAAATGAAAGAGCTGATCAAGAAAGTAACGGTCTTGAATAAAGAAAATCTTGAAATTCAAGAATATTCAAATGAAGAATGCAATTTTTCATACAGAAGTAGCGTATTCAAGGATAAGGGTAAGATGATTATTTTGTCTATTATCCTCCAATTCAAGGAAGGTACTCCCAGTGAATGTGAGCAAAAAATGAAAGAGATTATCAAAAAGAGAAATCAACAGCAGCCGCGTGGGTTAAGTGCTGGGAGTTTTTTTAAGAAAGTTTCCGTGGAGGATGAAAAAATACTTCAAATGTTTGAACAAGAATCTGGATCGAAATTTGAGGGTAATAAAATTTCTGCTGGATGGTTTATTGATAAAATTGGACTCAAGGGAAAAACTATCGGTGGCGCGCAGGTGAGTGAAAAACATGCAAATTTTATTATTAACACCGGAGATGCCACAGCGGAAGATGTGATAATTTTGAGTAGTTTAATTAAACAGAAAGTTCGAACAAGGTTTGGCGTTCAGCTTCAAGAGGAAGTGCAGTTGGTAGGATTTTAATAATTAAATAAAAATAATTATGGAAAACATGAGAATTATGCTCAAGGGGTTGACAATCGATGATAGGACAAGAGAATATGTTGAAAAAAGGATTGCTTCAATTAAAAAATTATTGAAAGAATATGATGGGGATGAGCCAGATACTTTGAAAGTTGAAGTAGAAATTGATTTGGATAAAAAGGGGAAATTCAGAGTGGAAGTGATGGTGAAAACTCCGCGCAATTTGTATCGCGCCGAAGAAATCACTGAATCAGTGGAGGGGTCCGTTGATTTGGTTGAAAATCAAATCAAGGCACAAATTCGTCGAAAAAAGGATGAGATTCGAACGAAAATCGTTCGGGGAGCGCGCTCTCTAAAAAAGAAAATGTCAATTGATGAAGGCGCTCGATTCTGATATTAGCAATAAAACAAAGCTAGAAATCCTTCTTTGACTGAGGGATTTTTAGTTGGTATACTGATTTAGGTGCATCGTTATCCATTATTTTTTATAGCAGGGAAACATATGATTCAAATTTTCAAAAAAATATTCGGTTCAAATGAGAGAGAGCTAAAAAAGTTTCAACCAATTGTGGATAAAATAAATTCCTTGAACGGAGAAATGTCCAAACTTTCCGATGAAGAATTGAAAGAGAAAACACAAGAGTTCAGAAGAAGAATAACTGAAATTGGGGATGAGAAAAAATCTTTGGAAGAAATTCTTCCCGAGGCTTTTGCCGTTGTGCGCGAGGCGGCGTATCGCGTGATTGGAGAGAAACATTACGACGTTCAGTTGATTGGAGGATTGATTTTGCATCAAGGTAAAATTGCAGAAATGAAAACCGGAGAAGGAAAAACTCTGACTTCGACCTTGCCGATTTATCTTAACGCTCTTTCCGGAAAGGGTGCGCATGTGGTGACTGTCAATGATTATTTGGCAAAAAGAGATTGCAATTGGATGGGTTCGATATTTAATTTTCTTGGACTTTCGACAGCTTGCATTATGCATGACGTGTCGTACCGATATCAACCGAAACTGATTGATAATAATGAAGTAAGTGTGGAAATGGAAAATCTTTCCCCGGTTTCTCGCAGGGATGCGTATGGTTGTGATATTACATATGGAACGAATAATGAATTTGGATTTGACTTTCTTCGGGATAATATGGCTCACAGTTTAGAGCAATATTCCCAGCGCGGATTTAATTATGTAATCGTTGACGAAGTTGATTCAATTTTAATTGACGAGGCTCGAACTCCTTTGATTATTTCTGCTCCGGATGCGGAATCAACCAAGCAATATGTGCAATTTGCAAAAATCGTACCTCAATTGAAAATGACGGAAGATTTTGAAGTGGATGAAAAAATGCGCTCTGTTACACTCACGGATAAAGGAATTTCCAGGGTGGAAAAACTTTTGGGAGTAGGGAATATTTATGAACCTGGAAAAATCAGCTATGTTCATCATCTGGAGCAATCTTTAAAAGCAGAAATTCTTTTTAAGAAAGAAAAAGATTACATAGTTAAAGATGGAAAGGTAGTTATTGTGGATGATTTTACGGGACGCTTAATGGAAGGTCGTCGGTATAGCGAAGGATTGCATCAAGCGATTGAAGCAAAGGAAGGAGTTGTCGTTCAAAGAGAATCAAAAACATTAGCGACTATCACATTTCAAAATTATTTTAGAATGTACAATAAAATATCCGGTATGACTGGAACAGCGGTTACGAGCGCAGAAGAATTTTCCAAAGTGTATAAGCTGGATGTTATGGATGTTCCAACTAATGTTCCGGCGCAAAGAAAAGATTTGCCCGATATTGTGTATAAAACAGAAGAAGGAAAATTCAAAGCAATCGTTGAAAAAATAAAAAAAATCAACAAGATCGGACAACCAATTTTAGTTGGTACTGTGGCGATTGAGAAGTCGGAATATTTGAGTGAACTTTTGACACGAGAAGGAATCAAGCATGCGGTTCTCAATGCTAAGCAACACGAAAAAGAAGCGCAAATTATTTCCGATGCTGGACAAAAAGGATCCGTTACTATCGCCACTAATATGGCTGGGCGTGGAACTGATATTAAATTAGGTGAAGGGGTGCGCGAGGTAGGAGGACTTTTGATTATTGGAACTGAGCGTCATGAAGCGCGTCGCATTGATAATCAGCTCAGAGGTCGTTCCGGAAGACAGGGTGATCCGGGAGCTTCGCAGTTTTATGTTTCTCTTGAGGATGAGTTGATGCGTCGATTTGGAGGAGATCGAATGAAAAATATGATGAATACTCTGGGACTTCCTGATGATCAACCGATTCAGAATAAAATTATTTCCAAGACAATTGAAAACGCTCAATCAAAAATTGAGGGATTTAATTTTGATATTCGCAAGCACGTTTTGGAATATGATGATGTGATGAATAAACAGAGAGAAGTTATTTATCGAAATCGAAGAAAAATTTTGGAAACAAAAAATGCGCGCAATGAAATTTTCCAATATATTTCTGAAGAGTTGGAATTGATTGTTTCATCTCGTTGCGAAACTGATGAATGCGATTGGGATACAAAAACTATTATGACGGATATCGGGGGGATTTTTTCTTTGTCAGATGATGACAAAAAACAATTGCAGATAATCAGTAATGATAAGGGTTCCGACAGTGCAACTCAGGTCAGCAAGATGTTGGATTATTTGATGGGGAAGGCTAAGCAAGCTTATGCGCAAAAGGAAGAAGAGATTGGTCAGGAGAATATGCGCAAGGTGGAAAAGATGATTATTTTACAAACAATTGATACTTTGTGGATGAATCATTTGGATCAGATTGATTATTTGCGTCAAGGAATCGGACTCCGGGGTTATGGACAGCGTGATCCTTTGATTGAATACAAGAAAGAGGCCTATGACCTTTTCTCCAGGTTAATTCGAAGTATTCATTCGACAATTGTAAATACTATTTTCAAAATAACCCTTGCGCGCCCATTGGAACAAACTTCAGTTGAAAATAAAAAAGATAATTGGAATTTTCAAGGAGCTGATGATCAGATTGAGCAATTTAAATCTGTCAAAAATCAACAGGCAGTGGCTTCTGGCGGATCAAATAGCGCAGATGCCCCGAAGCAAAAACCGATACATATTGAAAAACTTCCGGGACGAAATGATCCTTGCCCATGCGGAGCAAAGAAAGAAGACGGCACTCCAAAAAAATATAAAAATTGCTGTGGAAAATAAAAGGTGTGTATATTATTTATGATATGTTTTGAAAAATCTTCTGGCGTGGTGGTATTTCGCCGCGATGGAGAAAAAATAAAATATTTGCTGTTGCAATATCGAAACAATCATTGGAGTTTCCCCAAGGGTCATATTGAAGACGGGGAATCATTACTTGAAACAGCAAAAAGGGAAACAAAAGAAGAAACCGGGATTGATGATCTGGAAATATTTCCCGGTTTTTCTAGGTGTATTTATTTTTATTATAAAGCGACTGGTCAAGAAAAAGAAGAACGGATCAAAGCCGGAAGAAAAATAAGAATATTAAAGAAGGTAAATTTTTTTCTAGGTAAAACTAAAAAAACGGACGTTGTTTTGTCTGAAGAACAAGTTGATTTTGCGTGGTTTGAATTCGATGAAGCACTTGAAAGGACAACATACCCCAAAGACCGTTCAATTCTTGTCGTGGCAAATCAGTACTTGAAAAAGGCAGAGGATTAGTTTATACTCATAAAGAGATATGAATGTAATAAAACAGACACGAATAAAATTTGCATCAGTTGTTATCCTGGCTTTGTTGGCGGGAATTGTTTCTTATCCACGATCAATTAAATTTATTCCTCCAGTGTATAATGCGATTGATAAGTTGAAAATAAATTTAGGACTGGATTTGCAAGGAGGAATTCATTTGGAATACAAAGCCGATTTGAGCAAGATTGACAGTTCGAAGATTGAGGAATCAATGCAAGCGGTACAAGATGTTATCGAAAGAAGGGTTAACGCTTTTGGAGTAGCGGAACCGGTAATATATACCACTAAATCGGGATTGGAGCATAGATTAATTGTGGAATTGGCCGGAGTAAAAGATATTAATGAGGCAAAAAATTTAATCAAGGAAACACCATTTTTGGAATTTAAAAAGGAAGCTGATCCGAATGATTCGGAAATTAAAACTATTCTTGATCAGTTGAATGAGAAGTCGAAAATTCAAGCTGATGACATTTTAATTCAGTCGCTTGCTGAAAATAGCAATTTCGAAGAATTAGCAAAACAATATAGCCAAGACCCTGGATCAAAATCTGCTGGAGGTGATTTGGGTTTTGTTAAAAAAGGCGAGTTAGTCGGTGAATTCGATGCGATACTTTTTAATAATGATTTTAAGGATGGACAAATATACCCAAAGTTAATTGAAACTCAGTATGGATGGCACATCGTCAAAAAAATAGAAACTCGAGGAGAAGGAGATGATATGGAGGTACGATCGGAACATATTCTTTTTATAAAAGCGACGGTTGATATGCTTCCAAGTTTGAAATATAAATCAACCGGTCTTACTGGAAAAAATTTAAAAAGTGCGGCTGTCGAATTTGCAAGTCAGGGTCTTTCAGAACCGCAAGTAGCGTTGAAATTTGACGATGAGGGTACGAAAATATTTGCTGAACTGACGAAAGAGAATATTGGAAAAACCATTGCGATTTATCTTGACAATTTTCCAATTATTGACACGAACGGGGATGGAACAATCGATAACAGTGATGCTCCGTATGCCCCAGTAATACAATCGGAAATTACTGACGGACAAGCGGTAATTTCAGGGAATTTCACATTGGATGAAGCGAAAGATCTTGTCGGCAGATTGAATGAAGGAGCACTGCCAGTGCCGATTAACTTGGTTAGTCAGGAAAGTGTTGATGCGTCTTTGGGCGAGCAGTCATTATCCTCCAGTTTAAGGGCTGGATATATCGGACTTGGATTGGTAGTTATTTTTATGCTTCTATATTACCGTTTCTTGGGTCTTATCGCTTCTGTAGCACTGCTGATTTATTCCGGACTTATGATTTCTATTTTTAAATTATCCGGACTCACTCCATGGCAAATAACCTTAACCTTGCCAGGCATCGCCGGGTTCATCTTGTCTATCGGTATGGCAGTGGACGCAAATATTTTGATTTTTGAAAGAACTAAAGAAGAAATTCGCCGAGGAAGAACCATTCTCGGAGCGCTGGATGAAGGATTTAAAAGGGCGTGGACATCTATTCGAGATGGAAATTTTTCATCAATCATTACGTCATTTATTTTAATTGAGTTGGGAACAGGGTTTGTAAAAGGATTTGCAGTAACTCTGATTGTCGGAGTTTTGCTTTCAATGTTTACCGCAGTTACGATTTCTCGTACATTATTGAAGTTTATTTTAGGAGAATGGATTTCAAATAAATTATGGCTAGTAGGCATAAAAAAAAGCGAAATTTCAGATATTAATAAAAAATCGTAAAACAGTTATTACAATGCTAAATATCATTTCAAAAACCAAATACGCTTATATCTTTTCTATTGTCTTAACACTGTTGAGTATTTTAAGCATTTCTTTATGGGGTCTGAAATTTGGTATTGACTTTACCGGAGGAACAGTGATGGAAATAAACTTTCCTCAAAATCCTCCAACAAATGAAGATGTAATTGTGATTCTGAGCGATTTGAATTTGGGCAGTCTTACTATCCAAAAGAAAGGAAATAATTCAATGCTTGTGAGTTATGCCTCAGTTGACGATAGCGTTAATCAGTCAGTATGGGAAAAAATTAACGAAAAATATTCTGAATCAATGCAGGTAAAGGTGGATTATCGTGATTCTTCTATTTCAAATGAATTAAAAATCAATTCTTTATGGGCGCTTTTTTGGGCAGCATTGGGAATTATGGCTTTTATCGCTTTTGCTTTTCGTAAAGTTTCCCGACCGGTTCAGTCTTGGAAATATGGTGCTGGTGCAGTTATTGCCTTGATTCATGATGTATTGATTACGGTCGGAGCATTTTCAATTCTGGGACATTTTAGAGGCATTGAGATTGGAATTCCTTTCATTGCGGCTCTGTTGACCATTCTAGGGTTTTCCGTTCATGACACTATCGTGGTTTACGATAGAACCCGTGAAAATTTATTGAGAAAATCAGATAAAGAATCCTTTCCGGAAGTGGTTAACCGCAGTTTGAATGAAACATTAGTAAGGTCAATTAACACTTCACTGACTGTGGTTATAACTTTGCTGGCAATTTATATTTTTGGAGGAGAAACTATTCAAAATTTTGCATTGGCACTTTTGATCGGTGTTTCATTTGGAACTTATTCTTCAATTTTTATTGCGTCCGCTTTGCTGGTAACAAGTTATAACCGCATAAAGAAATAGAAAATATTTATATGGCAAAAAAAGAGAGTAGAACAGTTATAATTTCATTGGGCGGATCGCTGGTTGTTCCTGAAGATGTGGATACTATTTTTGTTCGTGATTTCAAAAAGTTAGTTGAAAATAAGATAAAAAAAGATAACATTCGATTCATCTTGATTGTCGGAGGAGGAAAGTTGGCTCGAAATTACATTATGGCGGCTGATAAGGTCGGAGAAATTACCAATGAAGACAAGGACTGGATCGGAATTCATGCTACTCGGATGAACGCGCATTTTATTCGAACTGTTTTTCATAAAAATGCTTACAAAAAAATTATCACCAATGAGGAAAAAATCGAAGAATGTCTGGGATCGGACGCGCCAGTGGTTATTGCTTCCGGTTGGCGTCCGGGAAACTCCACGGACTTTATCGCAGTTAATTTAGCAAAGCAACTGGGAATTAAAAACGTTATTAATCTTTCGAATATCAGTTATGTCTACGATAAAGATCCGGGAAAATATTTCACTGCGCAGAAAATAAAAAACATCTCTTGGCATGATTTTCGAGAAATGTTTAATCAAGATTGGATCCCCGGACTAAACACTCCATTTGACCCGATTGCCGCACAGATGGCAGAAGAAGAAAATTTCCAAGTAGTAATTATGAACGGTAAAAATCTGGAAAATTTAAACAAATACTTGGATGGAAAAGAATTTGAAGGAACTGTAATTGGATAAGAATAAAACCCCGGATTATTCCGGGGTTTCTTCGTCCTCATCGTCCAGAGCGTTTTGTTTTTTAACACTGAATCCTTTGGTTTCTTTTCCGAGTTCTTTAGCAGTGTCTATTTTTTTGCGAATTTCAGTCGGAAGAGTGGGGATGACTTTTTTCAGAGCAATGGCATCAATTTTAATTACATTATCCCATTGTCCCAACGGTTCAAGAATTTCTTTTACTTTTTTGTCGTCATATTTGTATGTGGCGCGAAGTGTTCGGGCGATTATTCCGGAATTGGAAAAAACTCTTTCAACTCCTTCTTGATTCATATATTGGGAAATTTTTTCCTGGAGTTCCGCAATTTTGTAACGAATACTCTTTGATTCATCTTTGGCGGCGATATATTCGGCGATGGCTTGGTTGACTTCTTCCGTGTCAATTTTGCGTGTGTCTTTGAATTTGTGTTTCCACATCGGGCATATTTTTTGATATCCGCACCACGCACAAAGAGGCGTGACATTCGGCTCGAATTTTCCTTCTTCAATTTGCCCAATAACTTCAAGAAAAAGATCATCAACTTCTTGCAGTTGTTTTTGATTTCGAGTAGCACTGAGTTTTACTCCGTGTTTGAGGAAGTATAAGCTAACTTTTATTTTTTTCAAGTTTTTTGCTTCTTCCGGATAGCGTGACAAAAATGCTTTCAGGTAGACCGAGAGTTGCAGGTCATTGTCTATTTTTTCTTGAGAAGGCATTTTTTTGGTGGTTTTGTAATCCACAATTTCATATCCATCCTCGGTTTTGTCGATACGGTCGATTATTCCGGAAATAATATTTCCTTCCAAATCAAGAGAGAATCGACTTTCCAAGTCCACGATATTGATTTGAGCGATGTTGTTTTTTTCATAATATTTTCGAATCATTTCTACTCCTTGGGAAAAAGCCGCTCGCTCTTCGGCTTCCACTTCAAAAACATCACTATTCCAACTACGAGAATAAAAATCCAAGGTTTGCTCGAGGGTAGGGGAAAGAATTCCGGGAGTATGAGCAAATTTGAGGGCGCTGTGAATGATCGTCCCAAAAACCGCCTCCTTACTTTTGGGTTCCCTGATTTTATCGATATTTTGATATTTATACTTCAATGGACAATTTTGATAAGTCCCCAAAGCACTGTAAGATATACGCATAGTATTGGAATTTTAGTGATTTTGTATCTTTATTTTTATTATACCATATAAAATAAATAACGAAATATTTAATATTTGACACAGGATGGATTATTATATATTATCAAAGCATACTAGATTAGTAGGGGATGGATTTGTTTTGTTAAATAATTTGATATTATGAAATTTTCAACTAAAGCTGAATATGGCCTGCGAGCGATTGTTAATTTAGCAGACGCTTATCCGGAAATCAAGAGTCTTAGTGATGTTTCCAGAGAAGAGAAAATCT
>JALNYX010000020.1:0-8752 GCA_023229615.1 Candidatus Moraniibacteriota bacterium
GGAATACTGGAAATATTTATTTTGTAAGTACGACTGGAAATGATTCAAACGATGGGCTTAGTGTGGCGAATGCATGGGCTACTTTTGGAAAAGCTCGCGAAACTGTTGTCGCAGGGGATGCTGTATATTTTAAAGCTGGAATATGGACAGCGTATGATTATGGATCAACATGGGCCAATGCCGTGCTTTATTTTAGGACAACATCTGGTATTTCCAATCACAATAATGGAACATTGAATAATAGCATCGCTTTTTCTTCGTACCCGGGAGAAGTTGCTCAAATGTGCAATGGAAATAATGCTGATAATGGCAATGCTACTGTTGGGGTTTATCGTCATGGTGATGCCGCGCAGGATCATCTGGAATATTGGACCTTATCAAAATTTAAAGTTGTAGCGTGGCATTATGGTTTCAGGTGGTCAAATATAGATTTAACTTATGATAATAATTTTCGTATAATCGGTTGGGATGCTACAACTACTATTCCAAGAACGGACATAAACACTCCCGAATCGATTGGTGGTCAGATAATGTTGCAAAATGGAGATCAGGATAATGTTTATATTCTTGGAAATTACATGCATCATTCAGGATTATCCTCGGAGGAGGATGAAGATAATTTTGGCTATAAGGTTCAATCAATATATATTAGTGGATTTAACGGACAATATTCAAATATACATATAGGATATAATGAATTTGCGCATAACAGTGGAAATTTACAAATTTACGCGCATAACTCTTCTGATATTATTGATGATATTTATATTTATGATAATTGGTTTCATGATGGAGGAACAACGGGAATGGTGCTAAATGGTGGTGATGGATTAACCGAATATTCTTTTGTTACGACGGCTTATGTTTATAATAATATTTTTTCAAACAATCTTAGCTATGCTGCCAAATTAACTGATGGGTCGACAGGAAGCCACGGGGGTACATTTTATTTTTATAATAATACATGTTACAACAACAGTTATGCGGAAATTTTCAGTCCCAATCCTGCAGTATTGTATGTTGTGAATAATATTTTTCAAACATCAGCGTCAGTTTATTTTTCTTATTCGCCAGGAGATGATTCTGGAAATTCCGGTTCTCATAATTTATTTTATGGTTCTATTGGTGCTGTTCCAGATTGGTCAACTGATAATATTATCACCGACACTCTTTTTACTTCTCCCTCCACTAATGACTTCACTCTCCAATCCACCTCTCCCGCCATCAATACTGGAACAGTTCTCGCTTTGGTCCCTAAGGACTTTCTCGGCATATCTCGTCCTCAAGGAATATCCTATGACATCGGAGCCTTCGAATATGCAAGTGCCGAAGAGCCAACCGAATCCTGCACCGACAACATTCAAAACCAAGATGAAATCGGAATTGATTGCGGAGGAGTTTGTGATGCCTGTATTATTCCTCCGACAACGTACACCCTCACCAACTTCATCTCCGCCATCACCAACTGGCTCCAAATCGGAAACGAAACTTCCGATGTTAATTCTGATGGAATTGTGAATACGAGGGATTTGGGGGTAGTGATGTCGAATTGGGGAAATTAATGGTAAATATAATTTTGTTGTATATTTGCGTCGCGGTTATAAATCGGGTATAATTTGTTGTGTGAGGAATTTTAAGGGTTTTTCAATATGAAAAAAATGCCAACAAAAAAAAATGATTCTGTGATTGGCAAAAAAGATCGACTTGAGGTTATTCTTGAAGAAATAAATGAAAAATTCGATTTTTTGGCGGATGGTTTTTCGGCATTGAAAGAAGGACAAGATAAATTAAGGGAAAGCGTTTCTTCTTTGGAAACCGGCCAGCGAACTTTGGAAACCGGCCAGCGAAACTTGGAAGGAGAACTTGCTTCATTTAAAAAAGAAACAAGAGATAATTTCAAAGCTGTTTTTGATTGGCAATCTAATTTTAGTGATGAAGTTTATGGAAAATTCGATAATATCGAAGAAGAACTTGCAGACATCAAGGGTGAATTGAATAATATTAAAAAAGAATTTAGTTTGTATAAAAAAACTTTAAGCAAAAAATCCAACAAAAAAGATGCAGATATGCTTGAGCGTAGAATTGCAAGTTTGGAAATTAGAATGATAAAATTGGAAAAAACGAAAGTGTAAATTCAAACATTATTTTTTTGAAAAATATTTATGCGACAATCGAAATTGTTTACCAAAACCAGAAAAGAAGCACCCAAGGACGAGGTGAGTTTGAACGCCCAGCTTTTGATTCGCGCCGGATTTATCAACAAGGAAATGGCAGGTGTATATTCTATTTTGCCTCTGGGGCTTCGCGTGATAAATAAAATTGCTAATATCGTCAGAGAAGAAATGAATGTGACCGGAGGAGTGGAACTGCAATCGACTGCTCTGCAAAAACAAGAGGTTTGGGAGAAAACCAACAGGTGGAGCGACGCAGTGGTGGACAATTGGTTCAAGACTAAATTGAAAAATGGATCGGAATTAGCACTTGCATTTACGCACGAAGAACCGATGGCGAATATGATGAAAAATTTCATTTCATCGCACAAGGATTTGCCTGTTTATGTATATGACATTCGGACGGTTTTTCGCAATGAGGCGCGGGCGAAATCCGGCATTATGCGAGGCAGAGAATTTTTTTGGAAAGCGCTCTATTCTTTTTCAAAAAATGAAAAAGAACATAATGAATATTATGAAAAAGCTAAAATTGCTTATAAAAATGTTTTTGATCGGGTCGGATTGGGAGAAAAAACATTTATGACGTTTGCTTCCGGCGGTTCTTTCTCAAAATATTCTCACGAATTTCAAACGGTGAGCGAGGCAGGGGAAGACATTATTTATATTGACGAAGAAAAAAAAATCGCCGTCAATAGGGAGGTCTATACGGATGAAGTATTGAAAGACCTTGATTTGAATAAGGAAAAATTAGTTGAAAAAAAAGCCATTGAAGTTGGAAATATATTCTCATTGGGTTATAAATTCTCAGAGCCGTTTGGCTTGAAATATAAGGATGAAAAAGGGGAGGATCAGTTTGTTTTTATGGGTTGTTATGGTATTGGGATTTCAAGGTTGATGGGGGTGATAGTCGAATTGTTTAATGATAGTAGAGGAATTGTCTGGCCGGAAGCGGTTTCCCCTTTTGCCGTGCATTTACTATCATTGGGACAGGATGAAGAGGCGGAAAAAATATACAATCAACTGGAGGAAAAAGGAATCGAGGTGTTGTTTGATGATCGTGATGTGCGGGCGGGTGAAAAATTTGCCGACAGTGATTTGATTGGAATTCCTTGGAGGATTGTGGTGAGCGGAAAATCATTGGAAAAGGGTGGAGTGGAAATAAAGAGAAGAAATAGCCAGGAAAGTGAGATTGTAGCGGTTGATGAAATTATATCAAAACTGCGTTAGTCAATGCCTATTCAAAAATTATATTTTTGAATTTTAAATTATATTTTTTTAGGTGCAAGATTTGAATTTATAAAATTATGCAAAATGTACTTTTAGTTATGCTTGTTATTGGAATCGCCGCGGTGATTTATCTTTTGCTTAATAGAAAGGAAGATACTAGGAACGATGAGAAAATTTCGGCGACACTTGAAAGAATTTCGATGCTTTCCCAGCAAAATGAACAATTACGCCGGGCGGTGGACGACAAGCTTTCTCAGACGCATAAAACAACGCAGGATAGTTTGGAGAGCAGTAGTCGGTTTGTACAGGGAATGCATCGGCAATCAGTGGAGCAAATTCGAGAAATTACGGAAAAACTTTCCAAATTGGAAGAAACAAATAAGCAAGTGATGGGATTTTCAGAACAGCTCAGAGGATTGGAAGATATCCTCAAAAATCCAAAACAAAGGGGTATTTTGGGGGAATATTTTTTGGAAGAAACCTTGAAAAATGTGCTTCCGATGAATTCTTATCAAATGCAATATGGATTTAAAAATGGCGATATTGTGGACGCGGTAGTGTTTGTGAAAGAAAAAATTGTTCCGATTGATTCCAAATTTTCACTGGAGAATTATCAGCGAATTCTTGAATGCAAGGATGATCAGGATCGGGAACGTTTGGAAAAACTTTTCAAGCAGGATTTGAAAAATAGAATTGATGAAACCTCCAAATATATCAAACCGGAAGAGGGAACGATGGAATTTGCTTTTATGTTTATTCCTTCTGAGGCGATTTATTATGATCTTTTGATTAACAAAGTGGGGGCGGTCAAGGTTGACACGCGCAGTATGATTGAGTATGCTTTCCGGGACAAGCATGTGGTGATTGTTTCCCCAACTTCTTTCTTGGCATATTTGCAGACTGTTTTGCAGGGACTTCGAGCGATGCAAATTGAGGAGGGAGCCAAGGAGATTCGGGAGAATATCGAGAAACTGGGAAAGCATATTATTGCATTTGACCAGTTTTATGTTAAATTGGGGAATAGTCTGAAAACGACTGTGGGTCATTACAATACCGGATATAAAGAATTGGGAAAAATTGACAAGGATGTAGTGAAGATTTCCGGAGGGGATAAGCAAATAATTCCCGATCTTTTGGAAAAACCGGCGATGGAAGAGTAATTATTATCAAAATTTTTCTTTTTATGGAAATAACTTTGAGCAAATATGCGGGTTTTTGCGACGGAGTGGAGCGCGCATATAATATTGTAAAAAAAATCGCCAGTGATCCGTTGGTAAAAAAACCCATATATGTTTTGGGTTCTTTGGTGCATAATGAAGATGTGGTAAAAAAAATCGAACAGTTGGGAATCGGCAATATTAAGCCTCAGGAAAGATTGGAAGATATTTTTAATTATACAGACAAGAAAATCGGTACGCTCGTTATTACCGCTCATGGGATGGGGCCGAAGATATATGAATTAGCGAAAAAAAAAGGAGTTGATATTGTGGATACTACTTGTCCGAAAGTGACAAAGGTTCAGAGGCTGGCGCGGATTTTTTTTGACCGATTATATCAAATCGTTATCGTGGGAGAAAAAAATCACAAAGAAGTAGTGGGTATATATGAATGGGCGAGAAAAAAAGCGGTTTTCGTGGAGAATATGTTGGATTTGAAAAATTTGCATTTGGATATTTCAAAAAAAATCGCAATCATTTCTCAAACTACACAAAACCAGGATTTTGTGAAAAAAGTTTCCGGTTTTATTACCGACAAATATAAAAATGTTGAGCTTGTGGATACGATTTGTTTAGCGACGCAAAATAGGCAAGAAGAAGTAAAAAAATTGGCGCGCAGTAACGATGTCGTGATAGTGATTGGATCTCCTGATAGTGCTAATTCAAATCGGTTGTGGGAAATTTCCAAGAAAATAAATTCCAAATCATATTTTATTCAAAGAAAGGAGGATATTAAGGGAGAATGGTTTGATAACTGTCGGAAAATCGGAGTAACTGCCGGAGCATCCTCCCCGGAATGGATTATTGAGGACGTAATGAAATATTTAAGGAGTTTGGGGTTGAAAAATAGAAGTTTTTAGGATAGAATTGGAAGGTAAGAATTTTTAAAGTACATATTATTTTTTTTCATTATGAATATTTTATTGGCGGAAGATGATCGGATGATTATTGATATATATCAAAAAAAGCTTGAAATTGAAAAACACAGCGTGGAGGTTGCAACCGGAGGAAAAGAAGTTTTGAAAAAAGTCAGAGGAGGAAAGTTTGATTTGATTTTGCTTGATTTGGTTTTTCCAGAAATTGGAGGAATGGAATTGCTTAGGCAAATAAAGAAAGAAAATTATTCTCCCGGGGCAAAAGTTGTGATTTTCAGTAATCTTAATGAAGAAGAAAATCAAGAGGAAGCGGTTCGGCTAGGAGCAGACGGGTTTATCCACAAATCGCAATTTACTCCGGAAGAAACATTGGAAGAAATTAAGAAAATTATGAAACAATAAAAAATATGGAAAGAACAATAATTAAAGATGCTTCGGAAAAAATAGGACAAAAGATTCGAATCAAGGGTTGGGTAAAAAACAGAAGGGATCATGGAAAATTGATTTTTATGGATGTTCGTGATCGAAGCGGTGTTGTCCAGATTGTGGTTATTCCAGATAAGAAGGAAGCTTATGATACTGCAAAGCAAACGCGGAGTGAATTTGTTGTGGATATTGAAGGTTTGGCAAAATCTCGTCCTGGAGGGGCGGGAAACGAAAAAATTTCTACTGGAAGCGTGGAAATTGAGGCGGAAAGTATGAAAATAATTTCTCAAACCAAAGAAGACCTTCCTGTGGATATTTCTAGTGATGAGATGAATTTGAATCTAGAAACACTTCTTAACTATCGTTCATTGACTGTTCGCAATGATAAGATTAATGCTATTTTCAAGATATATGCCCGATTGATCCAATCGTATGGAGATTTTTTGCGAAGCAAGGATTTTCTGGAAATTAAAAGTCCCAAGATTCTCAGTTCGGCAACTGAAGGAGGGGCGAATTTTTTCAAAATAAAATATTTTGATCGGGATGCTTTTTTGGCGCAAAGCCCGCAATTTTACAAGCAAGCAGGGGTGGGTCTTTTTGAACGAGTTTTCGAAATCGGAACAGTGTTTCGAGCTGAACCGCATTATACTACCCGTCATGTCAATGAATATGTGAGTTTGGATGCGGAAATGGGATTTATTGAAAGTTTTGAGGATATTATGGCGCAAATGGAAAAAACTATGGCGTATATTTTCAAATTTATCGGGGATACTTGTCAGGATGAGCTGGAGAAATGTGGAGCGAATGTGCCGGAAGTGAAAACTATTCCGCGGATAAAATTGACTGAGGCGCTGGCGATTTTGGAAAAGGAATTCGGCAAGAAGGTGGAGAAAGTGGATATTGACCCAGAAGGAGAGCGTTTGATTTGTCAGTGGGCGAAAGAAAAATACGGAAGTGATTTGATTTTTTTGACGCATTATCCAGCTAGTGTGCGACCATTTTATACAATGCCAAGCGGTGACCCGCAATATACCGAAAGTTTCGATTTGCTTTTTCGCGGAGTGGAAATTGCTACCGGAGGGCAGAGAATTCATGATTATGACCAATTGGAAAGCAGTATTAGAAAGCATGGTCTTGATCCGAAAGATTTCAAACATTATTTAGATGTTTTCCGTTATGGAATGCCACCGCACGGAGGATGGGGACTCGGAAGCGAGAGAATTGTGCAAAAAATTCTAGGACTTGCCAGTATCAAGGAAGCGGTTCTTTTTCCCAGAGATGTAAAACGCCTCACTCCATAGTTTAGGTAAAACTTTTCTCGGCGATAAAAACAAAAATGAAAAAAAAATCAAAATTTCAGGAGAAATTGGATCGGAACAAGGTGCGTATTATTAATGTTATTTCTTTCTTGATGGGATTTTCCCAGTCGATTTTGATATATACCGTTTCGACTTATTTCAAAGAAGCTTCCGGCGTGGAAAACGTGGGAATTTTTTATTTTATCAGTTTTGCAGTGGTGCTGTTTATTCTGCTCAATTTATACAAGCTCACGCAAAAAACCGGAAGTATTTTTGTTTTTCATCTTTCGATGGTGGCGAATGTTGCTTTTGTTTTTGCTCTAATCATTTTACCGAAATCATTATGGGGAGTGGCGGCGATGATTTTGTATTTGATTTCTGTTTCAATCACTTGGGCGAGTCTAGATGTGGTGTTGGAGAGTTTTTCTGTCGACAAAATGTCTGGAAGGATTCGTGGGTTGTATCTGACGCTTTTTAACGCGGGATTTGTCCTGGGTCCGCTTTTGGCATCCAAGCTGTTGGTTCAGTATGATTTCGTGGGAATGTTTTTCGTTTCTCTCGTTTTTGCGATGTTTATTCTTTTGTTTTCCGCATTCGGTTTGCGGGGAGCGAGAAGTGTGTCTTTTCCGAAAAGAAAGGAAGGTATCCGCAAGTTGATTTCGAAATCACTCGGTCGAAAGAATATTTCCCGTATATATTATATTTCTTTCGTTTTGGATTTTTTTTACGCCCTGATGATTGTATATGCCCCGATTTATCTTCTTGACAGAGGATTTTCTTGGGATCAATTGGGAATCGCTTTCACGATAATGCTTGTGCCTTTCGTGTTGGTGCAATATCCAGCGGGAATTTTGGCAGACAAAAAAACAGGAGAGAAAGAGATGATTATTTTGGCAATTCTGATTATGGGCATTTCTTCATTTTTGTTTTTTTTGAGTTCTTCCAAGGATATTTTGGTTTGGGCGGTGATTTTATTTGCTACCCGAGTGGGCGCGGCACTGATTGAAATTTTGCGCGATTCATATTTTTACAAGCAAATTGATTGCAGTCGGGCGGATGTCATTGATTTTTTCCGCACCGCGCAACCGGTGGCATATATTGCGGCATCAATTGTGTCGACTGTAATTTTGTGGGCGTTTTCTTTGAAATATGTTTTTTTGTTTCTGGCACTAGTAATTTTTTCGGCGCTCTGGCCGGCACTGAAATTGGCAGACAGTAAGGTGGAAAATAAGTAGAAATATTTTTTTATTGAGCATTGTTTTTTGCTGAAAAAAGCGGATGTTTTTTGTCTTTGTCAAAAAGACAAAAGGATAGTAGAATAATAGAATACTGAGTTTTTATGTGTGCGGTAATGTTGATGTTTATCTGATAATAATATGAATTATCAAGTGAAATTGAAGCAATTTGAAGGTCCTTTGGATCTTTTATTGTCATTGATCGAGAAAAAAGAGCTTGATATTACCAGGCTGAGTTTGGCATCCGTTACTGACCAATATTTGGATTTTATTCAATCTCGGGAAAACATCACTTTGGAAAGT
>JALNYX010000020.1:8762-14253 GCA_023229615.1 Candidatus Moraniibacteriota bacterium
TTGGCGGATTTTTTGTCAGTAGCTTCGAAATTGATTCTGATCAAATCCAAGGAGATGTTGCCGTTTTTGACTTTGAGTGAGGAAGAAGAGGAAGAAATTTTGGATCTGGAATGGCAATTGGCGGAGTATCGGAAATTCAAGGATATTTCCAAGAAAATTCAGGAGATGCTTGAAGGGAAAAAAGAAAGTTTTTCCCGGGAGAGTTTTTCCGGAATGCAATCGTTCTTTTTTCCTCCGGAAAATATTTCTGCTGAAGATTTGCGTGATACATATTTGGAAGTTGTGAATAATATTCCGGTAGTGGAAGAATTGGAAGAAGAAATGATTGGGGAGGTAATAACATTAGAGGAGAAGATTGATCATTTGCAAAAGTTTTTGCGTCAAAAAGTGGAAACTTCTTTTTCTGAGTTGGTGGCCAATGCTCCGGACAAAGTGGAAGTTATTGTTTCTTTTTTGGCGATGCTGGAAATGGTCAAACAAAGAATTATCCACGTGGAACAAGGAGAATTGTTCAGTGATATTCGGATGAAGCATAAAGAAGTTTAATAATTGGGTGTTGATTTATAAAATATAATTTTTCAAAAAAACCTCGGGCGTGATTTTCTGGCAAAAAATACTTCACCCGTTTTGCATTCGCGCAAAATCTCTGCATTATTTACGTATTTTTTGAGAAAATTATCTCTCCCTCGAAATTTTTTTGAAAAATTATATTTTATAAATTAAGTTTTAATAAATAAAAATGAATCTAAAATCAATCATTGAAAGTATTTTGTTTGTGAGCGGAGAGCCTTTGGCAATTTCCAAGATTTGCAAAATAACCAAACAGGAAAAAGAGGAAGTGGAAAGAGCTTTGGGCGAGTTGGCGAAGGAATATTCCGAAGGGAAAAAAGGTATTGGAATTATTCGAAAAGAAGAAAGTGTTCAGATGGTTTCCAATCCGGAGAATTCCGAATTTGTAGGAGGATTGGTTAAGAGCGAATTGCAAGAATCCCTCGGAAAAGCTTCGTTGGAGGTACTTTCGATTGTTGCATATCGCGGTCCGATTGCGCGCTTTGGAATTGAAGAAATCCGCGGAGTTAATTCAAGTTTTATTTTGCGCAACTTGCTTCTTCGCGGATTGGTTGAGCGAGTAAACAATCCCAGGGATAGTCGCGGATATTTGTATAAAATTTCATTTGATTTTATGAAAAAATTGGGGATTGAAGACATCTCCGGACTTCCTGATTTTGAAAAATTGTCAAAAGATGAAAGAGTGAATTCGGTTATTGAAAGCGAAAATAAAGAGGTGACTGAAAATTAATTTTTTCTCAAATGATTATTGAAAATAATTTCAAAGATTTGAATGATAACAGATCCAAGAAGGGGTCTGGTCGGATTTTTGTGTTGCTTTTGGCGATTGTTTTTTCTGCCGGTATTTTTTTGTTTTTTCACAGTGATGAAAGAAATATTCCATTTTTTTCAGCCAAGCGAGAAGAAAGCTCTGTTTTTGGAAAAAGTAATGAAGAGGTCGCGGGGAATATTTTTAGAAATAATGAAGATAATTTTGGCGGCGATAAATCAGGCAGAGATATTTTTTTTGAAAATAAAACTCCGCTTAGTCAATTTCAGCCGGAGCGAAAAGAGAAGGTTGATGATCTTGTCTTGCCTGATGCTCACGCGTCATTGATTTTAGATGTGGATTCGGGAACGATATTGCATTATAGCAATGGAAAAGAAAGAAGGCAGATTGCATCGCTTACAAAATTGATGACGGCGATTTTGGTTATGGAGAGAGTGAAAGACTTAGATGAAGCTGTGACTATTGGAGATGAGGTGTATATTGAAGGAACGAAGGTTGGATGTCCTCGTAGCGGATATTGCATTGGTCAGCGTTTGCAAGTGGGAGAGCAAATTTCAGCGCGTTCGCTTTTGACGGCGATGTTGATGAATAGTGCTAATGATGCGGCGACAGCTTTAGGAAAACATATTGGCGGTTCAATTGAGGGATTTTCGGAGCTTATGAATGCACGCGCCAATGAGTTGGGATTGAGGGATTCTCATTTTTGCACGCCTTCTGGATTGGAGATTGATGGGCATGAGAATGAATGTTATTCAACTGCTTATGATATCGCCCGCATCGCTGCTTATTCGATGAAATTTGATTTGATTTGGGATATTATGCGAATGCCACCGCATACGATTTACTCTATTGATGGAAAGCTGGCACATGATATACTGAATACGGATCAGGTTTTGGATCAAGTTCCGAATTGCTTGGGGGGAAAAACCGGCTTTACTCCACTGGCGGGAAGTTCTCTCTTGATGGGAGCAACTGACAGTACTGGAAAACACAAAATTGTGGCAGTGCTTTTGGACGATCCTTACCGTTGGCAAGATATTAAAACTATGATAGATTGGACTTTCGATTCTTGTGAGTGGAAATAATTTCTATGAATATTGGTTGGTGATTATTATGCAGTTAGCTCAAATACAAAATATCCCGGAAGTTTTCAACGTACTCAAGGTTTTGGTAACCGGAGTGATGGCTTTTGGCTTGGCGCTTTTGATTACCCCTCTTTGGACAAATATTTTATACAAATACAAAATTGGGATTAAGATTAAGAAAAATTCTGTTGATGGAAAAGAACTTACTTTTGTGAACAAGTTGCATGCGCACAAAAACGGAACTCCAACAATGGGCGGGTTGATAATTTGGTTTTCGGTTTTGTTTTTAGTTTTGCTTTCTTATTATTTTTTCCCTATTTTGGCAAGATGGACAGATACGAATTTTTTGGCGCGGTTGGATTTTCTTTCCCGCAGTCAAGTGTGGCTTCCGCTTTTTGTTTTGATATCGGCGGGAATTTTGGGGTTGTTTGATGATGTGATGAGTGTGCGCGGATGGGGCGCAAATAAAGGCGGAGGAATGCGGTTTGCAATGCGTTTTTGGTGGCTCTTTGCGATTGCCGGAACTGGAGCTTGGTGGTTTTATTCAAAGCTTGGTTGGGATGTTTTGCATATTCCGGCGGTGGGAGATTTTTCCATCGGATTTTGGTATATTCCACTTTTTATTTTCGTGATTTTATTTTCTGCAATTTCTTCTAATGAAACTGACGGATTGGACGGGCTTAACGGCGGAATTATTTTTATGGCATTTGCCTCTTTTGCTGTAATTTCTTTTGTGCAAAACAAAGTAGATTTGGCATCTTTTTGTGCTGCGGTTTCCGGAGCGACGTTGGCATTTTTGTGGTTCAATATTTCCCCAGCTAGATTTTTTATGGGAGACACAGGCGCAGTTTCTCTGGGAACGACATTGGGAGTGGTAGCAATGCTTACAAATTCGGTAATTGTTTTGTTTGTAATTTGTTTTATATATCTACTGGAATCGGGAAGTGTGGTGATTCAACTGTTTTCCAAAAAATATTTGGGACGCAAGGTTTTTTTGGCGGCTCCGCTTCATCATCATTTTGAGGCCAAGGGTTGGCCGGAGCAAAAAGTGGTGATGCGCGCCTGGATTTTGACGATCATCACTTCCATCGTCGGAGTGATTATTGGAATTTTGGGAATGGGGTAGAATTTCATTTGAATCAAAAACGATTATGCCGAAATTAAAGGATTTGCATAAAATTGAATGGCCGAGGGAAAAACTTCTCCATTATGGCGCTGAAAAATTGACCAAGTCGGAACTTTTGGCAATCTTACTTCGAACCGGATCAAAGGGAATGAATGTGATTGATTTTGCGAAAAATATTTTGCGTAAATTTCCCAATTTTTCTTTGGCGGATGCTGATGTTGGGCGGTTGCAAGATACATTCGGAGTCGGAACCGCCAAAGCGTGCGAAATTGTAGCGTGCTTTGAATTGGGAAGGAGAATGCTTAAAGGCAAGAAAACGAATTTAATTTTGACTCCCAAGGATGTTTGGGATAATTTGAAAGATATTCGCAACAACAAAAAAGAGCATTTTGTTGTCTTTTATTTGGATACTCGCCAGCAAGAAATTAAGAGGGAAATTATTTCCGTGGGAATTCTCAATGCTAGCCTGATTCATCCGCGGGAAGTTTTTGAACCGGCAATTCGGCACAATGCCGCTCAGATTTTAGTGGCGCACAATCATCCTTCCGGCGATCCCACACCTTCTGGTGATGATATTGCGGTGACCAAAAGGCTTTGTGAAGCGGGAAAAATTCTGGGAATAGAGGTGATTGACCATGTCGTAGTTTCTGAGAATTCTTTTGTGAGTTTGAAATGTGAAAGTTTGCTTTAATTTTATATGTACATTATAATGTACATATAAAAT
The DNA here is from genome assembly GCA_023229615.1 of Candidatus Moraniibacteriota bacterium. GTDB lineage: Bacteria > Patescibacteriota > Minisyncoccia > Moranbacterales > UBA9337 > UBA12151. The sequence goes on from JALNYX010000020.1 coordinate 13,037, forward strand.
AATCAATTAAAGCAAACTAAAATGAAAAATCAAAAAGTTTTGACGCTCACTGAGGCGCGGAAAAATATTTTTTCTTTGGCGGATTCGGTGCAAAAAAATAATGTTCATTATACTCTGACCGACCGCGGAAAACCGAAGGCGGTTTTGCTTTCGATTGAAAGATTCGATTCATTTTTCCAAAAAAACAACGCTGGATTTTCCATGGTTCGTGACGGGGCATCGTCTTACTCTCAGCAGGTTCAAGTGCGGACGTTGATCGTAAGAGATGAATCGAAAGTAATATATATGCCGGAGAGCAATTGGGATTCGGCGAAAAAAGGAGAAGAACTCATTCGCGCGCAACTATATGTAAATTTGATTGAAAAATATCAATATCCTTTGCACTTGGTGGAATTCGGACGTTATGTGAAAGTGGGACACGCGAAAAGTAAACGATATATTGAAGCGGATATAATCATTAATGATGAGGCAGGAAACGCACGGATGATTCTTGAGGTGGGAAATTTTGAAGAGTTTGAAGAGAACCGGGATCGGATCGTGGCGGATCTTTTTGATTTGGCGCGCGCTGTTACTTGTGTTAAAAAACCCAATTTTTTGGTTTATTTTTCTCGTAGTTGTAAAGGCGGGCAGGTGAGGGACAAAATCTCCGTTATCGATTATACAAAATTCAACACTTTCCTATCCTGGAAAAAAGCCAAACGCCCCAGTACAGAAGAAATTCCAAGATATGTATGAGTCATACTCATTGTGGATAACTTTCTATTGCAAGTGATGTTAAAGATGATATTATAAAGATATAATATCATCTTTATAAGAAATATGACAAAGGAATTGAACAATAAAATAATTATCTATAGCACCGAAGATGGACAAATGGAAATAGAGGTAAATCTTGATGGCGAAACAATTTGGCTGAGTCAGAAGCAAATGGCGGAGCTATTTGATAAAGATAGAAAAACAATAACGGAACACATAGGAAATGTATTTAAAGAAGGAGAATTATTAGAAAATTCAGTATGCCGGAAATTCCAGCATACTGCCTTGGACGGAAAAACTTATAATATTAATCATTACAATCTCGATGTTATTATCTCAGTTGGTTATCGGGTAAAATCTTTGCGAGGCACGCAATTTCGCATCTGGGCGACGCAAAAACTCAGGGAATATATAGTAAAGGGTTTTGTGATGGACGATGAGCGCTTGGCAGAAGGCGGAGT
>JALNYX010000021.1 GCA_023229615.1 Candidatus Moraniibacteriota bacterium
TGTTGATTGAAAGAGCTTTGAAAGACAGCGAAAAAGGACTGGGAAAATTTGAAATTAAAATAGTAAAAAAAGACATCAAACTTCTCGCCGGGCTTTCCAATGGCGACGCGCGGATGGCACTGGGAGTTTTGGAATTTGCGGTTAGCGCGGCAAAAAACAATGAAAAAGAAATTGTTATCGGCGAAAAGGATATCAAGGAGGCGTTGCAAAAAAGCAATTTGCTCTATGACCGGGCAGGCGAGCAACATTATAATATCATTTCTGCACTGCACAAAAGTATGCGCGGAGGCGATGCGGATGCGGCGCTGTATTGGCTGGTGCGGATGCTTTCCGGAGGAGAAGACCCGCTGTACGTTGCTCGCAGGCTGATTCGTTTCGCTTCTGAGGATATCGGCATTGCCAACTCATTCGCTTTGGAACAGGCAGTGAGCGCGTACCACGCTTGCCATTACATTGGAATGCCGGAATGCGGAGTGAATTTGGCGCAGGCGACGGTATATATGGCAAAATCAAAAAAAAGCAATCAATTGTATGTCGCTTATGAAAAGGCGAAAAAAGATGCGCAGAATTTTCCCACTGAACCGGTTCCGATTCATCTTCGCAATGCTCCGACAAAATTGATGAAAGATTTGGGATATGGAAAAGATTACAAATATACTCCGGATTTTGAAAATGCCGAAGATTCCGCACAACAATATTTTCCGGACAAGCTGAAAAACAGAAAATATTTATAGTTGTGTTTTTTTGGGAAAACCTAGTATTTTTTATTTAAGCGCATAAGTTACAAATATATAAATTTATGAAAAAATATCCAGAATGGAATCTTGATGATTTGTATGAGAGTATAAATGATCCAAAAATAAGCAATGATTTTGAAAGAATAAAAAAAGAGGCGCAAATTTTTGAGAATAAATTCCGAGGAAATATGGATGAAAAAACTTCTGCATCCGAGATACTAGAAAGAATAAAATTATACGAAAAAATCAAGAAAGAATCAGATAAAATTTTGACTTTCGCATATCTTTCTTTTTGCACTAATAATGATAATCCGGAGGCAGGTTCTTTTTGGCAAATCCAGCTTTCGAATAATATTGCAATTTCCAACTCGCTCATCTTTTTTGATTTGGAATTGAGCAAAATCAGCGATGATAAATTGAAGAAATTGGCACAAGATAAATTATTGAAAAATTACAAAAAATATCTGCAGATAATTGCCTCGTGGAAACCTCATCGTCTCTCGGAGAAAGAAGAAAAAATAATAAACGAAAAAAAGATAACTGGCGCTTTGGCTTTTTCCCGTTTTTTCGAGCAAGAGCATTCGAGAAAGGAGTATGATTTTAATTATAAAGGAAAAAAAGAAAAACTAAATCAATCGCAAATACTTTCCAAATTGTATAGTTCCGATCGAAACGAGCGCAAGAAAGCCGTTCAAATATTGACTGATGGATTGAGCGACAACCTGAAAATGAGTACTTATGTGTATAATATGATTATTCAGGATAAAATAGTTGACGATCGGTATATGAATTTTACTTATCCTGAAGAATCCAGACACAAAGAAAATGAAATTGATCGGAAATCTGTTGATGTGATGGCGCAAGTTATTTCGGATAATTATTCTATCGTTAGTAAATTTTACAATCATAAGAAGAAATTAATCAAACAGAAGGAGCTTTTTGATTGCGATCGATATGCGCCTGTCGAAAAGAGCAAGGCAAAATTCAGCTTACAGGAGGCAAAAAAAATAATCTTGGATTCTTTCGGGAAATTTTCTCCGGAATTTAAAAATAATGCCGAAGATTTTTTCAAAAATAAGTGGATAGATTTCACTCCTCGCAAGGGAAAAAGAGGCGGAGCGTTTTGCCACTATGCGACGCCAGATCTGCATCCGTATATTTTTGTGAATTATGATAATAATATTGAGAATGTTTTGACCTTGGCTCATGAGTTGGGGCACGGAGTTAATGCTTGTCTGGCTCGAAAGCAAAGCTATCTGAATTTTGATTGGCCATTGACGATTGCGGAAACCGCCAGTGTTTTTGCTGAGCTCTTGGTTTTTGATTCACTAAAAAGCAAAGCAAAAGATAAGAAAGAAGAAATTTCTTTGCATACTACCATGATTGAGAGAATTTTTTCCACTGTTTTTCGCCAAAACGCGATGTTTCTTTTTGAACGCGATGTTTTTTCTTTGGCGCGCGAAAAAGGAGAACTTTCTGAAAAAGAATTTAGCAATATTTGGAGAAAAAGGCAAAAGGAAATGTTTGGAAATTCAGTCGAGTTGACTGAGAATTATGATATTTGGTGGAGCTATATTCCTCATTTTATTAACAAGCCTTTTTATGTGTATGCATATTCTTTCGGCGAATTGCTTTCACTGTCTTTATATGTGATGTATAAAAAAGATGGTAATGAGTTTGTTGAAAAATATTTGAATATTTTGGAATCGGGAGGATCCAAAAATCCTCAGGAACTTTTTAGCGTTCTTGGAATTGATTTTTCCAAGAAAGAATTTTGGGAAAACGGAATGCGACTTATTAAAGATTTGGTAGATGAATTCGAATCCTTTTCCTGATTTATTTGAAGTTTATGATTTTGAAAAAAGAATTTTATGCTCGGTCGGCGATGGTGGTGGCTCGTGATCTTTTGGGTTGTTTTTTGGTTCGCAAAATTGATGGAAAGATTTTAAAGTCAATGATTGTGGAAACGGAAGCATATGAGGGAATGGATGATTTGGCAAGTCATGCTAGCCACGGGCGGACGCCAAGAAACGACGTAATGTTTGGCGAGCCGGGAATTTGTTATGTATATCTTACTTACGGGATGCATCATATGCTCAATATTGTGACCGGAAAAAAAGATTATCCGGCGGCGGTGTTGATTCGCGCGGTTGAGCCGTTTTTTGAAATTGAAAACCCATCTTCGTTTGAAACTTCGGCGAGGCAAAGAAAAACCAATGGTCCGGCGAAATTGACCAAAGTTTTGCAAATTGACAGGATTTTTAATAAGGCGCCTGTTTATGTGAAAAAATACGGGCTTTGGATCGAGGAGGGAGAAAGAATAAAAAAGAGTGAGATAGTTTGCGCCAAGCGAATCGGGATTGATTATGCCGGAAAATACAAAGACAAACCGTGGCGGTTTTATATTAAAGATAATAAATTCGTTTCAAAAAAAGATAATTTTTTTTGCTGTATGTTTTTTGGCGGTAAAATATGATATAATTTGTTTAGTTTGGTGAAAATAATAAAAAAGAAAATATAAACAATATGAATTTGAGAAAAGTACAGGACGCTGATTTAAATGAAAAAAAGGTTTTGGTGCGGGTGGATTTTAATGTGTCTTTGGATGAAAGCGGAGATGTGAAAGAGGAATTCAAAATCGCGGCTGCCAAAGAAACCGTGGAATATATCTTGTCCCAAAGAGGAAAAGTTGCTTTGGTTTCGCATTTCGGCAGACCTGGCGGGGAGGCGAAAGAAGAATTTTCATTAGAGCAATTGGTCAATGATGTCGAAAGAATACTCGGAGTGAAAATAAAATTTGTCGGTGATTGTTTGGATGAAAATATTGGTGATGAGCTGGAAACTTTGCAGGACGACGAGGTTTTGCTTTTGGAAAATGTGCGGTTTTATGCAGAAGAAGAATCCAATAATGCGGAATTTTCCAAAAAACTGGCAGTTCCGTTTGATGTTTTTGTGGGTGAAGCTTTTTCGGTGTGCCATCGCGATCAAGCATCCGTGACGGGAGTGGCAAAAATTTTGCCGAGTTATGCCGGGTTGTGGTTGCAAAGGGAAGTGGAAAATTTGGAAAAATTGAGAAATAATCCGGAGCATCCCGCCGTAGCAATTATTGGAGGGGCGAAAATCGAAACCAAATTACCGCTTATCCATAAATTTGAAGAAAATTTTGATTATATTTTAGTTGGAGGAAAAATTGCCAACGAGGCGATTGATCAGAAAATTGAATTCGGAAAAAAAGTGATCTTCCCGGTTGATTTTGCCACTGACAGGTTGGATATCGGAAAACAAACAGTCGCCAATTTTCGCCAGATTATTTCTGATGCCAAAACAATCGTGTGGAATGGACCAATGGGAAAGTTTGAAGAAAAGCCATATGACAATGGCACGAATGAAATTTTGGATGCAGTGGCAAATAGCAAGGCTTTCACGCTTACCGGAGGCGGAGAATCGGTGGAAGTTTTGGAAGAGAAGGGGATGACAGATGAGATTTCTTTTGTTTCCACCGGAGGCGGAGCGATGTTGGAGTTTCTGAGCGGAGAGCCAATGCCGGGACTGGAGGTCTTGACAAAATAATTTTTTTGGTGTAGAATAGATAGTTAGTTTAAAAAAGGGGTACCCCGCCCGGAAGGGCGGGGTATCTATCGGTTCTTTTTAAAAAATCCTATGTGGAGGGATTGACATGAAGACTAGGAGTTTGGTTGTGGTTGGTTTAATGTTGGCAGTGGCTGTTGTTTTTTCCGGATGTGCCGCTCCGCTTTTGTTGCCTTATGCGGGTGCAATAGGTGTGGGAGCCGGAGCCGGAGTAGGGGGATCTGTCATTGCTAAGGATGCTAATGACAGAAAAGAGATGGCCACTGGTGTTGTCGGAGAAGTTAGTCCGACGACGATGATTTTCCTGGGCAGTCCAGTCCAAGTTCAGGAGGCTGCCAGGAACGTTACTATCGCCAATGGCGATAGTGTTAAAGTATGTTCCAGTGGCATTATTGTCACTGAAAAGAAAAAGGAGATTGAGACAGGATTCGTTGAAAGTATTTTCGGCGGTTCTGAAATGTGGTCTGAGAAAACCATCACATTTTCCGACGCGGGTAATAGTCGAACAAAGGTGGAGGTTCGCATGATTATTCACAAGGTCATGCCGACATATCAACAAGATGAAGTCGTGAGCAATCCTCAGCTCGAGGATGCGCTCAGAAAAAGTATTTGGAGTGGGATGTCTGCCGAATTGCAGACAAACACTTCCGATAATGTCAGTGCCAGGAGGTAGAAATTTTGTATTTTTTCTTCTTTCTTGGCAAAAAGCGGCGTGAATTGATTTCACTCCGCCTTTTTTAATTGTATGATATAATAGAAAGAGTTAAATTGTTTAAAATAAAAAATAAAAATATGACAAAAATAAAAAAAGTAATTGCGCGGGAGATTTTGGATTCGCGTGGGAATCCGACAGTGGAAGTTGAATTGGAATTGGAAAACGGGATTAAATCAATCGCGGCAGTGCCAAGCGGAGCGTCGACCGGTTCGCACGAAGCGCTGGAACTTCGCGATGGCGACGAGAAAAGATATGGCGGAAAGGGAGTGCTGAAAGCTGTGGAGAATGTCAACGGAGAAATTGCCAAAGCGGTGGTTGGGATGGAAGCGAGCGAACAGGAAAAAATTGATCGGAAAATGATTGAGCTGGACTCCACAGAAAACAAATCGCGTTTGGGAGCGAATGCCATTTTGGGGGTTTCCTTGGCGGTATGTCGGGCGGCGGCGATGGATAGCAAGAAAGAATTATACGAATATATTTCCAATACCTTCAATTTTTCCAAAGAAAAAAAGATGCCTTTTCCGATGTTTAATATTCTCAACGGCGGACAGCATAGCGATTCCGGTCTTAGTATTCAGGAGTTTAAATTAGTTCCCAACGGAGTGGTGGAGTATCGCGAGCAGTTGCGAGCGGGAAGCGAGATTTTTTACGCTCTCAAAAAAAGCCTATCAGAAAAGAAATATAGCGTGGGAGTGGGAGATGAAGGAGGATTTGCTCCGCATTTGGAAAGCAATTCCCAGGCATTGGAAATGATAAACTCAGCGATCAAAGCGGCGGGATATGAACCGGGAAAAGAGGCGAGTATTGGTTTGGATGTGGCGGCTAATTCATTCTTTGATCAGGAGAGCGGGAAATATATCTTACAGCCGGAGAAAAAAACTCTCAGTAAAGAGGAGCTTTTGGATTTGTATGCGGATTGGATTGGAAAATATAATATTATTTCTATTGAAGACGGATTGGGCGAGGATGATTGGAAAGGCTGGGCCGAGATGAATGAAAAAATGGGAAAGGAAATAATGCTTATTGGGGACGATTTGCTGGTGACAAATGTGAAAAGATTGCAGATAGCGATTGCCGAGAAAGCTTGCAATAGCGTTCTTATTAAGGTGAATCAAATCGGAACGCTTACGGAAACCATTGAGTGTATTAAACTTGCCAAAGTCAATGGAATGAAAACAGTGATTTCCCATCGGAGCGGAGAAACGACAGATGATTTTATTGCGGATTTGGCGGTGGGAGCGGACGCTGATTATATCAAAACCGGATCGCTTTCTCGCGGAGAAAGAATTTGCAAATATAATCGATTGTTGAAAATAAGCGAAGATTTAAAAATTTAAAATAAAAAGATGAGTCAAAATGCCATAAATTATATTCAAGAAAATAAAAATAAATTTTCAAAAGAAGTTTTGAAAAATGAGTTGCAAAAAGCGGGGTATGCGGAAGATGATATAGCGCAAAGTTTTGCAGTTGTCTGCGGAGGCGATGTTACTGGCGATAAAACGCAGGAAATAGGGAAGAATTTTTGGGACTTTAAAACCAAAAGAGAATACACTGTTTCGGGAGAGAAAAACAAGGATTTCTTTTTTGGAATTGTTTCTCCTTTCATTCTAGGATTCATTCCTTTGGTTAATTTCGTTGCTTTTCCTTTGGAAATATTTGCAATAATCTATCTTTTCAACAGACGCAGGTATATATCCTATGGAATTATGTCCAGTTTTGCACTCGCTTTGATTTTTGTTGTGGTAATTTTTGTGTTAATAATTTTTGGGCATAATTATTTTTAACAAATAATAAATTTATCTTTTAAAATAAAAAAATGGAAAATTCAAATGATCAAAATGGGGAGGAGATTTATGGGAGAATTATAACCAAGTTGGATGAGATCAGGGATGTGGTCGAAAAGCAAGATCAAAGGATATCTCTTTTGGAATCGCGACTTAGCGCTGGTAATAATTTTTCCAAATCTGTTCAAGAAAAAGAGGATATTGCTTTTGTGCCAACCCCGCCTCCTCCGACTGGAGAAGGAATGCAGTCCGGACAACAGGAGTCGGTGGAATTAAAGGATGAGCGAATAATTCTCCAGGAGGAAGGGTCTGTCTCCGAAGAGAGAAATAATTTAGAAGAAAATATTGGAGGGAAATGGTTTGCAAGAATCGGCATCACTGCTTTGGTTTTGGGGGTTTCTTTTCTCCTTAAATATGCTTTTGATAACAATTGGATTGGAGAAACAGGGAGGGTTTTAATTGGAATTATGATTGGATTATTTTTGCTGGCTCTGGGGGAAAAATATATCCGAAAATATTTCGGTTACGGACAGATAATAACCGGAGGTGGAATCGCAATTCTATATCTTTCTATTTTTGCCGCATTTGATTTTTATAGCCTAGTAGGTCCGATTGTATCTTTTTTTGGAATGATTTTGGTGACTGCCACGGGCATCATTCTCAGCCTTAGATACAATGCAATTTCTTTGATGATAGTTTCTATCTTAGGTGGCTTTGCTACTCCACTTCTGATTTCCACAGGTCAGAATAATCAATTTTCGTTGTTTTTTTACATCCTTATTTTGGATGTGGCGGTTTTGGTGATTTCTTTTTTTCGAAAATGGAGAGAGCTTAATTTTGTTGGTTTTATCGGAACCGGAATTCTTTTTTTCGTTTGGGTTGTGAATTTTTATACTCAAGCTCAGTTAGGAAGTACAATGTTTTTCTTGACTTTATTTTTTGTTATCTACACGGTATCTGCACTGATTTACAATATCGTGCGGCAAGAAAAATCGGCGGAAGTTGAACAGATACTGGTGCTTTTATCCGGAACGATTTATTTTATCACTAGTTATAGTCTAATGAATGAGGATTATCATTCGTTTATGGGATTTTTTGCTTTGATTTTGGGAATATATTATTTCTTGTGGGCTTATTTGGTGAAATATGTAACTCCGGAGGACAGAACGTTGTATGGATTTTTGGCTTTTCTTACAATAGGTTTTGTTACCTTGGTGATTCCGATTCAGTTTCATGGGGTGGCGATAACTAGCGGATGGTTGATCGAGGTTATTTTATTATTTTTTATCGCAGTCAAAAATAAGGAGCAAGTCATTATTAAATTTTTTGGGCTATTGATTTTCGGATTGGCAATTTTTAGAATTTTTATGATAGATGTGTTTTCGTCTTCACACTCTGTTTTGGCAAATAAATTTTTCTTTACCGCACTTTTTGCAGTGGTGATTTCTTACGCGGCGGCATTCTTGTTTTCTTCGATCTCAAATGATGAAGAAACAGAAAATCCAAAAAGTTATTTGGCGGCAAAACAGATTGCAATTTTGATGTTCATTGTAGCTAATTTTCTGACTATTTTTGCCGGTAGTCGTGAAATAAATAATTATTATCAGAATAAAATAGATCAGACGCAGAAAGAATATCAGACTATTATGGAAAATGCGCATACTCAAGGAAGGGCACTGGATTATTCTAATAATGCGTCTATTGCTAATTATAATCTCACCAAGATTAGCAGTCTGCGAAGTAAAAATAGCGTAGTGTTGTCGATTTTCTGGCTTTTATACGGGATAGTCTTAGTAGCAGTTGGTATGATGAGAGGGCGCAAGGGAGTAAGAGTTGGCGGATTGATCTTGTTATTTTTGGCTATTTTAAAACTCTTTTTTGTGGATTTGTGGAGTCTGGGGACTTTGTATCGAATAATTTCTTCAATGACGCTTGGCGTGATTCTTTTGGGAATTTCATTTGCGTATAATCGGTATAAAGATAAAATAAAAGAAATAATTTAACACGGAATAAAATTTGAACGCCTTGTGATTGAAAGAGCGTGCGGGTTTTATAATAATAAATAATAATTATGAAAAAAATATTAATGGCAGGTTTTTTTCTTTCTATTTTTCCATTAGTGGCACACGGAGCGTTTAATATTTCTGATTGGAAATATTACAAAGATATGGAACTTGATGGAGCGGGAGACGGTTTAATCAGGGTGGGATTTGATGACGAAATATTTTCTCAGTCTGATAGTGACTTTAGCGATATTCGAATTGTGGAAAATGGAAGCAGAGAGGTTCCGTTCAAGCTTTTTTCGGGAAATTCCGGAACAACCAATGAAACCTACCCCGTTAAAATGATCAACAATTCATATGTCGCCGAACAATATTCTTCAGTTATTTTGGATTTAGGGGTTGATGGGAAACTAACTAATAGTTTGATTTTAACTACAGATTCTCAAAATTATCAAAGAAATGTTATTGTCTATGGAAGCAGTGATATGAAAAGTTGGAATGTTATTAAGGATAATGCCTATATTTATGATTATACTGATGCAAAAGGGAATTTCAAGGCATCGAATAATGCAATTCAATTTCCGGAAGAGATAAGTTTTCGTTATCTGAAAGTGGAAATTGGTAATCAGGGAGAGGCTCCTGTTAGAGTGACTTCTGCTCGAGTAAAACGTCTTGTTGAGCAAAAAGCGCAAGAATTAAAGAGAGAATTGAAATTTAGCGCGCAAAATAATAATCAGCGAAAATCAACAGAAATTGTTGTTGATTTGGGAGTGTCTGGTATTCCAGTTAACCGTTTGGACTTGAGAGCGGAAGATTCTAATTTCAATCGAGGAGTGATAATTTATTCTGGAAATAATTTGGGTGATTTGAAAAAGGTCGCGCAAGATTATATATTTAATTATGCAACTGAAAAATTTTATGGAAAAAATTCAGAATTGAATTTTCCGGAAATTACTGATCGATATATAAAATTAGAGGTTTTAAACAAAGACAATGAACCATTGAATTTTAAAGGTATCACTGCTTATTCGATTTATCGGGAAGTAATTTTTCAAGTAAACGGAAAAGAAAAATATCAGCTTTATTATGGAAACAAAGAAGCTGAATATCCGCAATATGATATCGAGAAATATTTTCAATATCTGGATGTTGAAAATGCGAAATTGATCGGCTTGTCGGCGCAAAAAGAAAATCAAAGTTTTATTCCAAAGGAAGCGCCAAAAAAACCAATTTCGGAAAGGATTCCATATTTACTGTCATCAATTCTGATTTTATCTTCATTATTACTTTTGTTTATTGTGTATAGATTTTTGAAAAAGTAATGTTCAAACAGATTGCTAAAAATCAAAGAGATGATAAAATAGAAACAAAGTAGCTGAGGTTTTGATGTCGTTATTTTCAGCCCTTGCAGGCATTTAATCTAGTCATTTTTTATTTTAAATATATGAACAACGAGTATCTGGTTACGATTTTTTACAAAAGTCTCCACCCAAATGCTACGCACTTCAGATACTCTTAACGTTAAACGAAATTTATAAATTGGCAAATAAATCTTTTAATATGGAATCTAAAATTAAATCAGCCACAATTGAAGATTTAAATAGATACTAAAAAAACTTATAGGGTACTGACGAATTCTGCTGAGCTTGAAAATATGTTTGTGTTGGATAAGCACAGAGGTATGGGAGTTGGCTCAAAACTTTATCAAGCATTTGTCAATTGGAGCAAGTCAAAAGGCGTTAAAAGATTGCGTGTAGGTGCCTCTGCTCAGAATGTGGTTGGTATTAATTTTTATAGAAAAAATGGTTTTGCGGATTATGATTTAATTTTGGAAACTAATTTGTAGCTTTATGCAAAATAAAGAAGAACAAAATGCTCATCTTGCCTTATTTAAAGGCAAAAATATCAGAAGAATTATTTACAATAAAGAATGGTGGTTTTCAGTTATTGATGTTATCGAAGTTCTCACAAATAGCTCTAATCCTCGGGATTATTGGTATAAAATGAAAATCAGAGTTAAAGATGAAGAAAATTTTGAACCGTCGACAATTTGTCGACAGTTGAAATTACAAGCGCCAGACGGCAAAATGCGTGAAACCGATTGTGCTGACACTGAAGGCATCTTTCGTATTATTCAGTCTATTCCTTCACCGAAAGCCGAACCATTTAAGCGCTGGCTGGCTAGGGTTGGTTTTGAAAGAATTCAAGAAATTGAAGACCCTGAATTAGCTACAAAAAGAACAAAAGTGTTATACAAACTCAAAGGTTATTCGGAGGATTGGATTGAAAAAAGAATGCGTGGTATTGCCGTTCGCGAGGAGTTAACCGATGAATGGAAAAAACGAGAAATTAAAGAGAAAAAAGAATTTGAAATATTGACCGCCGAAATTTCCAAAGCCACTTTCGGTATGACGCCAAGTAAATATAAAAAATATAAAGGATTAAAAAGAGAGAATTTGCGTGATCATATGAATGATCTTGAATTGATTTTTTCTATGCTTGGTGAAGCGTCAACTACCAAAATAACCAGAGATCGAAATGCCAAAGGTTTTAAAGAAAATAAACTTGCTGCTCAAATAGGGGGAAAAATTGCTGGCGATGCTAGGCGAAAACTAGAAATTGAATCAGGTGGAAAGGTTATTTCCGAGGAGAATTATTTAACCACGCCTGAAAGTAAAAAACGATTAAAAAGTAAAAAATAAAATTTGCCCCGATTGAATACTATATTTATTTCAATTTCCGTTGAAGGTTTTTTGTTTTTCTATATGGCAAAATACATATAGATATTTTGTGGTATAATTGCGTTATGATGAATTTTTTGAAAAAAATAATTGGCAGGGAAAAACGGCCAACCGTTTTGATTATTTTGGATGGGTGGGGGATAGCGCCGCCATCTGATAGTAATGCGATTTTTTTGGCGAAGACTCCCTTTTTGGATGAAATTTTCAAAAAATATCCATTTACAACATTGGGAGCAACCGGGGAGGATGTTGGTCTTGATGATCATCAAATGAGCGGATCCGAGGCTGGACATATGAATATCGGAGCTGGGAGGATCGTGATGCAAGATTCTCATTTCATCAGTGAAAGTATCCAAAATAAATCTTTTTTTGAAAATCCTGTTCTGATAGGCGCGGTACGTCATGCCAAGGTGAATCAGGGCAATTTTCATATAATGGGACTAATGAGCGATGTTGATAGTCCACACAGCAATCCTGAGCATTTCAGAGCTTTACTACGCTTGGCAAAAGATAACGGTGTTAGTGAGGTTTATTGTCATTTTTTTACTGATGGAAGAGATTCTTATCCAAAAAGCGCTTTGACTCAATTGAAAAATTTTCAAAAAATAATCGCGCAAGAGGGAATAGGAAAAATCGCAACAATTAGCGGGAGGTTTTATGCGATGGACAGGGCAAAAAATTGGAAGCGTTTGTCATTGGCATATGACGCACTTGTTTTTTCGCGAGGAGAAAAGGCGGGCAGTCCGGAAGAAGCAATTGAAAATGCATACAAAAATAATCTAACCGACGAATATATTGTTCCAACTGTTATTTTTGAGGGAAATAATCCGGTTGCCCGTTTGAAAAAAAATGATAGTGTGGTTTTTTATAATCTTCGGTCGGATCGAGCGCGTCAATTTTCCAAACTTTTTGTGGCTGTAAATAAGGATCGAATATTAACTGATGATATGCCGATTATTGATCATTTGGAAAATTTGTATTTTACTGCGATGACGGATTTCGGACCGGATTTGGATATTCACACGGCTTTTCCTGGAAGAACACTGGAGATGACATTGCCAGTGGCACTGGAAGGAAAAAAACAATTATATATTGCTGAGAGTGAAAAATATGCGCATATTACTTATTTTTTGAATGGCGGTTATCCAAATCCGGTCAGTGGGGAGGATCGAATAATGATTCCATCTCCGGTCATTGATTCATATGCGGATTATCCGCAAATGTCAGCAGAGAAAATTGCTGATAAGACAATTGAAAGTATCAATGAAAATAGATATGATTTTATTGCGATTAATTTTGCTAATGCGGATATGGTGGCGCATACAGGGAATCTAAACGCAACAATTAAAGCGATAGAATTTGTTGATGAGCAGGTTGCCAGGATAGTAAAAAAAGTTCTTGATGCAAAGGGAACTGCCATTATCACGGCCGATCATGGGAATGCTGATGTTATGATTGATGTGGTTGATGGAGAGAAAAGAATGCATACTTTTCACACAAAAAATCCTGTGCCATTTGCGATTGTTGGCGATAAATTTTCCGAGATAAGATTGAAAAATGGTGGGATACTGGGAAATATCGCGCCAACTATTGTAGATGTGATGAGTATCAGAAAGCCGAAAGAAATGAAGATGGAATCATTGATTGAAAAATAAAAAAAACAGCAGTTATTCGAAAGAGCGAGCGCTGTTTTTTTGTTATTTGAGATCAAGGCGATAAACTCCGTCAGGAACGGCTAGATAAGCTTTTGTTTCATCTTCGGAAGTAATAAAACTTTCTACCGAGGATATTTTTTCATCGTAAAATTGGCGAATGATTTCTCCTTGTTTGGAGAATTGCACTAAGCGACTGTTTTCTTTGTCGATTGAGTAAATAAAATCATTTCCGGGAGATGTAAAAATTAAATCATTTTTAATCGGAGTTTTGGATTGTTCAATGGAAAAGTCTTCTGATTTTCCTTGGAAAAATTTTTCAATTTGTTCTCCGTCTGACAGGAAAATGTTTTCATCTATTGCCATATCGCCGGAATCTTGAATATCCATTTCTTCCTTGAGCCAAGCACTTTTTTCTCCAAATCCTCCTTCAGCGCGGGGATAGCGATAGATCTGATTATTATTGCTATCGAGTATATACAGATATGTCAGATAAGTTTCCATATCTTCAATTTTTGATCCCTCGGGGGCGGAAAAATTATTTTCTTGGAATTTTTTTGAAATAGTATTAAAGCTTATTATTTTTCCTTGGTTGGTTAAAATCAATATCAGGCGCAGATCCGGCATAAATGCTGCGGATTCAATGCGAGAAGAAGAATCGGGAAAGGTGAAAGAATTCGATTCTTTTTCTTGGGAAAGTTCAGTAATCTTGTTTCCGGAAACCAAAAATAATTGTCCGTCAGTTTCTATTTCAAATTTAACAGCTTCTGATGTTTCAAGTATTTTTTTCAAAGAATTTTCCGGTTGAATATTTTTTTCTTCTGCCAATGCGAAAGATGGGGTTTCGTCAGTTGCCTCATCGGAAGTTATTTGGGATAAATCATCTTTTGAATTTCGAAAAAAAAGAGGAATAATAATTATTGCCAATATGATTGACGCAGAATAAATTTTCTGAGAAGAGCTCATTCTTGAAAAAATCGATTTTATTTTTCCAAAATTCGGAAGAA
>JALNYX010000060.1 GCA_023229615.1 Candidatus Moraniibacteriota bacterium
TTAGCGGAAAAATATTCTCCCACAGAAAAAAATTACATTGTCCAAATCTTCGGAAGCAATATTGAATCAATGATGAGCGCTGCCAAAACTGTTGAAGAAAAAATTCATCCGATGGGAATCAACATCAATTTGGGGTGTCCCGTTCCCAAGGCAAAAAAAGCGGGTTATGGCGCTTGCCAAATGGGAAACATTCCATCGATTGAAAAAATAGTGCGAGAAATAAAAAGGAATATCTCTCTTCCCCTTTCAATCAAAACTCGACTAGGACTTTCTGATCCAAAAGAAATTTTGTCATTTGCTCCAAAATTAGAAAAAGCCGGGATTGATTGCCTGATTGTTCACGCCCGAACATTGCCAGGAATGTTTCATCAAAATCCAAATTGGGAAATAGTCGAAAAACTCACTCAGATTTTAAAGATTCCTATCGTTTACAACGGCGGAATCAAGTCCCCTGAAGATGCGCTTTTTTACGCGCAAAAAACCGGATGCACTCAATTAATGATTGGACAAGCAGCTATCGGAAATCCTTGGATATTTTCCCAAATCAAAAATTTTCTCCAAACCGGAAAATATTCAAATCCCAGCGAAGGAGAAAAAAAGAAAACCATTTTACGCCATGCCGAATTGGTGGAAAAATATTTTGGCGAAAAAGGCCTTGTGATTTTCCGCGCCCACCTAGCTTCCTATTTGAAAAATATCCCCAATGCCAGCACATGGCGCGCCCGTGCGGTACAAATAAAAAATCTCCGAGATGTTAAAGAAATAATCAAAGAAATCCACTTCAATTGACGAAATTGCCAAAAATACTATAATTGAACTTGTAATTCAGTTTTAAAAATTGAGAATTGAAAATTGATTGAAAATTGAAAATTGGAAATTGAAAATTTATAAACAAAATTAGACTTCCATTGTTACGATTTCACATCAAACGAAATATAAATGAAAAAAAATAATGTTTCTACTAATAGGGTTTGCATCATCGGTTTGGGTTATGTCGGGCTCCCTCTTGCCGTCCAATCGGCGCTCAAAGGTTTTGAGGTCTTCGGTCTAGATATGGACAAAGAAAAAATTAAAAAAATTCAAGCAGGAAAAAGTCCCATTGAAGAAGAATTTTTGCACAAAAATCTTCCTATCGTGAAACTCACGGCTACTACTGATGAAAAAATAATCAAACAATCCGACATTGTTTTGGTTTGTGTTCCCACTCCTGTTGATAAATTATTTTTTCCGGATCTGAGTCCGGTGCGCGGAGCAGTTGCGTCAATTGTTCGCAATTTCAAAAAAGGACAACTGATTGTCATTGAATCCACTATCAATCCCGGCGTTTGTGAAGAAATAGTTGAACCGATGTTTGCCGAAGCAGGATTCAAAGTTGGAAAAGATTATTTTTTGGCGCATTGCCCGGAACGAATCAATCCTGGAGATCCGAAATGGAACGTAACAAACATTCCACGCGTAGTCGGATCATTTGACAAACAAGGATTAGACAAAGCCTTGAATTTTTACCGAGCAATCATTGATGCAGAAATTTTTCCAATGAAATCCATTCGTGAAGCTGAAGCAGTGAAAGTGGTAGAAAATTCTTTCCGCGACATTAACATCGCTTTTGTTAACGAACTCGCAAAATCTTTCGACAAAATGGGAATTGATGTCAAGGATGTAATTACCGGAGCCTCCACCAAACCCTTCTCTTTTATGGCTCACTGGCCAAGTTGTGGAGTTGGCGGACATTGCATTCCGGTTGATCCGTATTATTTGATTGAGCGCGCCAAGCTTTCCGGTTTTGACCATGAATTCCTCAAAATAGCCAGAAAAATCAACAACTCAATGCCTCTTTATACTGTTGAACTTTTGCACGAGGAATTGAACAAAATCAAAAAACCTCTCAACGGAACCAAAATCGGAATTCTTGGACTTTCTTACAAAGCCAATGTCGACGATTTGCGCGAAACTCCCGCTCTCAAGGTAATTGAAGAAATCAAAAAACACGGAGCTAAAGTGGAAATCTTTGACCCATATTTTCCGAAAATGTCCACCGTTAAAAATATTGAGGAACTGCTAAAAAAATCTGAAGCAGTTGTCTTGGTAACCGACCACAAGGCGTTCAAAGAAATCGACCCAAAACTTTTAAAAAAGCACAAAATAAAAATCATAATCGACGGCAAAAACTGCCTCGACAAAATAACTTTTGAAAAGCAAGGAGTGATTTACAAAGGGATAGGAAGATAAAAAAATATCCGTTGTCATTCCCGCACTTGTCTGTTTTCGAGAGGAAGACGGAAATCCAAAAGACCAAAATGCTACACTTATTATAAAAAGCCTGACAGTTTTTTAACCGTCAGGCTTTTTTCTATCCATCTAAATGCCACAAAATCTCACGATCGTAAGAAAATGTGGCATATTTTAGAGTGCATAACTCATAACCCTCCCCGTCCTACGCCCACATACGTAAATCCGGCATCCTTCACCTGTTTAGGATTATACACATTGCGCAGGTCAACAAATACCGAGGCTTTCATCCTGGATTTCAGCTCCTGCAAATCAAGCGCACGATACTGATTCCATTCTGTCATCAGCACGAGAACATCCGCGCCCTCGGCTGCCTCGTACGCATCTCCAACATAAGAAAATTCCGGAAACATTT
>JALNYX010000022.1:0-6121 GCA_023229615.1 Candidatus Moraniibacteriota bacterium
TTTTCGAAAAACCGGACGAATGTTTTTCAAGCGCGCAAATCCTGAGCTTGTTTACTTAATAATTTATTTCTTATTTATTATCGGCAGAGAAAAACAGAAACTGGATCCCACATTCTCAATTGACTTAAACCAAATTTTTCCTCCTGACTGCTCAATATAATTTTTCACGATATATAGTCCCAACCCAGTTCCTTCAATTTTATATTTGGCAGAATTGTCACTGCGAAAAAATTTTTCAAAAACTTTATCTTGTTGTTTCTCCGGAATCCCAATTCCATTATCTTTTACGCAAAAATTAATTTTATCGCCATCCTTTTCCAGTTTTACCTCAACATACCCCCCATCTGCTGTATATTTTATGGCGTTAGAAATCAAATTATCAATCGCCACTTTTATCCTTCTCTTATCTGCAACGATTTCCGGAAGATTGCCGGGGATTATTGCATCCACCTTCACTCCCATTGCGCTTGCCAAAGGAAGATCGGCTTCATGCACTTCTTTCACGATTTTTGCGATATCAATTTTGTCCTGCGCCAAAAGCAAAGCCCCGCGATCAAGCCTGGCAACATCAAGCAAATCTCCCACCAAACGCGACATATGCATATTGGCCTTGGAAATTTCCCCAATAAGATCCAACTGTTTTTTTCCCAATCCTTTGTTATATTTCGATATCAGAAGTTCAGATGCCCAACTCAATTCGGCAATCGGAGTTTTGAGTTGGTGAGATGCCATTGAAATAAATTCCGATTTGGTTTTGTTGGCCGCCGCCATATATTCAACATTGCGAATAATAAAAGTTCCGATAGTAAAAATCACAACCACCACGGCAAACTCGCTGAAAATCAAAATTTCCGGCGAACCGTAGTTTATTGAAGCGAAATAGACAACCGTCATCGCCACTACGACAATAATTCCCATCAGTAAAAAAAGGAAGCTCGGTGCCTGCCAAACACTCACGCCCAGCTCATCTGCCTGCTTTCTAATATTCAAATCATTAACAATTTTCATTTTTATTTTCACTGCAAATAAAAAAATACGCTTTTTTAGTTTTTATTTTTGTATTTTGCAATAATTATAACACAACCAAAAAGAAAAACAAAAAAATCAACAAAGTTTCGCAAAGCATTGGATAAAAAGAAAAAATATTTCAGGAGAGAGATCTGAAAAAATCCTCTCTTTCCCCGCTTTGCGAAACTTTATTGATTTTAAAAAAAACTCCTACAATGAAACTTCGATTTTCAAATCATTGGAAATCAAGGTTTCAATAATAGGGTCCGAAATTCCGCACAATTTCGAACCACAGTTTTGAACTTTTTTCACCTTTTGCGGGGTGATTTATCTTTCAAAAAAATTCTAAACAACCATGTAGAGGCATTTTCTCGACTTAAACCACACGACAAACGACATTAATATTTCCAAATCCGTCATAATGATGGAGTTGGTCATTCCTGTTGCGATATTCGCGGTTAAACTCTGCGATAGCCTCCGACTCCCTGATCTGACCGAGCCAAGCATAACCATCCTCGTAAGGAGAATTAATTTCGAACCCCTTCGATTTAGGAAGTCTGACATCGAGAGGAGGTGGGTACAACGCCCCCTTCTTAAGCGGTCTGAGATCGAAAAAAATCCCGATCTCGCGACCCTGCGCCATAAAGGCACTGCGGACCCACTCGGGATCCACAGAGTACTCATTAGTCCCCAAGACCCAAACGGGTCCATAAGGGACATGGAGCTCCCCGTACGACGGCTCCATCGCCGAACGTATGAAGTTCCCTTGGAGCAACCACTTTGATTGCCCGCATAAAGAGGGTACTCTCTTGTAGGCGATTAAGGCCGCCTTCTTGTTGCGTAGTAAATCATGCAAAACCTAAGGTTGCCCATAGTCGAATTATCATTTAAAACCTAAGCTTAGGACTAGCTAACAATTAAAGCTATTCCTATGAAAATGAGTTTAAAATCAAGAAAAGAATTAGTGAGGAAAACAAAGGGTCGATATCTGAAAGTGGATAAGTCACAAAAAGTTGTAATCTTAGATGAGCTTAGTAAAAACACTGGGCTAAGTAGAAATTATCTAACGCAAATACTTTCTGCTAAAATTGATCTGACCTGTAAAAATCCAATTAATCGCAAAAGACATGAAAAATATGATGCCACTGATATTTTTTACCTCACAAAAATCTGGAGAATATTTGACTATCCTTGTGGGCAAAGATTTGAACCAATGCTCCCAGAATATATTGAAGTCTTGGAAAAGTTTAAAGAATTAATTATCCCCACATCAATTAAGGAAAGGTTATGTAAAATTAAATCAGCCACTATTGATAGAAGATTGGAAAAGTTTAGAACCTTTAGACATAGTAAAGTTTTTTCTACCACTAAGCCAGGCAGTCTTTTAAAAAAACAAATTCCCATTAAAACTTCTAGCTGGGATGAAACAAGACTGGGATATGGAGAGTTGGACACAGTTGCCCACTGTGGAGCTAGCGCGTCTGGAGAGTTCATTTTTACGCTTACCTACACGGATATTGCCAGTCAGTGGACAATCTCAGAGGCGGTGATGGGTAAAGGTCAAAAAGGCATCAAGCTGGCGTTAGAGAATATTGCCAAGCGTTTACCCTTCCCTTTAAAAGGAATTGATCCGGACAATGGATCGGAATTTATCAATTGGCAACTCTACAATCATTGTTTGGCGAATAATATCGAATTTACTCGAGGTAGACCGTATGCTAAAAATGATAATGCTCACATTGAACAGAAAAATTACACGCATGTGAGAAAGCTAATGGGCTATGGTAGAATGGACAAAGAATGCCAACTCCAAAAAATGAATGATTTGTATTGGAATGAACAAGATTTTTACAAAAACTTTTTTCTCTCAAACAAAAAACTGATTGAGAAAAAACGAGTTAATACTAAAATTGTTAAAAAATATGACCGAGCTAGAACACCCTATCAAAGATTAATGGAAAATGTAGAATTTCCAAAAAGTGAAAAAGTGAAGTTAAGAATGATTTATGATAAACTGAACCCGGCTGAAATTAAGAGAAGTTTGGATAAAAAAATATCAAAAATCTAATTGTTAAAAAATGATAGTTTTAAGGGTTAGTATCCTTAGATTTTTAAATGATAAATCGAATCGTCCATCCTTAGGTTTTTAAATGATGTATTACGCATAAATTCATCAAAATACCCATTTTAAGCCAAAAAACGACCTGGAAAATATTCCCCTTCCCAGAAAATGGCTTGTTTTCGGGAAAATATGTTTCTTTTGATTTTATTTCGCCAATTTCAACAAAACATTTTCAATATACATTTTCTCATGCAGACAAAAATCAAATGTTTGGTATAATAATAAGGCTATGAATGAAAATATGCCCATACTGCCGCCAGAACCGCTCGCCCAGCCCGGACCAACACCGGAGTTTTTTACCAAACCTGAAAATCACACTCCTCGGAACAATCCAGTTTCCTCCGAAGAAATTCCGGGTGATATAATATCCAATAAAAAAAATCCTACAAAAAATACAGGATTTGAAGAATTGAAAAAATATAACTCTCTTGATTTTGCCAACCCTCAAAAGATCAATGATTCCATAGACTATGCGCAAATACATTATCCGGAATTATTTTTAATCATAAAAAAATCCATCCAAGAACATGGATATTCTCCTTATGAATTGAAACAACTTTTTCAGTGCGCCTCCGATCCCAGGTTGCGCCTAGCGATTATTGAGAATTTGCCATATTTCAAGGGATCGCCAGAAAGCGAAAACTCCCAAGAAATCCTAAGGGATACCATCATAGACTATACGTACCAAGATGAATCAGACTCAAAATTTGATAGAGATCTCCAATTTATCCCATATTCAACCCTCTACGACGAAAGAAGAGAGTACGACATTATTGTAACTGCTGCAATTGAAAATTTAGCCATATATGGCCCGGAGGCCGAGCATAACATGATTTTAGCTTTTAACGGCAACCGGGAAACAGAGTTTAAATATAATCAGAAACTCATAGAAGACGAGAAAGCCCGAGGAAGATATATAGACATTACTCCTGATTCCAACAAATCGGCAGATTATTATTCAGATGAATACGGAAATACGCATACGGCCGAATGGGGAGAAATGTATTTCACGGATAAGGAAGGCGACCTAAGTGATGGTTTTGGAGAAGATATGAAAGATGAATTTGAAATAAATTATTTTTACCATAAAAGGATATTAGATGGATTATTAAAAATAAAAACGCAAAAATCCGCTGACTTTGCTGTTGATTTTATTAAAAATGATCCTCTTTCGACGTATCTCTACAAGAGCAGTTTAATCGCTCTTATGCAAAATGATAATATAAACTATTCCGCAAAAAAACTCATCGAATTACTAAATCATACTGACGTGGATATAAGAAAAAGATCATCCTCTTGCCTATTAAGACTTGAGCTTGGCAAAATCAACATTTCAGATGAAGGTGTTAGGTATCTAGAAAAAATATATGATCTTGGAGAATTGAACAACCCCGGATACTTTGCACAAAGATTAACGGCAAAAGGTGACGTTGGAATATTTGACGACCATAAAATCTTGCAAAAATATTTTAATTTGGGAGATTTGTCTTCGAAAGAAAAAATCATACAACCAAAAATACATGATTTTGTTTATGAAACCTTGTTTTTTTCCCATAAAAATGAAACTTCAGAACAAACAGAGCAGCGAGAAAGATATTTGCAAGAATTCAAGGAGAATTATTTTGGCTTTTATGAGCAGGATTTTTTTAAAAAAACCGGCATTCTATTCAATAACTTAAATTTCCAAGAACAAGGATGGTTTCTTATCTTTTATCATAATGCAAAATATGACAATAAAGAAATATTGCTTGATTTTGCAAGCAAGCACGGAGAAAACGGACTCAAGTCTTTTTTGTCACTGGAATTCGGCCAGGAAATGGGCGACAAAATCCTCTCCATCGGCCAAAGATTCGACCAGGCGACGGCTGATCTGATTTTCGCCAAATACGCGGAACTGGCCGATTTCGCCCAATCTTCGGCGGAATATCTAGCCTCCCAATTTGAGAGCAAAGATCCGAAGGTCGCCCAGCAAGTCGCCGAACATCTCCTGCTTCGCGGCAAACAACTCCTGGTTCTATGCGCGGAAGACAAAACAATCACCGCCCAGCAAGTTCTGGAAAAATTGAATAGCATAAAAGCCGAGGTGGAAATTTTCAAAACTTCTTTCGCTGCCATAAAAATAAGTAGTGGAAGTTTTTCTTTGGAAAATATCAAGACCACTAAATTTAAGATTACAAACGGAGAAAGTCTTTTGTCCGAAAAAGAAATACTTGATCGGATGCAGGAAATATACGCGCAGAACTATGCCGGTTTTCCGGAAGCTTTCAAGGAAAAAATTAAAGAAAGCCTGGAAAAAAGACTGGCCAACCCCAAGACCGATTTCTATTGCCTCTACCATCAGAACAAGATAGCGGCATTTTGCAGCATGCTCCAGCAAGAAGACGGGACGGTACATTTCGCCAATTTCAATGTCGCGCCGGAATACGCAGCTTCGCAAATCGGCAACGCTATGATGGAAGCATCGCTGGATGAAGTCGCCAAGAATTTCCCGATTGTCGCCGAAGCCGTGCCGGGACTCAAAATCACTGACACATATTTAAACAAGAAAGGTTTTAAAAAAACCGGAGAAATCGAAGTGGCGGGAGTGAAATTATGGCAAATCAGAAAAGAAAAAACATCTGATGCCGCCTAATTATTATTTTTGGCATTTTCCCACATATTTTCAAAAAGAATCTTATGCATCGAATAAATATTCGGATCCTGGATAATCACGCCAATCATTCTTTTTTCTTCCAGTGTCACATATGACACCTTGTTGTCATAAATCTGCATTATTGTCGCGAAATGCGGCACGTTTTTGACAAACCGGACATCCAGATTCGCTTTTTGATAGCTTTGCAAAATTTCTTTGGTATATCCGGAATCAACCAATAGAACTTTTTTACCAATTTTCAGGCGATTTCTTTTTTTGGCATATTCCGTGTTGATTTTTTTAATATGCCGATCAACTTCTTCCATATCGGCATAAGTATAAATTTCCGTCCGACTTGC
>JALNYX010000022.1:6131-14158 GCA_023229615.1 Candidatus Moraniibacteriota bacterium
GACTTGCCAGATTATCATTCAACACTTCTTTAACGCCATCTTCGCCTTCATAGAACAAAATTCCCGGCTTTTGCGACGCCAAATTAAATTCAGAAATGATAGCCGGCAAAACCCCTTCGAGAGCCAGCTTGGCATCCCGCGCCTCTTGCTGTTTCTTTTCGGCGAAATCCCGCAGCTCCAAAGGGTGTTTTATTTCAAAAACCGCCACTTTCCCCTTTTCTTCTTCTTTCTGGATCAGACCGGACTTCGCCAGATCTTCCAGGACCTTGTAACCAAGCCTCTTTTGAAAGCGGTTTTTTTGGCTATTTTGCCAGCCGGCAATGGACCATTTTTGAGCAAAGTCTCATAAACGGCGGCTTGCGTATAGCTGAGTCCCAATTGGATCAATGATTGTTCAAACATAGTTTTTATCAGATTATTACCCTTTTATTATAGCAAGTCAAAAGAAGTTTGTCAATTTGTTGTGACAATTTTATGCCTATTTTGAATAGAAAATTGTGGCTTTTTATAGGAATTTAGTGAAATATGCTCTGTTTTTAGCCACATATTATTGACAATTTGGAAAATGTCTGCTATACTACTTTGTTACGATGAAGAACTGCAAAGACAGCCACATCATAACAAGTACATTCAAACAATAAGATTTTATAAACCGGATGCATACAATTTACTTTCGCCCCTATAACATTAGGCGCACGGAGAGAGTGGATTAGAAGATAGGCATCTGGAGAATAAATCTTCTCGTTCGCAATCAGCCATAGGCTGACTAAGGATTGGATGAGATGGAGGAAAAGATAGATGAACGATCTATCCTTCCCCATCACTCTACTAAGTGCGTGAGATGCTTTGCTCATATCGGAGAGAGAAAAAATATGAGCGGATCACTTCCACCCAAAGACATCACAATCACCTGATTTTATAAAGAGATCAGTTGCACCCGACGGACTGAACACCCGCTCGGATGCAAAAATCTCTTTAAAAAGAGAGCTAAAATTGTTCTTTAAATCATCCGATGAATGGTATTTTGCTTATTATTCAATAATACTCAAAATTCCGTTCATCGGGAACGGAAAAATCCAGCAGATTACCTGCTGGTCGTGAGCGATTGAGTCGAATATCTCCTATAAATTTCCGGTGACGCGGAAGTGAAATGGAGAAAATAAGATAAAATCAGGGGCACGTCAGACCCCAGGAGAAGAATATCATGACTAATATTCAGATCCGCATCGCTCGGGCGATCGACACTACCCGTCGAGTCGTGCCCGGATATTTCGAAAAGACGCTTGCACAGCGTCTGCCGAAAACCGGCGCGGGCTCGGTCGTGGTAGGGTTTGAGAGCGCGGAAGAGCTCGAAAGAGCTCTCATGGCCGCCAAGTGGGAATCATATTCCCATCCGGCGGTTATGGCAGGAACCGAGGCCTTCATTACGAAGGATATTCGGGGCCTGCTCGGCGTGATTGACCTCGTCGATATGCCCGCCGACAGTATCGTCTCTCTCGACGACCGCAAAAACACCAGCAAAGTGTCCTGCGTAGTCGAGGGTGTTCGGGGCCAGGATGTTGACTTCACGGTCATAATCCTTGGAACCGAGCAGGATGAAGAGATAGTATTTACTTTTCATCCGGGCGCGCCTGTCCGTCCGTCGCAAGTCCAGGCCGAACCTGGAATGCACGGCCGGCAGGTGACGGTCAAAGAGGCTCTTGGTATGGGCCTCCAGACCGCCAAGATCGCGTAAGCGTTCTTGGGCTTTCGGCAAAGTGGAACCTGCAGAAGGGTTAGCGTCCTTCGTACAGCCACTTAAAAAACAGGTGTCTCTGGTAAGGAGTATGAGTAAAACCTTGCCTAATTTGATCCACCAACCAATCGGGATCAAAGACAGAGACGGGAGTATGTTCAAGTCGAACAATACTCGATCTTTCCGACAAAAGATCAAACGGTCGTAAGCCTAGACCGAAGTAATGGGCTTAAATTTTAAATAAGGGTAAGGCCGTTCATCCTTGCCCCTTCAATAGAATTCTTATTTCACAATAAAAATTCTTAGAAGAAAAAGGACATTAAAAAAAGATTTATTTGTTGTTTAAGCTCGAAAAAATTTGTAAGCTTGGACAACAAATAAATCAAAAAAAAGGGGGTAGGGACATGGAAACATATGCAGAGTATGTTTCCGGGCTCTACGCCCGGGATATTGCTGACGGCAACAAGTGCCGTCAGCTTGTAAAAAAGCAATCCGACAAGCACAGCTTGCTTGTCGGATTGCTCCGCCAGGTGGCACGACCTGGCGATCTGGTGGTGGCCCCTGGGAGTGGTTTTGGCCACGAACAGGGGTTCTTCCCAGAGTTTGACTGGTTGGGGTTGGAGTTTAAATCCCAACTGGTTGCCGAGGCCACTAAGGCTCGGAAGCTCTGGGGCCACCGAGGAATTTCTCGGCAATGGGATGTATACCAGGACCCATTGCCGGAGGGAAATATCCTTTACCTCTGTCACTTCTGTGGCGGGGGGACGGATTTCTCCCTGTTCCAAGCAGCTCAGAAAGGCTACCGTGCCGTAGTCGTTTTGAGTTGTTGTTCGCACCGGATGGTGGACTTGTCTTTGAAAGTCCACCAATCCCGGTGCACATCCGCCGAGTGGGAAAAGCTGGCCAAGCTTTCCTCTCGGCGGGGAACCTCGGAGGGCATCGATGCACAGATGCAAATCGATGCCCTCCGGGGAAAACTCCTGCGCGAGCAGGGGTTTACGGTCTCTCAGGGCTGGTTCCTGGACAGCTCTCTGAGACCATTGCCTGCGGGCGGGTTCATTATTGCCCGCAGGTAAAAAGTTCGGAAGGGTGAGTACAGTTCAATACTGACCCCTTCAATCAAAATTGCAAATTTATTTGTGATTTTGTAGAAGATTGTTCTTTGAAAAAAATTTCATATTTACTCCATTTTTGCATCACCCTTCCATTTGAAATCGCAAAGTTTTTTGTTGTTTCAAATGGGTGATTCAAAAACAACTAAAAGCCCCACAGGGGCAAGGGAGGGAATATGAACAAGGAGTGGACTATTAAAAACGGCGTCATAGGTACTCATCACAAAAATCGTGCGGGCGAGTATGTCGACTTTCGTCCATCTGAAAAAATCGGGGTGGATAACTATCTCCGTTCCGACAAAAAAAATTTAGAGGAGATAAACATCATTGTTTATCCACCAAAGGGGCAAACAATTTCAGGAGTTGTTGTTTCTGTAGAAAGGATTGAGAAAATCTCGAGTCATCGAGACAATGAAAAAGGTACCGAGTGGATAACGTATCAATTCTTTGCACATTTCCTTGGGCAAGAAATTTCCGCCAAAGTCAGGGGAGGAATAAAATTTTTTGATAAAGAAAAAGAAAAGAAGGAGGATGAAGAAAGAGAAAAGCGGTGGGCTCAACACAACACCCAAAGGGAAGAGGAAAAGAAATTCCTCGATAGCTTAACTGAGGAAGATGTAATTAACTACCCTCATGATAGGCGTAGGCTCGGCCGTATGTTCTCTAGAGCACACAATGTTTCTTGGATTGTTGGCCCCGCAGTTCGGGGCTTGTTAAAAGAGAAATTCGGGAACTCTGATGATGTGTATGGCGAAGATGTGGACAAAGCGGCTGGGCGCTTTTCCACTGAAAACATAAGAACTAAACTCCTCGAAGCAGAGAAAAGAAAGAAGGAGGAAAGAAAGAAAGCCTGGCTGCTTACCAGGCAAGAGAAAAAATAACGTTCACGGGCAAGCGTGAGTTCAACCGCTTGCCCCTTCAATAGAAGCTGAATTTTACAATTTTGTTTCTTAGAAGAAAAAAACCGCCGCTCAGCTGGCAAAAAGGTATTTTTATTTATCCCGAAACCGCGCTCCGCAAAAGTATTTTGTGCGGCGCGCAACCGAAAAGCGCGGCGGATAAAACGCGAACCTCTCTCCATTTTGCGGAGAAGGTATGGAAAGATAAAATACCGCCAGCTGAAGGGCGGTTTTTTACTTATCATTCCTAAACAAAAAATATTTTCTCGCTATTACAAAAATAACGTCAACTTATTAATTTTTTACTAATTATAAATAAAGAAAATATTTTTACACCTTAAACTCCACCACATCTCCATCTTGCATAATATAGTCTTTGCCGACGGTTTTGACTATTCCTAATTCTTTGGCTTTTCCCCAAGAGCCGATTTCCAAAAGTTTTTGCCAATTAATAATATCTGCGCGGATAAACCTTTCTTGAAAATCTGTGTGAATTGCCGCGCCGGCTTCAGGAGCAGTCGCGCCTTTTTTGATTGTCCAGGCGCGCGTTTCAATTTTTCCGGTTGTCAGGAATGTTTGCAATCCCAAAAGATCATAGGCGGCAGTTATCAAATCATCAATGTGCGACACCAATTCCATTTCCCTTTTTTCATCCTCGCTCATTTCAATCAATTCCTCTTCAATTTTAATATCCAATTTAATATGCCTTCTCCCCTCCAACTCATCAGGCAACTTCTGACCAGGATCCGCCACATTATACACATACAAAAACGGCTTCATTGTAAGTAATGACATATCTCTCACAATATTTTTTCCATTTTCTTCCTTCATTAATTCCTCCAATCCTTCCGTTTCATTAGCAAGACCGCCTTTTTCCAGTGTCGCTTTTATTTTACGGATAACTTCCATCTGCTTGTCAGCGCCCTTTTTATTTCCCCGCACTTCTTTTTCAATTCGTGTTTCTGTCTTTGAAACCGTTTCGAGATCGGCCAAAATCAATTCAGTATTAATCACTTCAATATCACCAACCGGATCAATTTTATTATGCACGTGAGTTATATTTCCATTTTCAAACACCCGCACTACTTGCACAATCGCATCCACCTCGCGGATATTCGCCAAAAACTTGTTTCCCAATCCCTCGCCTTCCGAAGCGCCCTTAACAATTCCGGCAATATCCACAAATTCCACAATCGCCGGCACTATTTTTTCCGTTTGCGACATTTCGGACAACTTCAAAAGACGCTCATCCGGAACCTTGACGATTCCAATATTCGGCTCAATCGTGCAGAAAGGATAGTTATTGATATCCACCGGATTTTTCGTTAATGCTTTGAAAAGGGTTGATTTCCCCACATTCGGCAATCCCACAATTCCAATTTTCATATTTTTACAAAATTACAAATCAGCTACAAATATACAAATAATTTCAGCTGAATTCGTCAAAATAAATTAAATATACAGTACTTATAGATTTTCCCTTGCAAATCAAAACTTGTCAATGTATTATTATAACCATAACACTTAATATATATTTCAATCTCATTTTTTATTTTTTCATTTAAAAATTAAGCATTGAAAATTAACCCCGTATGTTCGACAAAATGAAGCAAATGTATCAAATGAAAAAACTTCTTGAAGGAATGAGCTCCTCTGAAGATTACAAAGGAATAAAAATTACTGTCAACGGCGCCATGCAAGTTGTGAGCGTTCAAATCAGCCCACAAGCCAGAGAGTCCAAAGATTTGGAAAAAAATATGCTCAAATCCATCAATACCGCTATGCTCAACATTCAAAAGAAAATGCAAAAAGAAATGAAAGCCGGAAATATCTCTATGCCATCAATGTAATCTATCCGCCACATTTCTCTCTTTTGAGATGTAAACCCAAAATAAAAACACCCGCCGCACAACCCTGTGCGGTTTTGTGTTTATTTATTTATCCAAAATATGTTAAAATACAGTCATCCTAATAATTTTAACAATAAAAACAATGAAACAATCTGACAATGAAACAATGAAAATATTCAAGGCCTATGACGTACGCGGAACATATCCCGATCAAATCAATGAAGAAATAACCTACAAAATAGGACGAGCTTTTGCTCGTTTCCTTGGCGCCAAAAAGGTTGCTGTCGGAAGAGATATCCGCCAATCCAGCCCGGCACTTTTTGAAGAATTAAAAAAAGGAATTATTGATGAGGGAGCAGATGTATATGATCTGGGTCTTTGCACCACTCCGATGGTATATTTTGCCAGCGGAACACTGGACGTTGAAGGCGCCATCATACTCACCGCTTCGCACAATCCAGCCGAGTACAATGGAATGAAATTTTGTCGTTTTAATGCCGTTCCAATTGGAGAAAACAGTGGTCTTCACGAAATTCGCGACATTGTTGCAGAAAATAATTTTCCGGAAACTGAAATCAAAGGAGAGTTGATTGAAAAAGACATCCGCGATCAATACCTAAAAAAACTTTTTTCCTTTTTCAGTCTTGGCGACAAGAAATTCAAAATCGTTGCCGACACTGCCAATGCAATGGGCGCTTTGGAATTAGATCTGTACAAAAAATTTCCGGAAAACATTGAACTAGTAACTATTTTTGAAGAATTTGACGGAAGTTTCCCTAATCATGAAGCCAACCCATTGAAACTGGAAACATTACAAGCTTTGCAAAAAAAAGTTCTCGAAGAAAAAGCCGACCTGGGAATTTCCTATGACGGCGACGGCGACCGTCTCGGTTTTGTAGATGAGAAAGGAGAAATAATTCCTATGGATTTAATTACGGGACTCATTGCGGAAATAGTCCTGGAAAAAAATCCCGGCGCAACAATACTATACGACCTGCGTTCATCAATGGCAGTCAAAGAAATCATTGAAGAAAACGGAGGAAAAGCCATTGAGTGTCGCGTGGGTCATGCCCTGATCAAAAAACAAATGCGCGAAGAAGGGGCTATTTTTGCCGGTGAACTTTCCGGGCATTATTATTTTGAGGAAAACTTCACCGCCGAAGCCGGTTCCCTTCCGGCAATTTATCTTCTTAATTTAATGGCGGAAACAGGAGAAAAAATTTCTTCCCTCACAAAAAAATTGAAAAAATATTACCATAGTGGAGAAATTAATAGCGAAGTAGCTGACAAAGATGCAATTTTGAAAAAAATCAAAGAAATTTATAAAGACGGAAAACTCGGAGAACTAGATGGAATAAAAATTAGTTTTTGGGACAACCAGCCGGGAAAAAGATGGTGGCTCAACGTCCGCCCGTCCAACACCGAACCAGTATTGCGCCTCAACCTCGAAGCCGACAACAAGGAATTAATGGAAGAAAAACGCGACGAACTTCTTGATTTGATTCGAAAATAAAAAAGGCCTCGGGAGTACTTGCAGTTACAAGCTTCAAATCCCGAGGCCAAAACACTGGAGCCGATTCGTTGGTTTATCCTTTCAGAACATACAACATAAATACTGCGACAAGTGCAGAAATCGCAACCAGTAAAATTACCACCATCAACAAAAGAGCTGTTTTCGGATCAATATCCTCTTGACCCTCTCCATCCAGCACTTTTTTAATCATATCTTCTTCATTTTTCTCTCTCGCAGATAGCATATCTTCCTCCTTTTCGTCTTTCTTAAGCTATAAACCCAACCTTCGCCTTCACTTCCTCGATTTTTTTCTTCGCCAATGGCTGAACTTTTTCAGCGCCTTTTTGAAGAATATCCAAAATTTGCTTGTCGTCAATTGCCTTGAATTTTTCCTGAAAAGGAATAATAAAACTCAAAACCGCTTTTGTCAATCCTTCTTTGAAATCGGCATATCCTTTTCCTTTGTATTCTGAAACTATTTCGCTGGCAGATTTTCCGGAAAAAGCGGAAAATATGTTGATCAAATTTTTCAACGCCGGCTCGTCATCGGAATATTTCACTTCACTTCCACTTCCCGTCACGGCTTTTTTGATTTTCTTGGCAATCAATTCTGGATCGTCCAAAAGCCCAATGTAATTGTACTCCGAAGCTGCCGACTTGCTCATTTTTTTGGTAGGATCATCCAATCCCATAATCCGCATCGTTTCCTTTTTCACATTCGCCTCGGGCACCACAAAAGTTTCTCCAAATTTTTTGTTAAATCTTCGAGCCAGTGTTCGAGTAAGTTCAATATGCTGAACCTGATCTTCCCCTACCGGCACAACCTCGGTATCATACAGTAAAATATCCGCCGCCATCAGAACCGGATAATCAAAAAGCCCCGCAGCGACATTTTCGTTGGTATCCCCTCCTTTATCT
>JALNYX010000023.1:0-1731 GCA_023229615.1 Candidatus Moraniibacteriota bacterium
CAGTGTGGAATTTCCTGAAAAATAATAACTTTTTCTTTTTCCAATTGTCCCTTTTGGTTAGTTTGTTCTTTTTTGCTAATACTTGGTTGGTTTGGGTGCGAGGTTTTTATTATATACGCACAAAGACAAGAGTAAAAAGAAAAATTTATTATTTTTCAGGAAATCGAGAATCTGCTTAATTGTGTAAGTTATAAATTTTAAAAATAGTATGAAAAATATAACCAATCAAATTCTTATTCCAACGGTTATTGAAAAAACCAATTATGGGGAGCGGGCGTATGATATTTATTCCCGGCTTTTGAAAGATCGGATTATTTTTATTGGTAATATAATTGAGGATAATATGGCAAATGCTGTAATTGCCCAGCTTTTATTTTTGGAATCGCAAAATCCCAAGGAGGATATCCGGATATATATCAATTCTCCCGGAGGATCGGTTACTTCTGCAATGGCGATTTATGATACGATGCAATATGTCAGACCTGATATTCAAACGATTTGTGTCGGATTGGCGGCTAGTGCAGCTTCTCTTCTTTTGGCGGCAGGCAAGAAAGGAAAAAGAATGATTCTTCCGAATGGAGAGGTAATGATTCATCAGGTGATGGGCGGAGCGCAAGGTCAGGCGACGGATATTGATATCCACGCCAAGCATATTCTCAAAACCAAGGATAATTTAAATAGAATTCTTGCCAAGCACACCGGACAGAAAGTCGCCAAGGTGGAAAAAGACAGCGAGCGGGATAATTTTATGTCCGCCGAAGAAGCCAAAGCATATGGAATTGTGGACAAGATAATTAAATAGTGCTTATTATTCAATTTTCAATAAAAAAAATCCCGATTGCGGGATTTTTTTTGTGATATAAATATTTTCTTGAATTGAAATAAAATGGCATAATTGCTAGATCTAAAAAGAGCACTCTCGCTACATCTTGACAGAAAGCTGATTTGGTGCTATGATTAAAAGTCATTTTGAGAATGGCTCGAAACGACAGAAGTCTTTTGGCTTCTTGGTAAAAATTTAGTTCTTTACAATTTTTTTTAATTCGCCACGGCAGAAAGGATTTTGTTTTTTTATTCAGAATTTTTTCCGCTGTGACGAAATTATGATGGTAAGTCTGTGGCTTTGGCATTGGGTCGAAGTGAAGGATGCGCCAAAAATAAAAGGAGTGTGTTATGTCCAGACGAAGCAAGAAAGAAGTTGAGGCAATCGTGTCGGGAATGGGAGTTTTCGTGTCCATTATTTCCAGTCTTGTCGAGCTTGTAAAAAAGTTCGGCGGAACAATGGAAAATATCTATCGTTTGGCGACTCCAGAGGGAAGTGCGACCCTCGAAAAAATTGCGCAAATGATAGTCAGAGGGGTTGAAAAAGTTCAGAATGAATTTCTGAGACTTATCTTCGCTGGAGAAAATCTCACTCTCGACGAGTGCGACGGCTCGGAAGTTTTGGCGGACGCGAGCGATGTATTCGCAAGCATCGACTTGGATTTTAAAAACTGGAATGCCGACGAGCAAGGCATGGCAACAGGAGAAACTCCTATTGCTGTACACGAGTTGGTGAAGGACGCGAATTTTTCACAAATATTCGGATCGCTTTCACCTGATGTCAGCAGGTTATGCTTGACACAGGCGCAGATCAAGAATTTTGTGAAGAAGTATCGCGACTGGATTCGCAAAGATGGTTACGCGACATTATTTTTATTCAAGTCGAATAATCAGTTCTTTGTTGCTTAT
>JALNYX010000023.1:1741-14133 GCA_023229615.1 Candidatus Moraniibacteriota bacterium
GCTCGTGTGAACTTCCGCTCTGACGACGCTCTCGGTGTGCGTGTCGATCGGTTTGGGAGCGACGATGTCTGGCGTGCTGGGTATCGCGCTCGTGTTGTGGTTCCGCGGCTGGCTTGAAACTAGGCCAGTTTGTTTCTCTAATCTTTTGTCCCTTGGATTCTTTGACACTTTGTCACTTTGAATCCAAGGGATTTTTTTGTATAATAAAAAAGCAATCTTGGGAAAATTCGTGGCTACGGCTTCGGGTCAAAGTTGCTGAAAATTACTTTCGAGAATTTTGTTGGGTATGCCTTGCAAGAGAGTGAATGTATTTTTTCAAAATAAAAAAACAGCCAGTTGGTGCGGTGAGCTGGTGAACTTCTATGTTCCAAATAAAATTCAATCCCAAGAGTATTTAAGGGATGGTGGCACAGATGGTTCGTCGCACATTTCTTTGTTGCTAATGTGAACTTCAACTCTGACGACGATCTCAATGTGAATGTCAATCGGTTTGAGAACGACAATGTCTGGAATGCTGAGAATCGCAATCGTGTTGTGGTTCCGAAACTTGCTGATTTTCTCCTGCTATTTAGTGGGAGTTTTCTTTTCCGAAAGTCCCTTTTTCCACGCTCCGATATCTCGTCCGATTTCTTGAAGTTTCGCGGAAAGTTCAATATATTTTTCATCCGGAATAAGTTTATTCTCCCAAGCTAGTTGGGGAAAGAATTTGAGAATATCCAAGCGGGAAATTATTTTTTCCAACATAACAATTTTTGGATCAATGGAAAGGTATGATGCTGTGAAAGTTAATTCTAAAATTTCCAAAAACAGTTGGTCAATTCTGCGTCCAAGTCCGTAGCGTTCAGTTTTGGGAAAATTGCGATGTAAAACCAGCCAAAATTTGTAAGCTTCTTTTTCCTTTCCGATTACCGCAGGGAGTTTGCTGGGGGGGGGGTATTAAAAGTAGAATTATTATGAAAATTCAATTGGTTCATAAATTCGAAGATATTATTTGTTTAGAAAATTTGCTCGAAGCATGGAAAGAATTTGAAATAGGAAAGAAAAACAGAAAAGATGTACAGGAATTTTCAATGAATCTGATGGATAATATTTTTTCTCTTCATCACAACCTTTTCAATCATACCTACAAACACGGCGGTTATCAAGCGTTTAAAATCAATGATCCGAAACCAAGAGATATTCACAAAGCCAGTGTCAAAGATCGGCTTTTGCATCATGCAATTTACAGAAAATTGTATCCTTTTTTTGACAAAATTTTTGTCGCTGATTCTTATTCCTGTCGAATGAACAAAGGAACTCACAGGGCAATCAATAAATTTTGCGAATACGCACATATCGTCAGCAAAAACAATACTAAAACTTGCTGGATTTTAAAATGCGACATAAAAAAGTTTTTCGCCAGCATTGATCATAGAATTTTGCTTGAAATTTTATCAGAATATATTTCGGATAAAAATATTATTTGGCTTTTAAGAAATATAGTGGAAAGTTTTTCTGCTGGCTTGCCATTGGGAAATTTGACTTCGCAATTATTTGTGAATATTTATATGAACAAATTTGATCAATTCGTGAAACACAGACTGAAAGCTAAGAACTATATTCGCTATGCCGATGATTTTGCATTTTTATCGGAAAACAAAAAAAGGTTGGAAAATATTATTCCTGAAATTGAAAAATTTTTGAGCGAAGAATTAAAATTAAAACTTCATCCAAATAAAGTTTTCATCAAAACATTCTCTTCTGGTGTTGATTTTTTAGGAATGGTCAATTTTCCCAAACACAAAGTCTTGCGGACGAAAACAAAAAAAAGAATGATGAAAAAAATAAAAAGAAAAAAATTGGATTTGGGAAATAAAATAATTTCTGAGGATAATTTTAATCAAAGTTTTCAGTCGTATTTGGGGATTTTGAGGCACTGTGAGGGGTGGAAAATTGAGAAAGATATTAAAAAATAAAAAGTTGCAAATTTGTTTATGTGTATAAATTTGCAACTTTTTTGTGTGAAGTAAGTGATTATTAATTGTGCGAACTGATTTTTAGGTGGTATGAAATTATTTCAGAAGTGGCAGGAGGCTTTCGCCGTTCATTTCTTTGGGTTGATCAATTCTCATAATACCAAGAACAGTCGGCGCGAGATCGCTGAGAAGCCCTCCGGGATTGAATTCTTTTCCTGTATCAGTTTTCCTTTCTTCATGATGGTTGTCGGGCGCTACAAACCAAAGGGGAACAGGATTGGAGGAATGTTCAGTGTTGATTTCTCCGGTGCGCAGGTTTTGCAATTCCTCGGCATTTCCATGATCGGCAGTTATCAAAAGACAGCCGCCAATTTTGAGAACAGCCGGAATCAAGGTGGCGAGGTTATTGTCGACAGTTTCCACAGCTCGAATGGTGGCTTCTTCATTTCCGGTATGTCCAACCATATCAGCGTTGGCATAGTTTATCAAAATAAAATCATATTTTTCCAGTTCCAAAGCCTCAATAACTTTCTGGGTTATTTTATCGGCGCTCATTTCCGGAGCTTGATCAAATTTGGAAACGGACGGAGAAGGAATCAAGACGCGGTCTTCTCCCGGCCAAGGTTCTTCTTTTCCTCCATTGAAAAAATAGGTAACATGGGCATATTTTTCCGTTTCCGCAATGCGCAGTTGTTTTTTTCTGTTTTGGCTGAGTATTTCTCCCAATCCATTTTTTATTTCTTCCGGAGGGAAGGCAACAGAAACCGGCAAATCTTTTTCATATTCAGTCATAGTGACGAAATTCAATTGCAGGCGTTTTTCGCGTTTGAATCCATCGAATTCCGGCAGAGTAAAGGCTCTGGTTATTTGCCGCGCGCGATCTTCTCGGAAATTAAAGAAAATCATAGTGTCGCCATCTTGCACAAGAGCAACTGGTTTTCCGTTTTCAGTGACTACTCCAGGTTCAATATACTCATCGGTGACTCCTTTGGCATAGGAATCCTGGAGATATTTGATTGGGTCAGTGATTTGTTCTCCTTGACCTTGAGTCATTAGATTGTAGCCTTTTTCTACGCGACTCCAATTGTTGTTTCTATCCATCGTCCAATTCCTTCCGCAAACAGAGGCAATTTTTCCAATTCCTTTCATTCTTAATTTGTCTTGAAGAAATTTGATAATTTTGGTTCCGCAGGTTGGAGAAGAATCTCGTCCATCAGTGATGAGATGCAAATATAGTCTTTCTATTTTATGAATGCTGGCCATTTCAATAAGAGCGTGCAGATGTTCTGAATATGAATGGACAGCTCCTTCTCCAACGAGCCCCATAAGGTGCAATGAGCTATTGTTTTTTTTGACATTTTCCATTCCTTCCAAAAAAGCTTCATTTTGAAAAAAAGATCCATCCTGAACTGACAGGGTAATTCGGGGAAGATTTTGGTAGATTATTTTCCCTGCCCCAATAGTCAT
This sequence comes from Candidatus Moraniibacteriota bacterium, assembly GCA_023229615.1. GTDB lineage: Bacteria > Patescibacteriota > Minisyncoccia > Moranbacterales > UBA9337 > UBA12151. The sequence continues at coordinate 5,164 of JALNYX010000023.1, forward strand.
ATGTCCAACTTCGCTGTTTCCTGATTCTCCCCAAGGAATTCCCACAGAAATTCCGGATGCCTGAAGAGTGGTTGAAGGATAATATTGATCTAATTTATCGACAGATGGTTTGCGGGAATTGGAAATAGCATTCCCTTGCCGGTTGCTGGAAAGTCCCCATCCATCCAAAACTATCAACACTACTGGTTTGTACATAATAAAAAGTCAAAATGCAAAGTGCAAATGTCAAAAATATAAATGAAATTTGCAAAAGCTATAAATTATTATAAAAGCTCTTAATTTTACTATCTATTATTTTAGCATTTTTGGATGTCTTTGACAAAAGAGCTTTTGTATAATAGAATGGCTATTAGTAATAAATTTATACACAACCTTTCAATTTGCACTTTCGGAAATATAGAGAAAAATTATGATTTGTATGTTAAGCAATATTTGCACAAAAGCAGTGAATGAAAATCTTTTAAAATTGCGCGCTAATCGTTTGATGCTTGATTTTGCTTTACCTTTCTCGGAATAACAGTATTTTATTCTTTGTTTTCGTTTTGTCCAATTGAATAGGAAATGAAAAAATATGGAAATAAGCTTGATAGCTATGGTTGTTTCCGTTTTGGCTTTGGCCGCGGGATCAATTTTGGGTTACTATGCCCGTCAATCTATTGCGAAAAAACAATTATCGACAGCAGAGGGGAAGGTGAGTAATATGCTGGAAGAGGCGGAAAAGAAAGCGCAGGAAATAGGGCTTGCGGCGAAAAATAAAGCAGTAGAGATTTTGGAAGAGGCCAAGAAAAAAGAAAAAGAAAGAGAAAGTCAGATTTATCGAATGGAGCAACGAATCGAAAAGAGAGAAGAAACAATCGACAAGAAAATGGAGGAATTGGATCGAGGAAAAATTGCCTTGGAAAATAAGGTAGAAGAAATCAAGAATATAAAACTTGAAGCGGAAAAAACAAGACAAGAAGAATTAATGCGACTGGAGAAAATTGCCGGATTGAATAAGGAGCAGGCCAAAAATATTCTTTTGCAACTTACAGAAGAAGAAAATCGGGATGTGTTAGCGGAGAAAATTTCTCGTTTGGAAAATGAAGGAAAGAAATCCTTGGAAGAAAGGGCACGTTCGATTATGACGCAAGCTATTCAGAAATATGCCGGTTCGCATTCGGCAGAAGTAACAACGAGTACTATAAATATTCCATCGGATGATTTGAAAGGAAAAATCATAGGAAGAGAAGGAAGAAATATTAAGGCATTGGAACGGGCAACCGGAGTGGAAATTATTGTTGACGATACGCCGGAAGCGATTGTTATTTCCGGTTTTGATCCTGTGCGTCGGGAGATTGCCAGGATTGCTTTGGGCAAATTGATTGAGGACGGAAGAATTCATCCGACGCGTATTGATGAAGCGGTTGAGTATGCCAAAAAAGAAGTGGATAACAAAGTTCGAGAAGCCGGAGAGGCAGCGGCATATGATTTGGGTATTGTTGGATTGAATCCAAAATTATTATATTTAGTTGGAAGATTGCGTTACCGAACTAGTTTTGGTCAAAACGTTTTGATTCATTCTGTTGAGGTGGCTCATTTATCAGGAGCTTTGGCGGCTGAATTGGGAGCGGATGTGGCAGTAGCGAAAAAGGCCGGACTTTTTCATGATATTGGAAAAGCGGTTGATCATGAGATTCAAGGAACTCACGTGGAAATCGGGGTTAAGATATTGGAAAAATTCGGTGTTGCCAAAGAGGTTATTGATGCGATGAAATCTCATCACGAAGAATATCCATTCGAAACATCGGAATCTTTTATTGTGGCGGCGGCGGATGCTATTTCAGCTTCACGCCCTGGAGCTAGAAAGGATAGCTTGGAAAATTATCTTAAGCGTTTGGAAGAATTGGAAGCGGTAGCATCTTCTTTTCCGGCAGTGGAAAAGGTGTATGCTATTCAAGCTGGAAGAGAGATTCGGGTTTTTGTTAAGCCGGAAGAAGTGGATGATTTTGGCGCAATGAAATTGGCAAAAAGTATTGCAGAAAAAATTGAGGAAGATTTGAAATATCCAGGTGAAATAAAAGTCAATGTTCTGAGGGAAACTCGCGCGGTTGAATACGCTCGATAAATTATGGATTCTAGGGTGCTGTGCAACGTGATCCGACGTTGCGTTGGATTTTACGTTGTGGATAACTAGATTTGCTTTATTTCAAGGAAAAGTTGTAAAATTACTAGAGTTGAAGATAAAAATTAAAAATGAAAGGAGGTGTACACTATGGAAAACATAAACAAAGATGCATTGATTGATGCTGTTGCTTCAAAAGTAGAAGTTTCAAAAAAAGAAATTGGAGCAATCATCGAGACTGTTATTGATAAGATCACAGAAGAGCTTAGAAAAGGAAACAAGGTTACTTTGACAGGTTTTGGAACCTTCAAAGTTTCTAACAGAGCTGCTCGCGTAGGACGAAATCCTCAAACTGGAGCAAGTATTAATATTCCAGCGATGACCGTTCCTAAGTTCACAGCCGGAAAAGCTTTGAAAGAAGCTGTTAAATAAATATCTTTGAGTCCGTACGGAATTAAAAGATAGCGACAAAATCCGCCGATAAGGCGGATTTTGTTTTTAGTTGACGAAATGATTTTTTTCCAGTAATATGGGTGAAGTTGGTTAGGATAAAGATAACGGAGTGTGGTGTAGTGGCAGCACGAGTGGTTTGGGACCATTTAGTCTGAGTTCGATTCTCAGCACTCCGACAAATTGAATTACCAATAAAAACTGCCGGCATAATGCCGGCAGTTTTTATATTTTAAAGCATAAAAAACAGCGATTCCATGTGGGAATCGCTGTGGCGGAGTGTTGTAATAAAAAATTTATTTTTCACTCTGCTTTTGTTATTTTTGCCATAATATCCGTCGAACTCATTGAGTTCAGTTGCGAGCGGTAGTTGGCGACTAGGCTCACACCCCCAATTACAATATCGTAAATCTTCCATTGTCCATTAGCAGATAATCTCATTCTATATGCGATGGGTATTTCTATCTGATTTCGTACGATTTTCGTAGAAACATTATAGATGCCATTTTTTGTTCTCTGCCCGAGAAAAATAATTTCAGAGGTTGAAGATTTTCCGGAAATTTTTTCATAGTAAGCTTCGAAAATTTTCCGAGAAAATCCATGAACAAAATTTTCTTGGTCTTCGGGAGAAAGAGTTCCCCATTTTGCCCCAAGCGCTCGTTTGGAGATTTCATTGAAGTCGAAAACGCTTTCGACAATAATGAAAACATCCTCTTTTTTTGTTGAGTCGTCCAAAATAAGGACGATTGCCTCAATTTTTTCTTTCAAAATTTCCATCGGTTCTGCTGAATCGGCAGAGCAAGAAGAAAAAGAAAAAAATATAAAAAATACAGCAGAAATACCAGCTAAGAATAATTTTTTCATAATCTTTCTCCTTTTGAATTTTGAAAGTTTTTAAAATACAAAAATACATAAGAACTGTTGTTTTCATTTTCCCATTATATTGGCATATTTTCAAGAGAATGTAAATGGTTGGTGTGTGGATAAAATTTTGGAGAAATGGTAGAATGAAAAGGTAAAAAATGAATAAAATAAAAATGAATAAAATAAAACTTTCCATTTCAATTGTCATCCCTCTTTTTGCCGGATTTTTGGGATCAATTTTTACCAACACTTCTGTCGCTACTTGGTATCAGACACTGTCTGTACCGCCTCTTAATCCCCCCAGCTGGGTTTTTGCGCCAGTGTGGACTGTTCTATATATAATGATGGGAATCGCCTTCTACCTAGTCTGGAGAAAGAAAGAAACAGGGCGGGATATTTTTTGGTCAGTCTGGATATTTTTTGTGCAATTGTTTTTCAATATATTGTGGTCGCTTTTGTTTTTCGGAATGGAAAATCCAATGCTGGCTTTGTGGGGAGTTGGAATGTTATGGATCACGATTTTTCTTAATGTTATCGCTTTTGCCAGAGTGGAAAAAAAATCCGCCTGGCTGATGCTTCCTTATCTTGTTTGGGTAAGTTTCGCCGCTTATCTGAACTACGCGATTTTTATTTTGAATTCTTGAAATAAACATTGTTTGAATGCGTATTATAAATAAGTTTGTTTGAATTTCTTGGCTAATTTTGCCTATTTATGATCAGAGAGAAATGTGAAAATAAAACCGATGAAGAGCTTGTTTTGCTTGCCTTAGAGAATCAGGATTTTTATGAATGTTTAGTGGAAAGATATGAAGAAAAGCTGGCTCGATATATTCGGAGAATTTCTGCTTCTTCAAAAGAGGATGTGGAAGATTTGTTGCAAGAAATTTTCGTGGCGGTGTATCGAAATTTGAATGACTTCGACTCAGGTTTGAAATTTTCTTCTTGGATTTATCGTATTGCACATAATAAGACAATCAGCAGTTGGCGAAAAACAAAGAGTCGTCCGCAGATGGTTCGTTCGGAAGAAGCTCAAGAACTGGTAAAAATAGTTTCTAGTGATGAGGATATGGCAAAAGATTTGGAAAAGAAATTTGATTCCAAGCAGGTAGAGAAAATACTTCAAGGGATGGACGAAAAATATCGCGAAGTTTTGGTGTTGAAATTTATTGAAGATAAGGATTATCAGGAAATTTCAGATATTTTGAAAAAACCGATGGGAACGGTGGGAACATTGATTCGAAGGGCGAAAAAACAATTTCGAGATATTGTTGAAAAAGAAAATATTGATGTATAATTTTTTGTTAAAAGTAAAAAAATGGAAGGAAAAATAAGCGGGAAAGTGCTGGAAAAAATAAAACAGGAAAAAATAAAGCCTGATCCAAAATGGAAGTTTTTGGTTAAGGACTATCTGGTGTGGACCTCTTTCGGCGCAGCTGTTTTTATTGGAGGTATCGCCGTGGGAAGTATGGCATTTGTTTTGATAAACAGCGATTGGGATATCTATCCTCGAGCCGGAGAGAACTTTTCCGAATATTTGGCGATGAGCTTGCCATTTTTTTGGATAATTGCTTTGGTGGGAGTTTCTTTTTTGTCATTTTACAACTACCGTCATACGAAAAAGGGATATCGAACCAATCCTTTCGCCATTATCGGATCCAGCATCGTTCTTAGTCTTGCGTTAGGTGTGCTTTTTTATCAAATCGGATTAAGTGAAAAAGTTGAAAGAAGCATCTCTTATTCAATTCCATATTACGGGAGAAGTAATGAATATCGGGCGAAAGTTTGGAGTCAGCCGGAGATGGGGTTAATAGCGGGAACGGTTATTTTTCTGGAGAGCAAAGATAATTTTGAAATCGAAGGATTTGATGGGAATATTTGGATAATAAAAGGGGATGATATCTTGTGGCGACCAAGGATTATTCAAAAAGAAGGAGCGCAGGTAAAAGTTTTGGGTGAAACAGAAGACCAAAAACAACATATTTTTTATGGAAAAGAAGTGCGTCCTTGGATTGGGGTATATGAAGACAGGAAACCTCCATCGCCCCAAGTTATATTGGAAGAAAATGAGGTTGAAAGATTTGATAATTAAATCTTGAAAGAAAAAAAAGCGGTTAACGTAATATAATTCGTGAGTGAAAAACGCGTTTTCACAAGGGTAATAATTAAATTTAAAAATTGTAATTCAATGAGTAATCAAAAACTTATCGTTGGAACATCAGTATTAGTAGCTGTAATTTTGGCTGGGGCTTACTCGGTTTCACAAGCATACCGAGGAGATTATTCCCAAAAAGGTCCGAATTATTCTCAAGAAAGACACGATGCAATGGAGCAAGCGTTTGCAAATAACGATTATCAGGCATGGAAGAAATTGATGGAGCAAAATCAATTTCAAGGCAGAGTGATGAGCGTTGTGAATGAACAAAATTTTGCCAAGTTTGCCGAAGCTCATCGTTTGTCAGAAGAGGGGAAATATGCCGAGGCCGATCAAATTCGCGCTGAACTCGGACTTCGAACCCAAGATGGTCAAAGAGCCGGTATGGGACAGAATAAACAAGGAAGAGGTACTGGAGTTGGACAAGGACAAGGACAAGGAAGAATCGGTGGCGGAGGTTGCGGACAAGCATTTGTTGATGCCAATAGTGATGGCATATGCGATCGATTGCAATAATTCAGACATAAGACATAAGACATAAGACATAAAGACTTAAGGAAATAAAAAAGCCCCGAGTGATTTCTCACTCGCGGGCTTTTTTCTTGTGGACGATACTGGACTCGAACCAGTGACCTCTGCAATGTCAATGCAACGCTCTAACCAGCTGAGCTAATCGTCCTTTTGATATCGGGTAAAACACTAAAATATTTTAGTGTTTTACCCTAGACTAGATGCTTTTCCTTGTTTTTTTATTCTTTTTCCTCCTGATTTTCTTCTTTTATGCCAATCAATTTGTCATATTCTTCCTTTTCGATCGTTTCTTTTTCAAGCAGTTCGTCGGCGATTTTTTTGAGAATATCTTTTTTCTCAGTTAGAATTTTTTCTGCGGTTTGGCGGGCATCTTCGATAAATCTGGAAACCTCTTTGTCGATTTCATCAGCGGTTCTTTCTGAATAATCTTTTTCTTCGCTCATTTCTCTACCCAAGAAAATCATTTCTTCTTTCTTTCCGAAAGTGCGCGCTCCTAAATTGCTCATTCCAAATCTCGTGACAAGACTGCGAGCCAAATGAGTGGCTCTTTCCAGGTCGTTAGAAGCTCCGGTGGTAATATCGCCAATGGTGATTTTTTCGCTTACATATCCTCCCAAAAGCGTCGCTAGTTCATCAATAAAATGCGCGCGACTTTCCAATCTTTTGTCTTCTTGCGGGACGGACATTGTGTATCCGCCGGCTCGTCCGCGGGAAATGATGGAAATTTTTTGCACCGGGTCAGCGTTTTCCAAGCTGGAGGCAACTAAAGCGTGGCCAGCCTCATGGTAGGCGATAATTTCTTGTTCTTTTTTGTTAATTGCCCGGCTTCTTCTCTCTGGTCCAAGCATTACTTTTTCAATTGATTCTCGCAACTCCTGATTGCTGAGCATTTTTTTGTTTCGTCTCGTGGTCAAAATAGCTGCTTCATTAAGAAGATTTGCCAAATCGGCTCCGGAAAAACCGGGAGTTCTTTGGGCGATAATTTTCAAATCAACGTCACTTTCCAATGGTTTTCCCTTGCTGTGTATTTTTAAGATAGCTTCCCTTTCCTTGATGTCAGGAAGATCCATTGTTACGCGACGGTCAAAGCGTCCTGGACGAAGTAGGGCAGGATCAAGAACGTCCGGGCGGTTGGTGGCGGCAATAACGATTACACTGGTGTTGGTTTCAAATCCATCCATTTCAACGAGAATTTGATTGAGTGTTTGTTCTCGCTCATCGTGTCCTCCACCTAGTCCGGCTCCGCGGTGTCGTCCAACGGCATCAATTTCATCAATAAAAACAATCGAAGGGGCATTTTTCTTGGCCTGCTTGAAAAGATCGCGAACGCGACTGGCACCGACTCCGACAAACATTTCCACAAATTCACTTCCGCTGATGTTGAAAAATGGAACTTGCGCTTCGCCAGCGACTGCGCGTGACATCAAAGTTTTTCCAGTTCCAGGAGAGCCAAGTAGTAGAACTCCTTTGGGAATTTTTGCGCCCATTTCCAAGAATTTTTTCGGGTGCTTGAGAAATTCAACAATTTCCATAAGCTCTTCTTTGGCTTCCTGCGCTCCGGCGACATCGGCAAAAGTAATGCGATTTTTTTTGTCTTTCGGATCAATCATTCGAGCTCGGCTAGTGCCAAATGAGAGTGCTTGCGAGTTTCCTCTTTGCGCTTGGCGCATCATAAACCAAAGGAAAGCGCCAATAAGGATGAAAGGCAAAAGAAAAGGAAGAATGGCGGCGGCCCAGGAAGAAGTGGCGGATTCTGTTTTTACTTCTAATTTTATATTCTGAAGTTTTTCCGTTGAAACTCCGTAATTGATAAGTGATTCTGTTAATGAGGAGTCGGTTTCTTTGACAGCTTTTTCTTTTGTTTTGTCCGTAAGTTCAATTTCAAGTGTGTTGTTTTTTATAGCTATGGAGGATACTTTTCCGTTGTTGATTTGACTAGCCAATTCACTGAGGGAAATTTCTGCCGGTTTTTGGGCGGGAGAATTGAAAAGAATTGATATTCCGAAAATGGCTAAAAAAATTATGATTATAATTCCGATATTTTTGGTTAATTTGTCCATGTTTTATTTTTTAGTATAAATTATATTTTTATCAAAGTTAGTCTATCACCTTTCCGCTGGATTTTCAACCCCCCAAAACTTGCTTGCTGAAGTTTGTTTTTTTTACTGTTAGCAATCTTGAGAAGCTCTTTGATATTTCCCAGCTCAATATTGTGTAGCCCGGATAATTGAGAAATTGATTCTCGGAGTACTTGGCGCTGGAGAGAAAGAGGAAGATTGAGTAGGGCGGAAATATTGATGGTAATTTTATTTTCATTGGTAGTGATTATTTTTTGGCTTTCTTTTCGGGCGGAATTTTGGATGTATTCAAAATCATCGGAAATCGTTTCTGCCAGTGCGGAGAGATTTTTTTTGATGGAGATTTTGAAATTTTTTTCCAAATATGGAATCAGGCGATGGCGGATTTTGTTGCGAAAAAAAACGGTATCCGCATTGGTCTTGTCTATACGATAATAGATTTTTTTTTCTTTCAAATATGTTTCAATTTCTTTGCGTGATGTGTTGAGTAGAGGGCGGATAATATGTTTATTTTTAGCAGAGATGGCAGAAAGCCCTTGCAATCCGCTACCGCGCAAAACGCGCATTAGGACGGTTTCTGCCAAGTCATCCTGGTTGTGTCCGACAGCAATGAGGTTGAAATTTTCTTTTTTGAGAACTTTTTCAAAAAAAGCATAGCGGATTTGGCGAAGCTTGTTTTCCAGATTTTCTCCGTTTTTTAACGTAGTCATTTTTTTGGCATTGAGAACGTTGATTTTGAGAGAATATTTTTTCGCCAATTCTCGGACATATTTTTCGTCGGTGTCGCTGTCTTT
>JALNYX010000024.1 GCA_023229615.1 Candidatus Moraniibacteriota bacterium
TTACTAAGCTTTGCAAAGAGGCTGCAGGTTAGGCGACGGGATATCGATTCGATTCCCAACACGGCATTCGCAATACCTCTCTATACCATTATATCTTATGGTATGATTGTATTATATGAACACCGAATATCTGGCTACGATAAAATTCGTTTATTACATACATTAAGGAGTTGAATTTTATCTCCGCGCAAATTTTTCTCCGCCTTTGGCTCCGAAAAAATGTCCAGTCCTGAATCTACTAAACTATAATTGTTAAAATATAAGAGAAGTTATAAAAAAGAGAGGAGCTACCTCTCTTTTTTATTTTATTTTATTTTTGCATTTTGAGTTTGATGTCTTCTTCTTGCAGTGATTGAAGGATGCTATCGAAATTTCCGTCGAGCACGCCTTCGATGTTGCTCCATGATTTCTTGATGCGGTGATCAGTGATGCGGTCTTGCGGAAAATTGTAGGTCCTGATTTTTTCACTGCGGTCACCAGTTCCAATTTGGCTTTTTCTGGCATCTCCCAATTCTTTGGCCTTTTTTTCTTCCTCAAGTTGGACTAGCCGAGAACGCAAAACTTTCATCGCCTTGTCCTTGTTCTTGTGCTGGGATTTCTCATCCTGGCAAGAAACTACCAATCCGGAAGGAATGTGAGTGATACGGATAGCCGATTTGGTAGTGTTGACTGATTGTCCTCCAGGACCGGACGAACAAAATGTGTCAATACGCAAATCATTTTCATTAATCCTGAACTCCACTTCTTCAATTTCCGGCAAGACAGCTACAGTGGCAGTGGAGGTGTGAATGCGACCCATTTTTTCCGTTTCTGGAACTCTTTGCACGCGATGCACGCCGGATTCATATTTCATTTTTCCATATACATCTGTTCCGTTTATTTCAAAAATAACTTCTTTGAATCCTCCTATTCCGGTTTGATGGGAGTTTAGGAGAGAAATATGCCAGCCTTGATTTTCAGCGAAGCGGGAATACATTCGAAAAAGGCTTCCGGCAAAAAGAGCGGATTCATCTCCGCCGGCTCCGGCACGGATTTCCACAATAACATTTTTATTGTCATTAGGATCTTTTGGAAGTAATAATTGCTCCAGTTTTTTTTCCAGCTCTTCTTTTCTGGGAGAAAGTTTGATATTTTCATCCATCGCCATTTGTTTCATTTCCGGGTCTTTTTCCATATTCACAATTTCCGCATTTTCTCGCATTTCTTTTGCAGTTTTTTCCAATTCAAAAATAACACTCATTACCTCAGTCATTTCTGCTTGTCGTTTTCCGAGTTCAGCCATTTTTTTCATATCAGAAATAATCTCTGGAGAGTTGAGTTTTTCTTGAATTTGCTGGTATTCATTCTTGATAGCTTGTATTTTTTGATGCATAAAGGTGATATTTTATTATATATGATATCCGCTCGAAGTTTAAGTGTACAATAAATTGCACCATTAAGTCAATTTATGTGCGTAGTCTTCGATTATTGAGGATTATTCTGATGTAGTAGTTGTCGATTCTTTTGATGCTGTGCTGTTTGCAACAAATTCTTTCCATATATCAAATCCTCCGTCGAGAGTTTTTGTGGTGAAAAATCCCAAATCAAAAAGTTTTGATCCGGCCTGAAAACTTTCAGTGGCATCTTTCCCATAGACGATTATTTCCTTTAATTTGGAAATTTCATTTTTGCGTGTTTCCAATTGCGAAAGGGGAATGTTTATTGAATTATGGATGTTTTCTTTTTCGAATTCTGACGGTTCGCGGACATCCAGGATAGACAAATTATCATTGGTGTTTAGTGCGGATTGAAATTCCTCCAAAGAAATGTAGATAATTTTTGATTGGTCCAGGATTGAGTCCGGGTTGCCATTGGCGACAGTGCTAAAAAGCCCGGATTTCCATCCTTCCATTCCATTGTATAAAACAGACACATTGTTAAATCCATTGCTTTCCAAAAGCTTGACGGAATTTGCGATAGCTTCTTTGCTGTCCGTATAGGTAACGAGGATAGTTTCTTTTTCCGGATCAAGAATGTCTCCTTCTTTTTGAAGGTTCTCTTGAGGGATATTAATTGAATCCATAATGTGCTCTTCTGCGAAATCGGATTGACTGCGCAAATCAACAATTTGAATGCCGGACTTTTGTTTGATTTTGTCATTCAAATCTTTTGAATAAGTAATTGAATAATCAACAGGAGTGTCAATTTGCGTATCGGAAGAAACTGCCTCTTTTTTTATTCCTGAACGAATAAAAGTAATAAGAAAAACAAATCCAATTAAAAGAATCCCGATGAGGAAGATTAAATTTTCTTTTTTATTTTTTTGCATTACTTTTTTTATTTTAAAATGCTACCGATGAAATTTGGATATCCATTGGAGAATTCTTTGGCGGATATTGAGCTTTTTCCTTCCAATTGAACTTCCTTTAAAATTATTACTCCATTTGATGTTTGTACTCCAATTTCTTCCCCGATTTGAAAAACCTCTCCCATTCGGTGGGTTTTCTGAGGGTTTATTTTTTGTAGTGATATTTTGTTTAATTTTATCCTTTTAGTCGAGCCATTTTCATCATCCCAGAAAGAAAAAATTCCCGGCCAAGAGTAAAAGGCGCGATATTGATTGAAAATATTTTGAGCTTCATTGTCCCAAATTATTTTTCCGTCACTGCGTTCAATAAGTTGGCAAAGAGTAGCTTTTTCTCCAGCCTGTTTTTTTGGGGTTATTTTCTTATCAATCCAAAGAGGAATAGCTTCAAGCAAAGCTTCGGCGCCTTTTTCCATCAATTTTTCAGTGAGTGTGTCGGATGTGTCATTGATAGCGATGGATACTTTTTTTTGAAGTAAGATATCCCCCATGTCCATTCCCTTGTCCATCAGCATAATGGTTATTCCAGTTTCACCTTCGCCAGATAAAAGAGCGTTTTGAATAGGGGAGGCTCCTCGGAGTTTCGGCAAAAGAGAAGCGTGCACATTAATTGATCCGAATCCTGGAATTTCCAACGCTTTTTCTGGAAGAATTTTTCCGTAAGCGGCAACAATTATTAAATCAGGCCTTAATTCTTTTAAATCGGATATCGTTTTATTGTCGAATTTTTCAGGTTGGATGATCGGAATTTTTCTTTCTGTTGCTAGTATTTTTACGGGGCTTTGGGTCAATTCTCCTTTGCGACCCGATTTTTTGTCCGGTTGGGTAAAAACGGCGAGGATGTTGTATTTTTCTTCTAGCATTGCGGAAAGCATTTTTTCAGCAAACGGGGATGTTCCCATAAAAACGATTCGAAGCTTGATTGCTTTTGTTTGTTTCATTTTTGTAATTTTTTTTATTTTTTATCAATAATTAATATTCCGTCCAGATGATCAATTTCATGTTGGAAAGCGCGTGCGAGCAGTCCTTGTGTTTTCAGTTTACACTTTTCTCCCTTTTCATTCAAATAGCGAACTTTCACGCCTTCACTTCTTTCGATTGCGAAGTGTTTTCCAGGAATACTAAGGCACCCCTCTTCAGAAATTGTCTTCTCTTTGGAAGATGATTTTATTTGAGGATTGATGAGTATATAAACTCGGCCATCTTCTTCAATGGTACAGAGGCGGATGGATTCTCCGATTTGTGGAGCGGCCAGTCCCATTCCTTTTCCTTGGCGCATTGTTTTGAGCATTTCCGGAATTAATTTTTGGATTTTGGCGCTCAGAGGATCTTTTATTTTCTTGGCTTTTTGGCGCAAAATAGGATTTGGTTCGTGCAGTATTTCCATAGAATATTTTTTTACTTGTCGCTATATTTTAACGGTTTGCCTTGATAAAGTCAACTAGAATATTTTGTATATTTCTTTTTCTTGTTTTTCAGAATCGACCTTGATGATATTTTTTTCGGGGGCATTGTTATCTGACTGGATGGGAATATGGATTGATTTTTTTTCATTGGTTTTTATTTTTTCATCGCCTTGGATAACTTTTTCTCCACCTTTCCAATATTCCCAATGGAAAGTTTGAGCGGAGTTTTGATTTTCGATAACAAAGGACAAATCGCTTCCTTGCGGGCTTTGAAATGACAGAAACCATTGATTGCTCTGTTGATGTTGGCGTTTTTCGCTCCAAGCCAAAAAAGAAGAACTTAGAATAAAGAGAATTACAATAGAAAAAATTATTTTGTTAGGCATAAAGTTGTTAGTTATTTCGATAATAAACGCCGACATCTTTTGCGGAAAATACTTTCCAGAATTGATTGGTTTTTTCAAATTGAGCGCTGTCATAATTCGGGTTAAGAATGACAAACTTTATTCCCAGGTCAGAAAAGCATTGTTGTCCATTTTCAGTATTGGGAGTAGAAATCATCCAAAGAGTGCACATTTCCCTGGGTTTGGTTGGATCGTCATATCTTTTGAAAAAACTGCGGGAAAAAGGAAAATTGTAATCCTGCATAAAATATAATTTGATCCAAGAATCAGCAGTGAGGTAGTTGTGGTCTTTGATGACTTGTTCTCCAGGTAGCATTTTTTCGGATACATATTGTGATGCCGTGAAAACTTGGAGAGCTTTTTTTGAATTACTTCCGGAAGAAAGCGATTGAGCGTTGTCATAAAACCCGCTGTAAAAAGAAAAAGTAAGAAGAAGGAAAAAGGATGTGAGCAAGAGTTTGGAGCTGATGTGTTTTTTGGCAAAAGAAAAAATCCAAAAAAAGGCAAAGCCGGATGTGATGATGATAGGGAAGATGAAATAGTTGGCAATTCGATTGGAGGGAATATCCAAATAGAGCCATTGGGGTCGTAGTGACATCAGTAGAATGGAAACAGTCCAACCAATCAGAAAAACAAAAGAATAGGTTTTTCTTTTTGCACTTGCCAACAGCAATATTAGCCCAATAAGCCCCAGTGTCATACGCGCTTGTCCAGAACTGAAAGTGAGCTGATTAAAACTCAATCCGGCGCGAGTGGATTTTGATGGTCCGCCAACGGCTGTTTCCACTGCGCTGGTTTCGAGATAATTCGGAGTGTAAACGAAGATAAGAAATAAAAAGCAGGAAACAAGAAGTGTGATAACAATCGGAGAAAAAATAATTTTCGACCAATCTTTCAGATGAGAGGAAATATTTTTGAAATTAAAAATTAGGAAAAACAAAAAAGTGAAAGCGAAAATATATATAAAAACAAATGAACTGAGGTGGTGGATGTAAAACATTCCGGCGGTAGTAAAGACGGCCGAAAAAAGCATTTTTTCATTTTTTTCTTTCAAGGCGCGCAGAAAAAAATAGATTGCAAGCGGAATCAAGAAATCTCCAAATGTATTTCCAATTACCCCACCACTGGCAAACTTGGCTTGAGGAGAGGCAAGGGCATAAACAGGTCCGGCAAAAAACAAAACCAGTAGCGCAATTTTTTGTGCTTGTGATTTTCCGAAGTCTTCAAAAATGCGCAAGGTCAAAATGAAGAGGATTATAACCGTGAGAATATTAAACAGAAATAAAATAAGAGTGGGGAAATAGGAAACAAAACTAATCCCAGAGAGCAGATTGATGGCGGAAAAAATCAGGTGTTCGCCAATAATAAAATCGGCAATCGGCTCCGGATCGCTGATGCGATAATTTTCTCCAACTTGGATGATGTCGCTTTCTTGATAATTCGGCAGATGCCCGGTTTGGGAAACAAGTTTTGACCAGTACATATGATGTCCCAGGTCGGTGGAAGTGGGAAAAATGGTGTCGGATAGGTAAATGGTTTTGACTAGAAAAGTAAGTGAAAGAAGAAGGATTATCAGCGATATCTGGTTTTTGGAAAAGGAAAATAATTTTTCGCTTTCATTTTTTTCTTCAAGGGATAATTTATTGGATTTTTTGCTGTGAAATACATAGACGGCAAACATTGATGCAAGTAGGAGTAGTGTTGCAATAAAAATTGATTTTCCAGTAAGAAGAAATCCAATTTTTCCCAGAAAAATAATCAGGAAGTTGATTGCGACTAAACTGAAACCAAAAGAGATGGTAAATTTCTCTAGCGCAGAAAATTTTCCATTTTTCCCGAAAATAGCCAAAAGCAAAAACCACCCCGGAAGGAAAAGAATCAGAGCGATGGAAATGTAAAATGAAACAAATTGCATTGAAGTATCTGTAAATTACGGATTTTGCACTATAATGTTTTTTCTATTTCTTCTAGATATTTCTTGGCGATAGTTTCCCAAGTGTATTTTTCTTTGACGAAATCGCGCGCGCGTTCTCCGAAAACTTTTCGAACATCGTCATTTTCCAGGATAGCTTGAATTTTAGCTGCATATTTTTCCGCATTTCCCGATTCAACCAAGAATCCATTTTTTCCATTGGTGATGGCATCTTTGAGTCCTTCAATTTCCGAAGCAACAACAACTCTTCGGCAGACAGCCGCTTCCAGAACCACTAGTCCAAATCCCTCCATATCTCCATCAATTTGAATATTGGGCTGAACAAAAAGATCGGCGGTATTGTAAAGAAGAAATTTTTCCGGGTCGGTAGCTGGGCCGAAAAGTTTTATACGGTCAAATTGTTTGGTTTTTTTGATAGCATTTTTTATGCTTTCTTTGTCGGGACCGTCCCCTGAGATCACATAAACAATATTTTCCGGAAGTTTGGGCATAACATTTTCCACAAACCATGCAACGCCTTTCCTTTTAGCGAGTCGTCCAAGAGTGAGGATGACTTTCTTTTCGGAAAGATTCATATTGATAGTTTTTTCCAAATCTCGCCGGGAATAATCTTTTGTGCCGAGGAATTTCTCTATATCCACTCCGTTAGGAACAAAGACGAATTTTTCTTCCGGTATTCCGATTTTAACCCCTTCTTTGATGGTGGTATTTCCGACAGCAATGAATTTGTCAATTTTTGAAAGAAAAATTCCCACCCATAATTTTTTGTACATCCAAACTAAAAATTTTTCATACCAGACTCCCAAGGAAGAACTGTTCCAATTGAGATCCAGCCCGTGCGCGATGGAAATAACAGGTTTGTCCGAGAAGATTTTAATAAACCATCCAATAATACTCAAAACTCCATCTCCCAAAAGAACCACATCATATTTGGGAAGAAGCCAAATAGTTTGAACAAGCGCATAGGGCGCGAAAAGAGGGAGCATTTTTCTTCCAAATTTGTTGGCAATTATTTTTGTTTCAACAATTTCAGAGAGACTTTTTGATATCTCATAATTTTGATTTTCAATCCCGCCAAGAATTGGAGGATAAGCTCGACTGATGAACAAAATTTTCGGATAATCTGATTTTTCCATATTTTTTAAAATTATGATTTACGCATTTAAATGATTCTCGTGTGGTTTTTCGGAAGAATGTTTTTTTCGGTATTTATCTTTTCTTAACATATACATTTGATCTTCTGTGAGTTTTCGATTGGATTTGATCATATCAGCAATGAGGGCGAAAATAATGAATTGCAATCCAACTAGAAGGGAGGTGATGGAAAGCAAAAGATAGTTGCGATAAGGCGAGATTTTGAATTCTTGGAAATAGAAAATCGCAAAAACTGCAAAAATAAACAAGGAAAGAAATATCAAACATAATCCCGGCACGCCGAAAAATTTCATCGGACGAACATCGCGAATAGCTTTGATGATTATTTTTCCGCTGTTATTGACATAGTTGTAGACGCTTTTGACAACGCGGGATTTCCGATCGCCGAAATAGGTAACTTCCACTGGAACCCATTTTACTTTCAAATTTTTTCCGATAGCATCAATGATTACTTCTTGAGTGTAGGTGAAGTTTCCCGGAAGATTGAGGCGAAGCAGGCATTCACGATTGTAGGCGCGGAAACCGCAAGTGAGATCATTAATTTTTTGATTAAGAAACCCTCCAATGATTTTGGCGGCAACGCGGTTGAGAAAATCTTTGATCCAAGGAATATTTTTGGCGGCGTGTTTTCCAAAGCGGTCGGCGCTCACCATATCGACTTCTCCATTCAGAACCGGGCGGATTACTTTTTCGATATCAATAGGATTGAACTGTCCATCAGCATCAATGTTGACCATAATATCAGCTCCGTTTCCCAGCGCTTTATACACTGCGGTGCGGAAAGTAACACCAATCCCTCGATTTACGGGATGAATATGCACCATATCGGCGCCGGCTTCTTTTGCAACTTTGGCAGTGTCATCTTTTGAGCCATCATCAATAACTTGTACAAAAACTTCATCCACGCCTTCAAAATGGCGGGGGATTTTTCTGATGGTTTGAGCGATTTTTTCTGCTTCATTGAAAGCGGGAAGATTTACTATTAAGCGCATAAGTTTATTTCTTTTTAATGATTAATTTCGGATCAACACAGTCGAAATTGCACTGGGCATTGTCTAATCCTTGATGCAATAGTTCGTTCTGGCAATCCTTGAGTTTTTCTTGGCACTCGCTTTTTCTTTCTTGAAAATAGTTTCTGTTCATTTCATATCCAAAATAGTCGAGCGCAAAAGAGGCAACAACCACAAAACCGACGATCCAAATTATTAATTTAATCAGTCCAAACATATACCCTGATTTTATCGCGTATTTGTCAAAAAAGCAATAAAGATTCAGTGGTTATTGTGCGGATGGGTGATTTTTGGTAGGATTGGGTTATGGATAAAAAGAAAACAATTGGGAAAAATAAAACTGCCAAAGACAAGAAGAAAAAGCGGGTGGTGTTGGCGCTTTCCAGTGGAGTAGATTCTTCGGTTTCGGCGGCGTTGCTCAAAAAACAAGGATATGATGTCGTTGGTGTTTTTATGCATTTTTGGAAAGATCCCGAGGAGAATGAATTGGTAGAAAATAAATGTTGTTCACTGGAAGCGTATGAAGACGCGCGTAAAGTGGCGCAGATTTTGAATATTCCTCTATATACGATTAACGTTGCCAAAGAGTTCAAGAAAGAAGTAGTGGATTATTTTTTGGATGAAATCAAGGCAGGGCGCACGCCCAATCCTTGCGTGGCGTGTAATCCCAGAATCAAGTTTCGATTTTTGTTTCAGAAGATGCTGGAGATGGGAGCGGATTTTGTAGCTTCGGGACATTATGCTCGCATAAAGCGGGAACTTCCAACGAGCAATAAAAAGTTTTCAAAAAAATCCAATCTGCCAGTTGGCGGACAAAATCCAAAATCCAAAATCGAGAGCTATCATTTGTTTCAAGCGGAAGATGGGAATAAAGACCAGACATATTTCTTGTATAATTTGAATCAAGCGCAATTGGCGAAGATAATTTTTCCGGTTGGGGAATATCAAAAGACAGAAATTCGCAAAATGGCGAAAGAATTCGGACTCCCGGTTTTCGACAAAGATGATTCGCAGGGAATTTGCTTTACGCAGGAAAAATATCCAACCAATTTCATCAAAAGAAATACTCCGATGAAAAAAGGGAAAATTATTAATACAGAAGGAAAAGTTTTGAGCGAACATGAAGGGCTTTCAATTTATACTATCGGTCAGCGCAAAGGAATCAATATCGGTGGAAACGGTCCATATTATGTTGTCGAGAAGGATTTGGAAAATAATATTCTCATTGTTACCAACAAAGAAGATGACCCGAAACTTTTCAGAAAAGAAATGCAGGTGCGCGATATCAATTGGATTGGGGGAAGCGAACCGAAATTTCCACTCAAAGTTAATGTGAAAATTCGCTACCGAAATCCATTGGTTGGTGCTATAATAACAGAAAAGATACAAAATGATATGATGCCGGATGGAGTTTATCGGGTGGAATTTGTGGAGGCGCAAAAGGCGGTTACGCCCGGGCAATCGGCGGTGTTTTATGCGAGTAAGGGAGAAGTTTTGGGCGGGGGAATCATTGTTTAATATTTATGCGTAATTTGTAGGTAAAAACAAAAAATATATGGCATTGAATAATTTGAATTTTCGAGGAAAGCTCGGTTCTTCCGTGGGAAATATTTCTCGCGATGGTGCGCGCGGTGCAATTGATGATAATTTTAAAGATTTGGATTTGAGTCACAAAGCCAAAGATTATTTTTCTCGAAAGATGGATGAGGCAGGAAATCTTGAGGGGCGAAAATTTAGCAGTATAGTTGATCAAGCGCAGAAAAATGGACTGATTAGCCATGAGAAGGCGGAGAAAATAAAAGATAGAGTGGATTTGCCTGATAATTTAAACGAACATTGGAATTAATTTGGTTAATTTAATTTGAAATAAAAATATGAGAAAATTGCACATAGCGGTTTTGCAGATTGCCACCAGAAAAGGAGAAAAATTAACTTCCGGTTTTGAAGAAGGAAGACTTCAGGATTGGGCGAGAGATTTTGAAGGTGGAAAAATTTCTGCAAGTGATGCAGTTTCCAAAGTAAAAGGAGAATTTAGTCATCATTGGACAGATGATGATTACAGAGAATTGGAAAAAGCGATAAAATAAATTTTTATGAACGAAAATTTTGCGGAAAAAATTATTTTAGAAAATGCTTTTGAAAAAGAAAAAATTAAAGAAACTGTTTCCTGGGAAAAACTTTCAAAGCATCTTGATGAATATGAAGATTTCTACAAAGGATCTTATGTGGTGCAAACTCGCAAGCAAGAGCTTGGTTTCAAAAAACCGGAGCAATTTTTAGTGCGAAGAAATATTGAAATTTTGCGCGAAAAATTAAAGCAAAAGAAGGGTGAAAATTTCAAAATAAGTGAATATAATCAGATGAATCATATTCTTGGAAATTCGATTATGGTTTTATCTGGAGCGATTGCGAGAAAATTTGAAGAAGGCAGGGAAGTTAAACCGCAGATGGTTGAAAAAATCAAAGAAGATATGACGCTACTTAATGATTATGTGGAAATTTTGGTTGAAAATCCGGAAGTAGTAAAAGATGAGTTGGAATCAAAGGTAGGATATTTGGGAAATTTTTTGGATTATTTTTCTTGTGATTTGCCCACAGAAAGTCCGAAAATAATAAAGCTAGTGAAATTTTTCAATAAACTGGAAAAGGGTATGGCAAAGAAAGAGATTGCAATGCAAGTGGAGGAAATCAATCAAGAACAGAAAAATATCATAAATATAGAAAAGATCAAAGAAAAATTATTTTTGGTTGACAATAAAGGCGAGGAATATTATAAATTGGTTTAATGGGCGTTGGACAAAAAACAATAAAAAATTTTTCTTCCAGTAGAATATATTATGACAGCACAAGAACTTAGGCAAAAATATTTGGAATTTTTCAAGTCGAAGGGGCATACAATCATTCCTTCGGCTTCTTTGGTGCCGGAAAACGATCCAACTACTCTTTTTACAACTGCCGGAATGCATCCGTTGGTGCCATATATTATGGGCGAAAAGCATCCAGGAGGAAAGAGGGTAACAAATGTTCAAAAGTGCGTGAGGACAACAGACATTGATGAAGTAGGGGATGCGACACATCACACTTTTTTTGAAATGTTGGGAAATTGGAGTTTTGGTGATTATTTCAAAAAAGATTCAATTGAAATGAGCTTCGAATTTTTGACTTCTTCCGAATGGATGGGATTAGACAAAAATCGGCTGGCAGTTTCAGTTTTTGAAGGAGATGAAAATGTTTTTTTCGATGACGAGTCTTTTGAAAAATGGAAAGAGCTTGGAATTTCAGAAAATAAAATCGCGAAGCTTCCCAAGAAAAATAATTGGTGGGGTCCAGCCGGAGAGACAGGACCGTGTGGTCCGGACACAGAGATTTTTTATTGGGTTGGCGAACCGGATAAAGTCCCGGAAAGTTTTGCTGATGACAATGACCAGTGGGTGGAAATTTGGAATAATGTTTTTATGCAGTTTGAAAAAAACAAAGAAGGAAAATTTGTTCCACTGGCAAAAAAGAATGTCGATACGGGAATGGGAATGGAAAGAATACTTTCGGCATTGAATGGATTTGATGATAATTACAAAACAGAATTATTTTGGCCGATTATTGAGAAAATTGAAGAACTTTCCGGAAAGAAATATGAAGATTGCAAAAAAGAATTTCGCATTATTTCTGATCATATCAAAGCGGCAACATTCGTGATTTCCGAAGGAATTGCACCATCAAACACTGATCAGGGTTATGTCGTGCGTCGGCTCATTCGCCGGACAATTCGCTATGGAAAAATGATTGGAATTGAAAATAATTTTACCAAAGAAATTGCAAAAGTCGTTTTTGAAATTTATGGAGAAGTTTATCCGGAAATTATTAGTGTGAAAGAAATTGTCTTTATTGAATTGGAAAAAGAGGAGAATAAATTCAGACAAACTTTGGAAAAAGGCTTGAAAGAATTTAATAAATTGACTTTGATTACAGGAAAAGATGCTTTTAATTTATATCAATCATACGGATTTCCGTTGGAAATGACAGAAGAGTTGGCCAAAGAAAAGAATTTTTCGGTTGATAAAAAAGATTTTGAAGATGAATTTAAAAAACATCAAAATCTTTCCCGGACGGCTTCAGCGGGTAAATTCAAGGGTGGGTTGGCTGATTCCGGTGAAGAAACAGTGAAATTGCACACTGCGGCGCATCTTCTTTTGGCGGCGCTTCGTGAAGTGTTGGGAGAAGAAATTTATCAAAAAGGATCAAATATTACTGCCGAAAGATTGCGCTTTGATTTCAATTATCCGGAAAAATTGACCGCAGAACAATTGAAACAAGTTGAGGATTTGGTAAACCGGAAAATTGAAGAGAAAATTGAAGTCGAGATGGTTGAAATGCCGAAAAATGAAGCTTTGGAAAAAGTGAAGGTTTCTTTTGATTCATCCAAATATGGCGACGTTGTGAAAGTATATTCAATCGGAGATTTTAGCGCTGAACTCTGTGGCGGACCGCACGCGGGAAACACTGGCGAGCTTGGACATTTCAAAATTAAAAAAGAAGAATCATCCAGTGCCGGAATCCGCCGAATTAAAGCAATTTTGGAATAATTAAAATTGTGTTATACTGAAGATATGAAAAAGAAAATTTCTCAAAAAAAGAAAAATATTATTGGAAAAAACGATCAATTCGGGGTTATTTTGGAAGATATTAATTCCAAATTCGATTTGATAATGGAAAGTTTTGACGGAATGAATCGCAAGATTGATAAAAATCATGAAGAATTTCTTGAATTTAAAGAAGATATGACCGGATTTAGAAATAATATGACTGAATTTAAATCTGATATGACAGGATTTAGAAAAGATATGGTTGGATTTAAATCTGATATGACAGGATTTAAAAAAGAGTCAGAAAGTAAATTTGATACCATTTTGTCATATTTAATGTCAATTGATGAAGAACTGAAAGAAATAAAAATGGAACTTGAAATATTAAAAAAGAGTGAAAAATATCAGAATGAAGAAATAAGATTGCTGGAAATTAGAATAAAAAAACTGGAGAAAGACAATGTAAAATTGCACAAATTATTGATAAAAGCAAACTAGCATTGCGTTCGCTCTTTAGTAGTTATTCATCGTACTGATTGTCATAGAGTTGTAGGTAATTGCTTTTAATTGTTAGTTTGATATATTGAGGTTAGGAAAACTGAATAAAAAATAGGAATTGTTCCTTAAAAACAAAGCAGCGCGCAGTCGTTAGCTTTTTTATTTTTTGGCAAATAACCTTTGTCAAGGAGGCAACATGGCAACCCAACAATCAGCGAAGAGAAAAATTCTTGTGCCGGGAGTTGCAAAATTTGCAGCTCCTTTTTTCTTTGAATTAAATTTGAACTGAAATAGGCGTTTTTTGCGTATTTTGATAAAATTTTCAACTTTGACAAGAGGGTTTTTTTGGTGTATTATTAAGAAAAATAAATAGATAAATTTAAATATCTGAAAATAATCCGAAAGGCTTGTTAACTTTTTATGTTGGATAAATTTAAGAATATATATCGCAAAATAACCGGAAAGTTTTTTGGAAAATTTTCCAAGGATATTGGGATTGATTTGGGAACTGCCAATACTTTGGTATACGTAAGCGGGAAAGGAATTGTTATCAATGAGCCGTCTGTGGTGGCGATTAACAAGAGAACTGGACAGATTTTGGCAATCGGAAAA
>JALNYX010000061.1 GCA_023229615.1 Candidatus Moraniibacteriota bacterium
CCCAACTTAATCCCAAAGAAGGGCGCTACTATACTCGCTTGGGACAGGAATATCTGATTTTGGCTAATCAGCAAGCTATCGGCAAGGATGCGAAAAATAATGCCGATGCGATTACGAATTATCTTCGAAATTCCATCACTCTTTTGAGCAAGGGGAAAGAGTTGATGAAGAATGATTTGAATGCGGTGGAGAGTTTGGCGCAGGCGTATGAAAATGCCGGTTTGTATGTTTTTGAATCCAACAATAAAGCGCTGGAAAATTATGAAGAAGCGGCCAAACTTGATCCGAATAATCCAAATTTGCAGGTGAAGATAGCAAAAGTTCGAATGATTCTTACTCAAAAAATGGAAGACGGAGATGAAAAAACTGCGTATATAGCGGAAACCAAAAAGATTTTGGAAAAATCAATTGAGTTGAAAAAGAATATTGCGTCCGGGTATTATAACCTTGCGCTGGTTGATGAAAAAATGGAGTTGATGAATGAATCAATTATAAATATGGAAAAAGCGGTGATATTGAGTCCTGCTGATATAAATGTTGTTTTCAATCTTGGAAGATTGTATCAAAAACGGGGAGGGGAGGAAGATTTGAAAAAAGCGGAAGCGATTTACACGAGAATATTGGATGTGAGTAAAGATGATGTGAATACCAATTTCAGTTTGGGACTTTTGTATGAAAAAACTAACCGCGATGATGAAGCCATTAATCAATATCAGAAGGTGATTTCAGCGATTGAATCGGGCGTTCAGGATGAAACTTCCAAGAAGAATGTTGAGCAAATAAATACTATGATCGAAAATGTTAGAAAAGGAAAGGCGAGTGTTCAAGTTCAACCGCAAGAAGGAGTGCTGGAAAATAATCAAACAGAACCAGTCAATGCTGAAATTGATGTGGTTGGACAAGAAAATCAAATCCCGCCTGTTGAATAGTAAAATATCAATCAGGAAACTTGAGGATAAAAAAATTCCCGGACGCGATGTTCGGGGATTTTTTTATATATATTAAGTGGTTTTGTTTTCCAAGAAATAATGAATTTTTATTTTTTCAGTCTGTCTGGTCGGTGGTTGGGACAGTTTTTGTCGGAGCATCTTTCGGGAATTGTTTTGGTTCCCTCCATCATCAATTTTCCGCATAGCGGGCATTTTTTTCCGGTCGGTTTAGCTTTAATGGCATAGCGACAGGTGGGATAATTCGTGCAAGAATAGAAAATTCCAAATTTTCCATTGCGCTCCATCATTTCTCCTTTTTGGCATTCCGGGCATTTGATTCCGGTTTTTTTCTTGGCAATTTCTTCAGGGTCTTCTTTGATGAATTTGCATTTGGGATAATTCGAGCAAGAAATGAATTTTCCATATTTTCCTTCGCGCTGAACCAGCGCTCCTTCGCATTTCGGACATTTTTCTCCGGTTTCTTTCGGACCTTCCAATTTTTCTCCTTCTTCATTTCGAGCGCCGGTGCATTTTGGAAATTTGCCACAACTCATAAATTTTCCATTTTTGCTCAACTTCCAAACCATAGGACTTTTGCAAACGGGACACAGAAATTTTTCATCAACTTTCCCCATATCTGTAATTTTTTTGGTATCTTTTTTGGATTTGATTTCTTTGGAAAAAGGAGTATAAAAATCTTTGAGCGTTTTTTCATATTCTGCTTCACCCTCGGCGATGGAATCCAGATTATTTTCCATTTTAGCAGTGAATGAGTCGCTGATATAATTGGCAAATTCTTTTTCCAGAAATGAGCTTACCACATCTCCAGTGTCGGTTGGATGAAGCGCTTTGCTGATTTTTTCCACATATACCCGGTCCTGAATGGTTTTGATAATTGAGGCATAAGTTGAAGGACGGCCAATTCCTCTTTTCTCCAATTCTTTGATTAACCCTGCTTCGCTGTAGCGAGCCGGAGTTTGAGTTTCTTTTTCTTGACTGGCAATGGAAACAAGACTCAAGATGTCTCCGGTGGAAATTTTCGGAAGTTGAATATCTTCACTTTTGGCAATTGGGTCGGCCAAAAGCCACCCGTCGGAAAGTGTACGCGATCCGTTAATGACAAAATCAGGAATGCTTCCGGAAGTAATATTTGCCAAAATTCGCGTACGCAAAACACTGGCATCAATCATCTGGGAAGAAACCGCTCTTTGCCAAATGAGGCGGTATAATTTTTTTTGATCGGGAGTGATTCCTCGGTCTTCATAAAGGCAATCGGTGGGACGAATGGCCTCATGGGCTTCTTGGGCATTTTTGCTTTTACGAGAATATTTTCTGGCTTGGTATAATTCTTTCGCGAATTTTTCACCAACGACTTTGGCGATTTGATTTTGAGCTTGTGAGCTCAATGTTGTACTGTCAGTTCTCATATAGGTAATAAGTCCCGCTTCATATAATTGTTGAGCGATGCGCATCGTTTGAGAGGGTGAGAGTCCCAATCGGGAGCTGGCAGTCTGCTGGAGCGTGGAGGTGATAAAAGGTGCGCGCGGAGAACGTTTTATTTGAGTTTCTTTTACGGCGATAACTTTCCAATCTTCTTTTTTTCCGCTCGCGATAATTTGCTCAGTTTCTTTTTTGTCGCGAGGTT
>JALNYX010000062.1 GCA_023229615.1 Candidatus Moraniibacteriota bacterium
CAATGCCCCCGCTTTGCGGGGAACATGCTCATTGCGCCTGCGGAGTTGCTCTACGAAACATACTGGCTTATTTTTATTGATGCCGGCACTGGGGAGGGGGAGGTTGGGGAAGAATGTAGCTCGCTATGCGAGTTTTTGTTATATGAATTTTGCGCTTGATTTGGCCTAAGATTCATTTCCACCATTTGAGCCGCCTGGTTTTATTTAGCCTGATTTTAAAGTAGAATTTAAATAATCTTTTAAGAGAATAAACTTATGGCAAGAGTCAATGAAGCAAAAGCACGAATAAAAATAAACAAACTGCTTGAACAAACAGGTTGGAGATTTTTTGATGAGAAAACGGGATCAAAGAACATTGAGCTTGAGGACAATGTGAATTTGGAAAGTTTGGGTGATGAATTTGAGCATGGCAAAGGTTTTATTGATTACTTACTTTTAGATACACAAGGACTTCCTCTCGCAGTTCTTGAAGCAAAATCTCAAAGCAAAGATCCGGTTGTTGGTAAAAAACAAGCCGAGGATTACGCCAAAGCCAAGCGTTGTCGTTTTGTTATCTTGAGCAATGGCGATACTCATTATTTTTGGGATTTAAACCAAAACGCCGAAAAAATCATTTTGAAGTTGCCGACTCAAAAGGATTTGATGAAATTATTGACCGCTTCAACGGCAATGCCTTTATCCGGCATTGATCTAAAAGATGATTGGATTGTCCAAAGCCAAGGCTCGGTCACCGAAATAGACCGAAAATTTTTGCGTGATTATCAGTTGGAAGCCATTAAAACAATCTCCAAAAATTTTGATAGTGGAAACAGACGTTTTCTATTGGAAATGGCAACAGGAACTGGAAAAACCCTACTTGCCGCCGCGCTCATCAAATTATTTTTGAAAACTGGCAACGCCTTTCGCATTTTATTTCTTGTTGACCGTATTGAACTTGCCGATCAAGCCAATCAAAATATCAGCTCATATCTCAAAGAATATAACATCGCAATTTTCAAAGAAAACAAAGAGCAAGCACTTCAAAACCAAGTTGTCATCGCAACAATTCAAAGTTTGTCCTACAACCAAAATTATTTGAAATACTTTAGCCAGTTTGATTTTGACCTGCTTATTTCAGATGAAGCTCACCGCAGTATTTACGGAAACAATCGGGCAATTTTTGAGTATTTTGAAGGAGTAAAAATCGGACTTACGGCTACGCCGAAAGATTACCTCAGAGGAATTGATGAAAAGAAACTTATTGATACTGACCCAAGAAAGTTAGAGAAACGAGTTTTACAAGATACCTATAAAACTTTTGGCTGTGAATCTGGCGAGCCAACTTTTCGCTTTGACTTGAAAGACGCAGTTTCTCATAAACCGCCATACTTGGTAAATCCTGTCATTTACGATAAGCGAAGTGATAAAACCAATCAGATGCAGTCGAAGGAAGGCTGGCAAGACGCGTTTATTGACGAAATAACAGGCGAGCAAGTGGAAGAAACATTTAAAATTCGCCAACTTGAGCGGAAAGTTTTTTCAGATAGTTTGAATCGGTTAATTGTTGAGGAATTTTTGAAAACCGCAAAAATTGATCCGATTACCGGAGAAGTTGGAAAATCAATAATCTATTGTATTTCACAAAATCACGCTTCAAAAATTGCTCGTATTTTGAACGAGGCAGCCGACAAAAATTGGCAGGGTAAATACTCTGGGCATAACGGAGTTTTTGCAAGACAAATAACCAGCAATGTTTTCGGTAGCCAAGAACTTACGAAAAAATACAGAAATAATCAGTTAGGGAATACCCGAATTGCCGTAACAGTAAATATGATGACGACTGGCTACGACTGCACTGATCTTTTGAATGTTGTCTTGATGAAACCAATTTTTTCGGTGAGTGATTTTGTGCAAATCAAAGGCAGAGGAACTAGACCGCACGCTTTCAAAAATGAGCTAACCGGACAAATAACACAAAAAGATAGCTACCACCTTATAGATTTTTTTGGAGTGTGCGAATACTTTGAAGAAGAATACGACTATAAAGAGCCGTTAAAAATTCCGGCTGGCAGAGGCACATCGCCAAAACCAATTCCTGAACCGCAACCGACGCCGGAGCCGAAACCCGAGCCGGGGCCGGGCGATCCGCCAATCGCCGTTGCTCACGGCAATTTTATTTATATCGGCACTGATTTTTTGGTGCGAGATAATCAAATTCAAATCGGCGATGACTGCATGAAAGTTGATCGCGAAGCGTATCGCAACCATTTTGAAGAAGCGGTAAAAGACTTGATGTCAGAAGATAACGAATTTCAATCCGCGCTTAAAAATGACGATGTGGACGAGAGCGAACGAATCGCCAAAGAAAAATTGCTCGAAAAACCAAATTATTATTTTTCCTTGGAATCGCTTCGTAAAGCATATCAAACCAGCAACGGCTTAAATGATTTTTTGAGAAAAGCGTCGGGCATAATTTCAAGATTGCCGGATAAGTATGACCGAATGAATCAAGGATTTTCAGAATTTAAGCTCGTATATTCTGACACGCCTTACGAAAA
>JALNYX010000063.1 GCA_023229615.1 Candidatus Moraniibacteriota bacterium
TTATGCAGCTTGTTGATGTTGATAAGCGGAGTTTGCTTGTCAATGATTTGATCAGGATTGAAGGTGTTGATATGGAAACTGCGGAGCATTTTATTCACATCGCCGAAAAACGCGGTTGGGTAAATTTCGAAAGAGTTTGATATCTCTATAAAATATCAAAAAAGCCATCGGAAACATTCGGTGGCTTTTCTATTTTAAAAAAATCTAAGAGAAGTTTCCTTGCTGAATCAAGCAGCGGGAGTTTATTTTTACTGGAAAAATGTCAAGGATTGAGTTTGTAATATCGATAAATTTATGCTATGTTACTGGTATGAATGTTGATAATCTAAAAAATAATAGAGAAGAAATGGAGAAGAAGGGAATTCTCTTGGTTGTTTTGTTTGGCTCTCAAGCGCGAGGAGCGGCGAGAAAAGATAGCGATTATGACATTGCTGTGCTTACCGATGAAAACAGAAGTTTATCTGATTTTGATAATTATAGCCAAATACTTTTTTTTCTCAGCCGAACCCTTGAAATCCCGGCGGAGAAAATTGATCTGACTAAAATAAGAGAAGCTAATCCGCTTCTTCAATACGAGATATTTTCAAAAGGGAAATTGCTTTTTGGGGACAGAAATCTATTTGACGAATATCATGCGGTGGCTTTCAGAGAATATATAGACGCGAAAAAACTTTTGGAATTGGAGTCGAAAATGGTAAAACAGCGCGTGAGTATGCTAAAGAAATTAATATTACAAGTATGATTAATAAAGAATTCGTAAAGCGAAAACAAGAAAAAATTTATTCTTCTATCGCGGATTGTCTCAATGATTATAACGAGTATTGCGAGCGTGTTTTGAATTTTTTGGAGGTAACGTAATAAGATAGTTTGTATTTCGTAATACAACCGAGAAAATATCGAAAAAAGCCATCGGAAACATTCGGTGGCTTTTCTATCTATTTGACTTTATTATCTTTCCGGCTGTAGTATTAGGCTAGTTTTTTAAATTATAAACTGGCAAATACAATTTCCAATCACTTCTAGTGAGGAGGCGTAATTATGATTTATTCACATAAGCCCATCGGATTTACAGCTGATCTTATGGCTGTCGGATGTTTCGTCGAGTATTTGGGAAGGATTTTGCTTATTTTCCGTTCGGGAAAAATATACTCCAACGTCTGGGGATTGCCGTCGGGAAAAGTCGAGGAAGGAGAATCTTTTCTCGATGCGGCGGTTAGAGAAGTTGAGGAAGAAGTGGGGATAGCTCTTGATCCCGGAACTCTTGAAAAAGTCTGCGACGATCTTTTTATAGAGTTCAAAGATGGAAACAAATTCATCTACGGACTCTATCGAGCCGTACTAACGGAGAAGCCAATTGTTAACCTTCAACGAGAGGCGGCCTCCGGATATTGCTGGGCTTTCCCAAGGGATGTCCTGTGTTGGAGCCTTATTGAAGATTTGGATGAATGTATCCGGATCGCTTATCCCTAATGTGAATCTGGAAATAAAGTGTTTGCAAAAAAAGCCGAGGAGAACGTTCCTCGGCTTATTATTTTTTTTAAAACTATTTTTAATTCGCCACAATCTTGCTATCCTCTGCATTTTCCGTGGTGCTTGCTGGCAGTTTCGGCGTGATTTCGTTTTTGGTTTTTAGATTAATGATTGCCAGGATGATGATAATAAAACTAAACAGGAAGCGGAAGGTGAAAAACGGGATGAAGGTGATGATTGTTGGCAAAGTGGCCAGGTGAAGGGTGAGTTGATAGGATTTGGAATAGCCTAGAGGAATTTTTTTGATCGAAGCGACAATCCAGACGAGAAGGGCGGCGAAAAGAAAATAGATCAGGCGGAAAGCAGAAAAAAACATGAGCCCGATAAAAATACCCAGCAAAAGAAAGGGGAAAATCCATTTTATGTAGGGCGAAGCTTTGGCAAAAAACGCAGCGAGTTCGGTTTTGTTGAGAGTGAAATTCCCGACTTTGTCCAATGATTGAATGGAAACTTGTCCGTTACTTTTCTCAAACACCAGATTGTTTTTTGTGAGCAGCAGAAGCGTATTATATTTTTCAAAATCATCAATCCCAACTTTGGAAGTAGTGTCGATGGCCAGGAAGTTTTCTTTGTCTTTCACTTTGTCTTTGTCCGAGGCAGGAATTTTTATGAAATATGGTTCCGCCACATTGGTCGAAGCCACGCCGTTTTGAATTTTGATTTCCAGTTCTTGCGGATACTTCTCCAAAATTTCCGGGATGAGAGTTTTGGTGAAAGTTTTTATCGCAAAAAAAGCCACAAAAGAAAAGATAATCGACAAAATAACGGACAAAATAACTGAGAACTTAAAATAGTAACCGAAAGAACTGGACAGCGGCTTGTTCTCCAGCTCTTGATAATACTCCGGACTATAGATGCTTTTTTTGATGTCGCTAAATATTTCCATATTTTTTTGTTATTTTTATTGTTGCTTATATTTTAGTATAGTTTTCATTTTTTGGCTATTTTCCAAAGCAGATTGAAGTAGTTTAAATAAGCTTGATAGAAAT
>JALNYX010000025.1 GCA_023229615.1 Candidatus Moraniibacteriota bacterium
CCTATAATAGCGCCCGACTCCCGCCAAAAAAGCGGGATGATGAGATAGTCCGATACTTGGGGAAACTCAAGATAACAAACAAGGAAAATCCTTGTGTCGTCAGTCCGATTCTGACCCGAGGCACAATTGCGGATAAATTGAACTCATGGTATTATTTATACATAATCCGTGAGTTCAATTTTTATGCGAAAAGATAAAGACATAGCTGTTAAATTAAGAAAGCAAGGATTAAGCTATAATCAGATATCGGAAAAAATAAAAATTCCTAAAAGCACCTTAAGTTATTGGTTGAAAGATTTGGAAATTTCAGAAAAGGCAAAAAATAAAATAAAAGAACGAGTTAATGAAACCGCTATTAAGGCACTCATAAAGAGAAATAAAGAGCAAACCAAAATAGCCAGCGATAGGGCGGATATTATCCGTAAGGAGGCAAAAGAAGAAAGTAAAAAATTATTCAAAAATAAGTTATTTATTGCGGGCGTTTCTTTATATTGGGCTGAAGGATATAAAAAGGGTGCATATGGTAGCAAATGGAAGAGTGTAGATTTTGCAAATTCAGACCCGGAAATGATCAAAGTAATGATGAAGTTTTTTCGTGAAATTTGTAGGGTTGAAAATAAAAATATCAGACTGCAAATAATAGCTCATAGGAATGTTAATATTGAAAGCGCTGTAACGTTTTGGTCAAAGAAAATAAAGATACCTAAGGATCAGTTTATGAAAACATACTGTAGCTATCCGGAAAAAGAAAGTAAAAGAAAAAATCATACATTGACTAACGGAACTTTGCATATTAGGATAAATAATGTTAAGTTATTTTTTAGGATAATCGGTTGGATAGATGGATTTAAGACGCAACTAATGGGACCGTAACTCAGGGGTTAGAGTGGACGACTCATAATCGTTTTGTCGCTGGTTCGATTCCAGCCGGTCCCACTTGAATGAAATTTCCAATTTAAAATGATTTAATTTTGAAATTGGTAAATTAATATTTGTTTAAAAATTTAAAATTAGAAATTGAAAATTGCGCGCAAGGCGCGACAAGCGGGTATCGTATAGTGGCTATTATACGTCCTTGCCAAGGACGAAATACGGGTCCGACTCCCGTTACCCGCTCAGAATTACTTAAAACGGCTTTGTTGAGCCGTTTTTTGTATGCAATGAATTATAGCCGATTTAATGCTATAATTTAGGTATAAAATTATATTGCATACTTAAGTCTATGGAAAAATTTGAACTTCCGTTTAATAATATCGTTGGAGGAAAACAGAAAAATAAGGATGACGTAAAAGAAAATTGGAAAAAAGAATCGGATGAGTTTTTAAGAAAAAATGAATTTAAATATGCTGGACTTGAGAAAAATCTCACGAAAGATGAAGTGCTGGAAATAGAAAAGATTAAACACGGTGTAAATGATATTGCTCAATATTATGGGGCAACTAAAAAATTATCACCAAAAATTATTATTTTGGAACCAGGAAGTGTTTATAAGATTACACAAGGAAAGTTTAAGAGTGGAGTATGTTCACCATACATGCGTCGAATAATGGTTGATTCTTGTGAATCAAAGCTTGATTTCGCAACCACCTTGGCACATGAAATGTTTCACATGTCTGAATATACATCGCTTATTTTTTCACAAGAAACTGATGATACTGAGCTGCGTAGAGCCGGCATTTCTATTTTTGGAAAAGATGGAGAGACGGTGTATTTTGCAAATATTGAAGAAGCTCTCATAGCGGAGGCAGTCCAGGATTTCGTTAATCAGTATTTGCGTAAAAACCCACAATTCGTTGACGAGATAAAAAAGACTGATTTTGTGAAAAATTGGCTTGGCAAATTTTATGACTATGCTGACGTGCCAAAAGAAAAACAAAAAGAATTTCTGGATAGCGTGTATTCTTTTCCGGATATTGACAATCTCATCGAAAGACTAAATGGAAATGATAATGAGGAATTCAAGTTTGGTTTTCTGAATGGTTATCTGAGAACAATGTTTGAAAATGATGATGTGGTGATGCGAGAGAGAATGGATGAACGCAAAAAACTAGACTCCTTGGTGGATATGATCTTAAGTTCTTCTGAAAATGAATACACAAGTCGGAAAGAAATCGTTGATGTTTTTATGCGTGCTAATTTTTCGGGTAAATTGTTGCCACTGGCAAGATTAATTGAAAAATCTTTAGGTAAGGGCTCTTTTCGTTCAATAGGTGCAGATTCGTCAGTAATTAAATAAACACTTTTTCATAAACTCAGTTCGAACTATGCGCACTAGCCAGCTCCAAATCAAAAATCCCCGAAATTATTTTGGGGATTTTTGTTGTTTGAGGTGGAGGATATGGATGAATATTGCAAAAATACTCGAATAAGTTTTTGGATTGTTTCCATAATAAAAGACCAGAATTATTCTTCAAAATCCCAACTCTTAAAAATATACTGTGTCGCATTTGGTATAGAATAGAAAGACTTTTTGACAAAAGTAAAATTCGTTGCTATTGTGTAAAATCCTAAAATAATTTAGGTAGCAGTTCATTTTATCATTAATTAAATAGAATGAAACAGGGAGGGTAAACATGAATACATCTTGGCAGGAAACCGCAGAACGAATCATTTCAGGGGCGATCAAAGAAACCGGATCTATTGGCGAAGAAAACCATCTCGCCATAATTGCTGCAAAAGCTCTTCTTGCAGATCTGCGATTTTATCCGCACTCATCTTACTTCAATACGGAATTTTCTATTGTTGCATTTATGCCTGAATCTGAAATTGGGGATAAAATAATGCAGCGCGCAGCTTTTAATTTGCTAGTAAATGGGTTAAGTGGATACTTTCAATGGGTTAGCCATAATGGAGGAAAGTTTAGTGTCGCAGATGCCCTTGTTCATAGCGAGGTGATGACGGCCAAAGAATCTGCTCATCTTGAGCAGTTCCAGCTGTATTGCACGCATGACGGATGCAATTATTTTGTCATAAGAGATGATTTTTTGGCAAGAATTGTAAAAAAATGGAATCTCCCATTGTTAAATCCAGAACTTGGAGGCAAGAAGAATGGGAGAACTGCGGAAGATGATCGACTGCTGGAGCGTCTCAAGGAACGGTATCCAGTCTTCGTTTCTGCGGAAGGTAAAAAAAGAATATATGCGGCGTTATCTCGCTTAGGAGAATAATGTCTCAGTTGTTAATAAAACCCACCTATAGAATAGCTATTCTATTTGGTGGGTTTTTTGTAAAATTTAAAAACGAATCTTTTATCTGTATATCTAGTTGTAGTTGTATTCACTAGCCAGCTCCAAATCAAAAATCCCCGGAATTATTTTGGGGATTTTTTGTGTTGCTTGAGCATAATTTTTGGCGTACAATATAGGTATAATAAAAATAGATGCATAATAAATATAATATCTATGTTAAAAATCGATCTCCATCTCCATACAGTTGCCAGCGGTCATGCGCAATGTACTTTAGTTGAGTATATTGAACAGGCAAAGAAGTTAAAGATGAATGTTATCGGCATTAGTGACCATGGTCCTAATAATGCGGAAACCCTTACAACAGAAGTTTATTTCAGGACATTAGATAGGATTCCCGATGTTGTTGATGGAATTCGTGTCCTAAAAGGAATTGAAGCGAATGTTATCAATGAAGGCGGCGATATCGATGTGAGTGATAAGCTGGCTGAAAGACTTGATTTTGTTATGGCAAGTTTTCATGAAAACGCTGGATATATCGATCAAGGGAAAGAAGGCAACACTAAAACATTAATCAAACTGATTAGGTCAGGAAAGATAGATATTATTACGCATCCATTCAATACAAAATCCTATGATGTTGATATGGAAAAGATAAGCGAAGAAGCTTGCAAGAACAATGTTCTTCTGGAAGTCAATTTTTCTTATATAAAAGGTAGAAAATTGCAGTCGTTCACTATTTCAAATTTAAAGATAATCATTGATATTGTTAGAAGAAATGGAAAAAAGGTTATTTTAGGCAGTGATGCTCATAATATCTGGGAATTGGGTGACGATTCCTCGCTTACTTCAATAAAAGAAGAAATTGGCTTAACGGATGATTTAATAATTAACAACTATTCAGAGGAATTATTTGAGTTTTTGGGAATCAAAGAATGATGTCAATCCCAAACAAAGCTTCTTTTTATAAATTCAGTTCTGATCGTATTAACTAAGTAGCTCCAAATCGAAAATCCCCGGAATTATTTTGGGGATTTTTGTTGTTTTGAGGTGGAGGATATGGATGAATCAAAAAGGTGTTTGACTCATTCTATCTATTTAATTGTTAATATAGCTCTTGGATCTTTTCCAAACAATTTCAAATAGCGCGGTCAGCGCTTTTTTTATTTTTAAATTTTCAATAACAATGCAAAGGTTATCTGCGGGAATTATGATGATAACTTTATTTGAAAAAAGATAAAGCATGATTTTAAAATCATTGAGCATAGCGCTGGTTCGTATTTGTATTTCATGATCGCGAATGATAAACTCATCTTTTTCACTGGATGGGATAATGGTTCTTGATTTTATGCCTATTTTTTTCTTTTCAGCCAATAAATCTTTCCAAAAATCATAGCCTAGTTTGAAAGAAGAACGAATATCGCTTTCAATCGTCAAAAGCTCATCTTTTGTGTTATTCAAGGTGATTAATTCTTTAAAAGTCTCTTTCATACCGGCAACCGTGTCATAGAATCTTATCTTGTTGGTTGCCGATTTTTGTTCAAAAATATCTTCCAACTGCGGCATAAGGGCATCGAGAAGATAATATTGCTCCTTCATGTGTGAGAGTAGCATTTTCGGATTTTTAATGTAATATTGTTTCCTCTTTTGCTTTATTTCAATATTGATTAAATTTTTCCCCAGCATTCGCTCTATAATCAGATAAAGGGTGGTGCGCTTGATTCCTGTGCTTTTTGATATTTCTTGGATGGATTGCGGTCCATTTTTAAGTAATGAGAGATAAATGTCGGCTTGATTTTCCGGCAAGCCAATTTTTTCAAGTTGTTCCTTTATTACCATATATTTGACGTCAAAAATGACACTTAATATTGATTATTTTCTAATAAAACCTGTATTTATGCTATATAAAATTTTTCAGTTTGTCAAATAAGTTGACTAAATGCTTAAATATTGCAAACTAAAGCTACATTAGACCTTTAAAAATCTACCCAAGGGAGGGCTTAATCCATGAAAAAAACTCTGAAAAATGTAATAGGAATTATTACAGAATTACTGGATAAAAGTGGAAAAAATGCGGAACAATTACAAAAACTTGTCCCGTATCTTTCTACACTCCTCGAGATGGACATCTCCGAAGTGGAGCTCAATGATGTTCGTGAGGCGTGCGATTTAGAGCCAAAAAAAATGAAGCAAGTATTTTTTGTAGAATACCATGGTGGGCGAACGACCGATGATATTATCTCTGCCGGGGGGTATGCTGAGGATGATTCAGTTTTTCGCAATGAATCTAGGATTAGAGCGGAGGATTTTCCCATGAGAGCAAGAGCTAAAGGTCGGCGTATTATCGAAATTATTGAAGGACGAAACAAGGAAGAAATCCTCAAGAAAGCCAAATGCCTTAAGTTGAAAAAACCTTTATACGAAGATGTGTTGCTTTTCGGTGCGAAGTATCCTGATGTGAGGGATATTGTGTTTTGGCACGAACCATTTCGAGCTAAATTTGAACCACCAAAAGTTTTAGTACATTGGTGGTATGGTTGGAGACGAATCTTATCTTTGGATTGTATTGATGGTGATTTTGATCGTTACAAATTTGCATTCATCCGTGGGTCTAAAAAATCTAAACTAAAAAAATGATTTATCGAAGTCTGCGGTGTGACGACCCATTGCTTATCAAGGCACGGGTCGTTTTTTAATTCTCCAAAACGAAGCTTTTATTCATAAATCTAGTTCTAACCGTATTAACTAGCCAGCTCCAAATCAAAAATCCCCGGAATTATTTTGGGGATTTTTTGTGTTGCTTGAGCATAATTTTTGGCGTACAATATAGGTATAATAAAAATAGATGCATAATAAATATAATAAAAAATATCATTGATTGCATAAAACTAATATGATGGACAACATAGAAAAAATCAAAGAAATTGTTAAAAAAGAGTTGGCTTTTTGTTCCGCTCATAATTTTGAGCACGTTATGCGAGTTTATAATATGGCTGTCAGGCTTGCTGAAAATGAAGATGTCGACATTGAGGTTGTTAAAATGGCATCCCTACTGCACGATATCGGCGGAGCAAGGGAAATCAACGACCCAAGTGGTAAAACAGACCACGCTTTGGAAAGTGCAAAAATGGCCAAGCCGATCCTTGAGGAATTGGGATATTCTGAAGATAAAATCAAACATATTCTGGACTGTATAATTTCTCATAGATATAGAA
The DNA here is from genome assembly GCA_023229615.1 of Candidatus Moraniibacteriota bacterium. Classification (GTDB taxonomy): domain Bacteria; phylum Patescibacteriota; class Minisyncoccia; order Moranbacterales; family UBA9337; genus UBA12151. Next base: position 6,401 of record JALNYX010000025.1, read on the forward strand.
CCGAGAATAAGCCAAAGACAAAGGAAGCTCAAATTGTGTTTGATGCTGATAAATTGGAAACTGTTGGTGCGATAGGAGTGGCAAGAGCTTTTACTTGGATTGGAAGAAATAATGCCAATATTTACCGAAAAGTGGATATCGAAGAATATGCCAAAGAAAATCTTGGCGGAAAAATTAACGGGAGAATACAAGACAAAACCAAACATAGCCCACAAATTCAGTGGGAAACCAAGGATAAATTTATTTTGGATTATCTTTATACGGACAAGGCTCAGGAAATCGCCAAAGAAAGAATGGAATTTTCCAAGATGTTTCTTGAAAGACTGGAGAAAGAAATAAACAATGAGTTATAAGATAAGCAACTAGTATGAATAGAGAAATCGAACTGTGGTATAATAACAATATTAAAAATTGAAAAATAAAAATAAATTCATGAAAAAAATACTTAAAAATATTTTTTCAATCATATTTCAAATAATGCTACTTCTTTTATCCGTAACGCTTCCATTATTTGCCTTTAATTTCGACACTTCCAATATGTTGACGGTAGTTTCTTTGTTATTTGCGATACTTATTGGTTTTTTTATTGCCGCTGCTACTTCGAATTATTTAAGATTACAAACTCTTATTTCCGATGAAGATGCTAGTCTGATGTCAATTTTTGATTTAATAAAAATAATACAGCCATCTGTGGAAAAAAAATGTAGCGATTTGATAGATAAATATATGATTGCCGCACTGGATTATGACCAACTGGATTATTTTATGGCAACTTCAACTGAGTTTAATAATCTTTCAAGTATGATAAATAAGGTAAGCCCATCCGATGGAAAAGGAGTGACTCTGCTTCAAAACTTGCAAGACGTTAAAGGCAATATTGTATCCATAAGGCAGGAAGCACTGGTTTTGGTAAAGAGGGCAGTGACCTCACGACATTGGTTCATATTAATCTCCCTAGCTGTTATTATCTCGATCGTACTGTTAGGTTTAAGAGATGGAAGCATGCTAGTTTCATCTTTAGTAGGTTTAACGCTTATAGCGCTATATCAGACATTAAATCTTTTATATAAGATTGATTCCAACACTTTTCTTGCAGACAAATTGGCATATGAGGTTCCGCAAAAAGTTTTTCTAACCATTGGCCAGACTAAATACTATCCAGAAAGTGTAATGAACGAAGAACTCAGGAAATCATTGGAAAAAGAAAATTATCGAGTGGGATTTTACAAAGATTTTTCTAAAAGCATGGAAAAAAGGATTAAAATGATAAAAAAAGCTAAACAAGCAAATGTTTCATAAACCCAGTTCTAACCGTATTCACTAAGTAGCTTAGAAAAGTGGAAGAATCTCTCTTTTTGAGGGATTTTTTATTTGCTTGAATTATGATAACATATTTTGCAATATGCACTTGGCAAAATATTCGGTTATATATATCAATAGGAAACTTTACAGCGGATATGAATTATGAATAAGGCTGGAGAAGCTTCATTGATTAGTTAGGTTATCAATATTTAGACGGTGCGCCGATGAAATTGGCGTGAAATTATTTTTGGTTAAAAATGGTATTAAAATATATAGAAAAATTGCATAAATAATGATATTATGGCATTATTAAAATAGAAAAAAATATGACTTTGCATACTGAAAAATATAAACAAACTATCCTTTATCTTTGCGCCAAGCTAGGTAAGGAAGTTCGAGGAAAGAAAAAACTGGCGAAATTGCTTTATTTCGTTGATTTTGATTTTTTTGAAAAAAATCAAAAATATTTTACTGGCGACAAATATAAAGCACTGCCAATGGGACCTTTCCCAGTTTCCCTGAATGAAATTACGGCGGAAATGACAAAAGAAAAAACATTGAAAGTTGAGTCGGTGAACGAACATAACGGATACAACGCAACAGAAGTTTATACATGCTTAAAAGATCCGAAGATCTCCGTTTTTTCTAAGGAAGAAATAGAAATGCTTGACCGAGTTATCACGAAATATGGAAACTTGAATGGAAAGCAACTGGAAGATTTGACGCACGCGGAAGCTCCATATATTGGAACGGAGCCAAAAAAGGAAATTCCGTATGAGTTAGCCTTTTATAGAGGAACTGATTTTAATAATCATGCTTGATTTCATTTCACATCCTTCGTTTGAAAAAGAAGCCGCCAAATTAAAACGGCGGTTTTCTTTAGATAAAGGCTTGCAATCTTTTCAAAGATTATGCGAGGTTCAATTCAATCCCACAAATCCGCAACAAGTTATTGCTCCTGCTAAATTACACAGAGTAACGCAGAATGATTTATGGAGCATTTGGAAGATTGAATTGGTTGTGCCAGGGCTAAGGCCGAACCAATTTCCAAGAGTTTGGTTTGCGGTGAAAGGCTCAAATATAGCTTTTCTGTGTGTAGCTTCGCATATTGATAATTATAGTGACAATCAAATGAATCAGGTGGCGGTCGGGAGGATTAGCGATATTTTTTAGGCGATGCGCCCATGATCCTCCAAGGGCGGGCAGGCGAGCTTGTTAAAAAAAATAAAAGAAACAAAAAGGAATGTAAAAATTCTGATAAAAGATTTGAAAGGAATAACACGAGCCAATGATTGATTACCTGACTAGCTTAGCCGGCTCCTTATTCAAGTGCACATCCAAAATAGGGATGTGCCTTTTTTTGTGGGAAAATATTTTTTGGTTGAAAATGGTAGTAGATGGTATTATTAAGGTGCGAAAGAGAATTATTTTGAATTATGGAAAACAAAATTATCAATACTTGGGTTGGAACTTTGATTTTGGTTGCCTTGTCTTCGGCAGTCGGTTTTTTTGTGGTTAAGGAAAATGGTGATTTTTCTCCGGAATTTTCGCAGATGATTATAATCGCAAAAAAGAAGGTCGCTGAAGCGGTTCCTGTTTTGTTTCCCTCGCCACTGCCTCCTCCGCTTCCGCCCAATATTGAAAGAATGAAAAAACAAGGGTGCGTGGCGGATGGAATTCTCTCCGGATTCGGAGGCGATACCAAGGAAATGATTAATGTGGTTAACCGGTCTGATTGTTACTATTTACATCGGGCATTGGAAACTTGGGCGAACAAACCTGATTTTGAAAAAGCCAAGGAAATCAAAGCGAAAATTGAGAAAAAAGATATCGTGTACGGAATGTTTATTGCTGAAGCAATCAGTACTACGGTTTTGTATCGTTATCCAGAAGAGGATCGAAAATTTGATTTTGAAAAAATGTGCCAAGATAATAATCCTGATCATTGGAAGAAAAATATCTGTATTCCGTCATTTAATTCTGGGGAATATCGCGCCTATTTGAAATACATTACCGAGCAAGCGATGGATATAGGGATCCAGAGTTTTCTTTTTGGACAGGTTTTTTTGCAAGAGGGGAGCGATCTGGACAATCCGAGAATTACCAAGATAATTGCGGATATGAGGGAATATGCCGATGCCAAAGGAATGAAAATTGTGGTTGGAGCGCAGACCAATGATATTACCAATGAAAAATATTTGCGTAATTTTGATTTTATTGATGGCGGTGTGGGATTATATGCCGATGGAACATTGGAAAACGGTCCATGTTTTTCTCGTTGGTGGAAAAAAGACGGAGATTGGTGCTGGGCGCTCTTGTGGAATGACAAATTTGCCAAAAAAGCCAATAATGTTTTCTTGCATCTTGATTGGACACCGCAAATCGGGGATGATATGAGTACTTTCGCCCGAATGGATGATGACAAGCGAAGAAAAACACTGCGGGATTTGCACAATTTTTTCACTTCCCAAGACAAGGGATTTATGCTACCTGTTTTGGCGGTACTTCCGAAAGATAACGGCGGATGTTATGGCGGTAAGAAAAATTTTTATTCGCCTTCAAAAAAATATTCCTGCGACGACGAAAAAACCATCAATAATATCTTGAAAAAAGCTTGGTAATAGTTCTGCTATTTCGGTATATCCCAGGGCTTGCCAAAAGTCGGATAGTTTGATACAGTAGGGGAACAACTGAGAAAGTCCTGTTCGCGCCTCGCCCGAAATTTGTTTGGGATAAGGAGCGATTTAGCCGCAAAGCTGGATTTTCTTTGTGGTTTTTATTTATTCAATTGCGTGAGTCATAATAATAAATTAATTAATTGTAATTATAAAAAAAATGATTGAATACGAATTGTTTTATTTAGTAGGAGAATCCAGAGAGCATGATCTGGACAAAATCAAAAAGGAAGTTGATGAAGTTGTTTCCGGTGAGGGAGGAAAAATTTTGGAAGTGGAAGTGGTTACTCGCCGAAAAATGTCCTATGAGATCAAGAAAGAATCCCGCGGAGTGTATGTTGCCAAAAGATTTGAAATTTTAGACAAAGATGAGAGAGAAGAAAAGGATATTCCAAATAAAGATATTGTCGCTGAAATTAACACAAAGCTTTTGCAAAACAGGGATATTTTGAGATTTATAATCACTCGCGCGGATCAATTGCCGGAACTTAAGGCGGAAACCAAAAAAGAAGAAAAATCCGGACAACCAAGACAGAGTTTCAGAAGAGAAGAAGCCAAAAGAGAGATTGCAAAAACGGAAAAGGTTGAGAAAAAAGAAGAAGTAAAAGAAGAGAAAAAAGAAGAAGCTGTTGTTTCTCCTGAAGTTGAAGCGCCGATAAAAAAGAAAGCATCAGTTAAGAAAGTTGAAAAAGAAGAAAAAAGTGATAAAATAGAAGAAAAGAAGGAAAAGAAAAATGAGAAGAAGGTTTCCGATAAGAAAAAGAAAACAGTAAAAGAAAATGATATCGACAAAAAATTAGACGAAATACTCAATATTTAATTTTATTTTTTTAATATTTTAAAATTTGAAGATTGATTTATTAGAAATTGATTAAAAATTTAAAATTTTAAATTAAAAATTCCAATATTATGAACGTAAATAAAGTTATCTTGGTCGGTCGATTGACTCGTGACCCGGAGTTGCGGACAACCACTGGCGGAAAAACTGTCGCCAGCGTGAGTATCGCCACTAACAGTTTTTGGACTGATGCCAGCGGGCAGAAGCAAAAAAATACCGAATTTCACAATATTGTTCTTTTCGGAAGGTCGGCGGAAATTTGCGGTCAATATTTGACCAAAGGACAAGAAGCCTTTTTTGAAGGAAGATTGCAAACAAGAACATATACCGGAAAAGATGGGATAGAAAGACGGACAACTGAAGTGGTTGCGGAAAATATGCAATTAGGCAGTCGTCCTCAGGGAAGTGGAGGACAAGAAGGTGGATACTCCGGAGGAGGGAATTCGTTTAGCGCTCCAAAACAACAGGCAAGCGCTCCCGTGCAAAGGCAATCCGCTCCCGTGCAGAAACCTCCTGTGCAGGATGATAATATTCCGACTATCAATCTGGATGAGGAACAAGAAGATGTAAGAATTGAAGACGTGCCATTTTAAAGATTAAAGAACTATTAAATAATTTAAAATTATGGAAAATGTAAAAAAAGGTTGTTATTTTTGCCAGGAAAAAATTGACAAAATTGATTATAAAAATGCTTATTTGTTGCGTCGTTTTATGAATTCTCAGGGGAAGATTTATCCTCCGCGAAGGCACGGAGTTTGCACAAGGCATCAACGAAGTTTGACTGAAGCAATCAAAAAAGGAAGAATTATGGGTCTGCTTCCTTTCGTAGCGAGATAAAGGTAGATACGTATTTTCAAGATATAATTTTAAAAAAAACCTCGGGCGTGATTTTCTTGCAAAAAATACTTCACTTGTTTTGCATTCGCGCAAAACCCGTGCATTATTTACGTATTTTTTGAGAAAATCATCTTTCTCTCGAATTTTTTTTTAAAATTATATCTTGAAAATACTCTAAATAGTGTATTTATTTCAAAGTTATCAATTTTTGTTAATTTAAAATTTAATCATTGAGATTTGATTAGAAATTAAAAATTGATAATTAAAAATTTCACAAGTATGCTTTCAATTTCTGATATTAAAACAGGAAAAACTATTGCCTTGGATGGCGAGCCTTTTGTGGTGATTCGTGACGAACATTCCAAAACCGGACGAGCCGGAGCGGTTTTGCGCACCAAATTGAAAAATTTGGCAACGGGAGCGGTTTTGGAAAAAACTTTTCAAGGAGCGGATAAAGTGGAAGAAGCGGATATTTCCAAATCGAAAGCGCAATATCTATATCGCGAAGGCGATGATTTTGTTTTTATGGATATGGGAAATTATGACCAGTTCAATCTTTCTAATACTGTTTTGGACGGGGCGGAGAAATATTTGCTTGAAGGGACGGAAGTTTCCATTTTGAATTTCAATGGCAATCCGATAAATCTTGAATTGCCGATTAAAATGCAATTTCGTGTTATTGAAGCTCCTCCGGGACTCAAAGGCGACACTGCTTCCGGCGGGGACAAGGTGGTAACTTTAGAAACCGGACTGAAAATAACCACGCCATTATTTGTCAAAGAAGGCGACATCGTAATCGTGAACACAGAAAAAGGAGAATACGTTTCCAGGGCATAGAAAACAGACATAAGACATAAGACTTAAGACATAAAATAGAGGCTTTGAATTTTAAAAAAAAACAGACATAGTGTCTGTTTTTTGGTGCAATTAATTAGAGAGGTATGTCTGTATTTTTCCGAATATTGCTAAAATGATAAAATGTTAGTATGCTAAAATGAAATTATGAAATTTAAGATCAATTCAAAATATGTGCCGGCAGGCGACCCCGTAAAATAAAAATCAGAATTTTTATCACGGGGCGAGACTCATTTTATAGTTTAATTCTTTATATTTATGAAATTCAAGA
>JALNYX010000026.1 GCA_023229615.1 Candidatus Moraniibacteriota bacterium
AAATCATCAAACAAGAACAAAAAAAACTAGCTGAGGCAAAAACAAAAATTTCTGAATTAGAAAAATATCTGGACAACCTAAAATAAATAAAAAATTGCGTGCTTAAATAGAAATATACTGCCTTTCCAAAAAAATAATGATTTTTTGGAAAAGTGCCTGGGAATTATTCGAACACATAAGCCATAAAAAAATGCAAAAAATAATTCAATCTTTTTTTTGGGGAATTTTTGCGGCCGCTTTGGCGCTGGTTTTGGAAATGATTGTGCGAATAATTCTTGAAATATTATCCATCGAAAAAAGCATTGTTTTCTCTCCATTTGAAAAATTTTCTCTTTTTATTATTCTTTTTGTCGCCATCGAAGAGGCAACGAAGTTCCTCATCGTTTCCAAAAAAATAGAATACTACTCTTTCGGAAAATTAACTATTATCCATTCCCTCATTGCCGGAATTGGATTTTCCGCTTTGGAATTTTTTCTTATATGGCAGAAAATAACTACAACAATTTCAGCTCATCTCTCTCTTTCTATTATGATACAAATAACCTTACTTCACATAACCACCTTTGGAATTATCGCCTACTACCTCGCTCAAAAAAAAAGATACACCATCAAACCTCTTATTTTTACCATCACAATTCACTCATTATATAACTTTCTCATCTTAAATTCGGAAAAAGTCTTTCCGTTGTATCTGTTTTCATTTTTTGCAGTTCTTGTGCTGATTACAGCCTGGAATTTATCCACAATAAAAAGTAAACTTGCATCATAGGTTTTTTCAAATTATAATGTAAAGGAGATGGTTTGCAATAAAAATAACTTCAATTTAACAACCAACATAAAAAACATATGACTAAAGAAAAAAAATCATTTTTAGAAAGATTAACCGGATCAAAAAGAATAGAGAATGAAAATGAAAGAATGGACACAATGAACGTTTTCACCGAAGAGGAAGAAACGGAAATCACAATGCCCCACAATAATCCCTTTCGTCCAGCTATCCGCCAGGAAGAGGAAAAATGGGCAACCGCCGAAGAAGACGAAGGAAATAATGACGGAGAAGGACAACTTACAATTGATGTTTACCAGACTGATTCTGACATCGTGATAAAATCCACTATCGCCGGAGTAAAACCGGAAGACCTAGAAGTTTCTATCAATAACGATATGGTCACCATCAAAGGAGAAAGAAAAACTGAAGAAGAAATTACCGAAGAAAATTATTACTATCAAGAATGTTATTGGGGTTCGTTTTCCCGATCCGTTGTCCTGCCGGTTGATGTTTTGTCTGACAAATCAGAAGCTTCTTTGAAAAATGGAATTTTAACTATCAAACTTCCGAAAGCAGCCACCAACCAAATAAAGAAAATCCAAGTCCGTGGGTTCTAAAGAAACCTCACGCGCTAATCAAAAAATGCCATCCGAAATGATGGCATTTTTCTTGTTAAAAAATGATTTTTAACTTATTCTATATAGTATGAACAAACTCTTGAAAATCTGTATTTTTATCCTTCTCTTTAACACTCCTTTGTGCGGAGTTTTAGCAAACACAGAAACGGAAAAAATCATTTTGAAAATAAACAACACTGAGGAAGAACTGTCTCGCAACGAATTCTCTCAACTGGTAAAAATATCTACTGATTTGATAAATGAACAAGACTATCAATCAGAAATTGAAAATATAAATTTTTGTCATTCAGAAGACTTTTTTTGCTTTTTTTCCCAAGATGCTCGCCAAAAATATACCACCAAGAAAACAAGCTCCCAATCTGCAGACCGAGAAAAAATTGAATCTTTCTTAGCCACTCTTGCCCAAAAAACAGACGAAAACCCGATAAATGCAAAGTTAAAAATTGAAGACGGAAAAGCAATTGCTTTCGAACTCAGTAAAAATGGGTTCAAGCTCGACATCCCAAAAAGCATCCAAATACTCTCCGCTCAGTTATCCAATAAAAATATTCCCGCAATTATATCTCTGCCCTCCAATGAAATAGAGCCGAAAATAAAAGAGGATGAAATATCAAATCTGGGAATAAACAAACTTATCGGGGAAGGAAAATCAAATTTTCGAGGATCTCCTAATAATAGAATTCATAACATCAAAGTTGCCACGAATCAATTTGACGGAATAATAATCGCTCCCGGAGAAGAATTTTCTTTTGTTACCACATTAGGAGAAGTTGACGGAGAACATGGATATCTTCCAGAGCTGGTAATAAAAAATGACAAAACAGAACCGGAATTTGGAGGCGGAATTTGCCAAGTTTCTACTACCGCTTTTCGCGCTGCTATTTACAGCGGATTAGAAATAACCGCGCGCCGCAACCACGCTTATCCGGTTTCTTATTACAATCCGCAAGGGATGGATTCAACTATCTATATTCCCCGCCCTGATTTGCGTTTTATCAACAACACTCCAGGAAACATTTTAATTCAAGCAAAAATTGAAGGAACCGAATTAACCTTTCAATTCTATGGAACCGATGACAAGAGAATTATTGAGATAGATGGACCGCATATCACCGAAAAAAATCCAGACGGATCATTAAAAGCCTATTTCACCCAAAAAGTTACCACAGCTGAAGGAAAAACTCTTTTGGATGAAATTTTTCGCAGTAGTTATGAATCTCCTGACAAATACCCTCATCCCGGACAAGAAACGAAATTCACCAAGAAACCAGACGATTGGTCAAAAAAACAATGGGATGATTATAAAAAAGCAAACGGGCTCTAGATTTTAATTGACTAATTGCCTTGTTTTTGCTAACATCTTTAGTGTTGTATTAAATGAAAAATAATTAAAAAATAAAGATATGCGTCGTTAGCTCAGTCGGTAGAGCAGTGGCCTCTTAAGCCAACGGTCGAGGGTTCGATTCCCCCACGACGCACAGATGCCCTCGTAGTTCAATGGATAGAACACCAGCCTTCTAAGCTGGTTATCTAGGTTCGATTCCTGGCGAGGGTACAATATATCAGATGGCGGGTATAGTTTCCTCCAAAGGCGGACAAGCAATAATAAAACAAGGTTGAGGTAGAACAATTTGAAATTTAAAATATCAGATGGCGGGTATAGTTCAATGGTAGAACACTGGTTTGTGGTACCAGGTACGAGGGTCCGATTCCCTCTACTCGCCCAAAAAAACGCCCCTGTAGTGAAATGGATATCACGCTTGGCTTCGGACCAAGAATTCCAGGTTCGAGTCCTGGCAAGGGCACAATATACAAAAGAACTTCACACCAAGTGAAGTTTTTTTATTACTCATTTTTTTCTTATTGACTTTTTTCCTCAGGTGCCGAATCATGAATAAAAATATCATTAAAAATCATCCATTCTTTGCTGTATTCCTCATCTCTTCTTTTCATTTCACTAACAACTTCCATAAATTTATCTTCTTTGAGTTGAACGTTTTTTTGCTGAGAAGCAATGTAATTAGCTTTCTGATTTTCATCCCAACCGGAATCATACAATGATTGATACATAATAAAAGCGCCGTAAGCCGAAAGAGTAGCAAAAAAAATAACAAAAATTAAATTATCATATTTCATCCATATCGAAAAAATCTTGCCAATCTTATTTTTTATATCAATTTTTTTAGTTTGTTCCAAGATGTTCATATTTTTTTATTTTTCTAATTCTCATAAAACAATAACTCCAAATTTGAAAATATAATTCTTTCCCCTTGATCATTTGTTATTTTTTTTACCTCTGATTTATTCTCACTGGATTCTCCTCCGACAAACGGATTAATTCGAGAATTGATTTGTGATATATTAGCCGGTTCTTCTGTTGTTATCTGAATCGAAAAAATATCCGCATAATAATCAAAATTTTCCACCTTATTCACAAAATTAACCAGATTTCGATAACTTCCAGTCAATCTTATTCGCACGGTAATATAATTTTCCAATGCCGGTTGTAATATTTTATCACTCTTGGACTTTTCAGTTTTTTTTACAGAAACATCATTCTTTTTGTCATCAATTTCAATTGCAATCTCATTATCGGTTTCTTCTGCCATTTTTTCGATTTTTTCTATAACCTCAACGATTTTATCCGGGGAAAAAAGCACTCCGACATTTCCTTTATTTTCATCAATTAATGCGTACTGCTGCCTCATTTTTTCAATCTCAGCAATTTTCTTTTCTCTAGCATCATGATTAGCAATAACTTTCTGAGTTTCATTGATCTGAAGATCAATTTCTTTCATCTGAGGGATTATCAAAAAAAACACAAACCCCACCATAATCAAAGGTAGTCCGATAATAAACACATTCTGCTTCTGTTTTTTCCAAAATTTCTTCATTTTATTTTTTTGTCTTAATGCATCCTTCTTCAATTTTCAACTCCGCTTCAAAATCAATATTTTTTTTCGCTACAATATCCGAAAGTGGAATTTCTATTCCGGAAAAACATTGCGAATTTTCAACTTGACTCTTAAATTTCAAGAGTGAATCTCGATCACTCGCTACACCGGTAATACTGAAATTAATATCATCAGAAACAACACCCTTCAATTTGATATCATCAGTAATACTATTTTCCAATCTTTCCAAAACATTCGTCCAATCAAAATGATTCTTTTGTACTGTATAAAAGGTTAATATCTTAGAATTTTCGTCTTCAAAAATCTTCTCATATTTCCCAATTTCTTGATATTCACTATGAGACAATTCCATTTCATATTCCCTTTCGAGTGATTTTTTTTGCAAATTCAATATAAAATTAGTACAAAATAAAATTGTCAAAAAAACAATCACCGAAAAAAAGACTAGCAATTCTTGCCGAATAACCAACCAAGAAATTTTTTTCCTTTTTAGATCTTTTTTTCTTTCCTCCGGAAGGAGATTTAAATAAATATTCATTTTCTTAATAAGAAATATAATTCATAAGAGCCAAACCGATTGCAGTAGTATAATGAACCGACTCTTCTTTGTTCATTATCGGAATTTTATTTTTCAAATCCGCTGTAATCCAAGGGCTTCCAATTTTCACTTCTTTGCCCAGTCTTTTTGATAAATACGGCACCAATCCTCGTGTATTAGCTCCGCCCCCACAAATAATCACCTGGTTTACGGTTTTCGAATACCTCAATCCGGCAAGATAAAAATCAAAAGATTTTTCAATTTCCGAAATCAAATTTTCAATTACCGGCTTAACTGCCAAAAATATCGCATCTTCTTTAACAAAAGATCCAATTCCTTTAGCAATTTTTATTTTTTCCGCTTCATCAAAAGAAATATTCAAATTTTTAGCAATAACTCCGGAAAGCGACTGCCCGGAAACAGGATTACTTGAGGTAAAACAAGGAATTCCATTGTGCGCAATTGAAATACTCGTTCTTCTATCACCCAAATCAACAGCCAAAATAGTATTCTTCTGTTCCTCTTTTCTCAAAAGACTGCGCGATTGAGCCACGGATTCAATTTCTAAACCAATAACTTCCAGCCCTGCCGCTTCTAATACATCAATAAATTGATTTATAGTTTTTCGCGAAACAGCTACCACTAAAATACTCATCTTGTTTTCCATATCCGTCCCTAATTTTTCTTCCAATGCCTGCCAATCATAATAAACCTGATCCAGAGCTACAGGAATATTTGCTTCTATTTCCCATTTTATCGCCTCTCTTACTTCATCAGGATTAATTTTAGGGATATTGATAATCCGTAAAAAAGCTTTCGTTTCAGGAAGTGAACAAATTACTTTTTTGGTGTTTATTTTTTTTGGTCCGGATTTTTTTATAGCGCGACGAATTGCATCCACAACCTTTTTTGAATCAATAATTTCTCCATCCGAAACACTTCCCAATGGAATTCTTTCGCTACCAAAACTGCGTATGCACAAATCTTTTCCTGAATCTTCCATTTGCACAACTTTTACCGACAAATCACTCAAATCCAAACCAAAGGCATTATCGGAAAAATCAATAATTTTTTTGTTAAAAAAAGACATTTTCTAAATTAAAATATTATTTTCCCAAACAAGAAACATTGGAAATTAATATTCTGTTTTTTATTTTTATATTATTTTTCAAAAACAACTCTCTCTATTTTTCATTATAGCTCATCCCACATATCTAGGGAATACTCCGGACTGGTTGGAAAGTATGGAGGGGGATAATATAGGAGATTATTATCATATATTAAATTTCGATCTGTATATCCAGAATCTCTCGGACAGCTATCAGTATAAGCAAATCCGTAACGATCATTAGTTGCCATTGCTCCAAATAATGTTATTGAATCTTTATGGTCGACACATAAAGGATCCTCGCATAAACAAAGATACCATCCCGCACCATTCCCCCACTGATAAGTATTTCCGCTCGAAAATTTCCATCCTTTATCCCCTCCATTTCCACTTCTATAATAACCAGAATAATAATCTCTTCCTACTCTTCCTGTCTGAGCAATCAGCGCCCCATCTATTTGCAAATCATTTTCACTGTCTTTAATAATCTCAACATCATTTTGTCCGATTATTCCTAAAATATCGCTTCCATCATAATTTGTGTATCGAATATCATTTCCAATATAAACACTCGCGCCTCCTCCTCCAATAATATCAGCCGCTGCCACAGTCACTCTTTTATTATCAATTTTTCCTTCAAGCCAAACATTATTCTCAACAAAAATTACCCCGTTATTTGGAATGTTATGCGTCGACCAACCTCCGGCATATGTTTTTATCACATTTGTAAATGAGTCATATTGACTTACTGTTCTTGAATCAAATGTTCCATTATCTTTTAATATTATATGTTGACCCTGCCCGGAATGACCAAAGTATATACTTCCATTAATTCCGGAATTAGCCGCCGATTTCATCAAAGCCAAATCAGCAGACACTCCATTAAAATCCTCTTCCGCAACAGGAAACTCAGTTCCTGCCTGAAAAACATCCCCGCCCATATTTGTATTATATTCATCTGTCCAGGCTGTCCATACTCCGGGACGAGTTATTCCTGTATCCGGATCGACATAAGTTTCTTGAGAACTAGAAACGATGTTATGCGCTATTCCATCAAATCTTATTCCTCCATTTGAATGTAACAAACCGAAAGTTTCCGTTCCATCTCCGAACCGAACGCTCGCATTGCTCAATACTAAATATTCACTCCAAGAAGGTCGCCTGAATCTCACTCTTACAGTTCTTGGAGATCCAGCATCCTTAATCGTCCATCCAGTTGATTGTACGACCACAATCGTTGAGTTTGGATCTGGAGGGGTAACTTCAACTGAATATCTTCCAATAACTCCTCCCTGGGGATCCTTATAATCCTGCTCGTATGGAGAATCTACTCCGAGTGGATTTTGATTTTGCCAAAAATCATCCACCTGATAGGCTGTTTTTCCCTCAACCTCATGAGCCAAATACCAACGATAAAAATAAATTCCAGCTTCGGCGATTTGCAATGACTCTTCTCGTCTTGCCTCATACTGGCTATATTTCAACTGAGCCACCACAAATTGAATCATTGATGTCAGAATAATCATAACCGCTGACATTATAATCAAAATATACACCAATGCACTGCCTTTTTTGGAATTTTCTTTAAACATACTTATTTTTTATCCTTTAATTATTTTTTTACTAATGCGCGCGATCATATTCACTGAGATTTCGTAGTGCAACAAGTGATTGGATGTTTATATAATCAGGGGCGTTATCCGGATCAATATTTATCATCAGATGTATTTTTGCCATTCTTATATCACTCACAGAAGCTGGAGTTGTCATTGGATTATTGACTTCATCGGCTGGATAATTTTCATCGTAATAAGAAAAAATCGGGTGAGTAGCATCATTGGCAACATAATTAGCAATAGTCTGCACGTTCTGATCGCCAGATGGATATACCGGAGGAGCTCCTGCCGGATCAGTAATTCCAACTTTCAAACTGTTTGCTTCTCGATAATAATGCACCCTCTCTGTCAATCCATCTTTGTCGATATCGCTATAAAAAACAAACTCGTTCTCATTAGCAGAAATAATAGGATATGAACCATTGTCTGCCTGCCTTGCTCGCCTGACAACATCAACGGTCTTCTGAACACCTCTTGACGCAGCCATTGATGCCTCTCCTGTTTCAACAACAAATGAATTATTTTTCCAAGCCCGCGTAAAAAGCAACGCAAATCCTTCAATGCCGATTGAAAAAATTGCAATCGCCATCATCATCTCAATCAAGGTCATTCCCAGTTTGTTTTTTCTTAAATTCATTTTTTTATCACATCTTCCAAAAAAATTATCTACTGCGGAGTAAGTTCGACAGAAGATACTGCCAAACCATCAATATCAACCATTGAATCATTAGTATCAAATCCAACTGCCTCAATTGACAATTCATAGCTACCCTTCGCAAGAGCGACTCCATCTTCGGGAAAATAAACTTTTCCAAATTTATCAGTAATTAAAGATGCCTCATATCCAAGCGAGATATTTTTTAATTTTACCTCAGCTCCTTCAATCAATGCTCCCGTAAGCTGGTTTGAAATCGAAACACACAAAGAATCCAATGAATTATTCAAGAAAATAGCTTTTACATCAGAATCAACCCCCGGATCAACAATAAATTTATTTAAACTTACATCATCATTGGGGTCCATTTCAAAAAAAGTATACTCCGTTATATCCTCATCAGGCGTAAAAGTATATAATCCCGGACTCAAGCCATTAATATTTTCTTCTCCGTCCTCATTAACAGACAAATCTTGATTAAAGTTATACTCCAAAACTCCGGGCAATCCGCTTGAAATATTATTACCCAACAATCTTCCTCCGTTTAAATTGAAAGAAATATCAGCTATCGAATTTCCAAAAGGATCTTCGGTTATAATTTTTATATCAGCCGTAAGATCGATAACAATTGATTTTATATTCAAACTGCCTTCTATTACCAATGCATTTTGATCCGCTACCGGATCAAAATTAGAATCAGGACTCACTGGAAGAGTTGTAACGCTTTCATAATCAGCTTTTGAAACACTTACCACATAATCATCTCCGGCTGGCATTCCCGGACGCAAAACCGTTCCACTTGAGTCAGTGACAGTTGAAATATTTATTCCGTTATCCGCACTAGAAATATTAACTGCAACATTTGAAAGTCCGACCGCAGGAGTATCAATGACATTTATGCGCAAAGTTCCCCCGCCAGCACTTGTTTCTACTCCTGGAGGAACAAAATTTGAAACCAAATATACTCGCTGACTCGCCGATTCTTCTCCCCATAAAATAGTTACTCGCGCCACTTTATAATCAGTTGGAACAACATCAGAAAGATCAATAGTGCTGTCGAAAGGATCATCCACATAGCTTACGTCTATTTTGACGTGATAATTAACTGCATTAACATTTTCTCGATAATCCGCCTCCAAAACCCCCTGCGGAACTCCAGAGGTTGTTCCAATATCTGCATATGAAATATTTCGAATAACTTCCATTTTCTGATTAGCCAAAGAAGTAGCACCTAATCTATTTTTTGAATCAATAATATAACGAGTTCCTGATGTAAAAACCGCATAAAAAGTGGTTAATATAATCGAAACAATAAATAAAACCACTAGCGCTTCAATAAGCGTAAAAGCTCTTCTGTTGCGTATTTTTATTTTACATTTTGAAATTTGCATT
This sequence comes from Candidatus Moraniibacteriota bacterium, assembly GCA_023229615.1. GTDB lineage: Bacteria > Patescibacteriota > Minisyncoccia > Moranbacterales > UBA9337 > UBA12151. The sequence goes on from JALNYX010000026.1 coordinate 9,632, forward strand.
TTCTTATTTGCAGTTATATATTTGCAGTTATTCATACCTCCACATCCTTACTTAATGTTATCCATCAAACTATACATCGGCTGAAGCATTGAAACTGCAAAAAGTCCCACAGCGCTTCCAATTAAAATCATCAATATTGGCTCAATAATCGAAGAGAGATTTTTTGTCAGTTGATTAACTTCTTCTTCATAAAATTCCGCTATTTTTACAAGCATTTCATCAGTTTTTCCTGTTTCCTCTCCCACTTCCATCATCTGGGAAACCAACACGGGGAAAATCATATCATTTTTTGAAATAACCACACTGAGGGCAACACCCTTTTGAATCTCTTCAATTCCTTCTCTGATAGCTCTTTTATAATAAAAATTTCCCAATGTATTCGCCACAATATTCAATCCATCAATTGAAGAAACTCCACTTTTTAAAAGTGAACTATATATTCTGGAAAATCTTGCACAATTCACTTTTATAGCAATATTCTTTATCGCTGGCGTTTTTATTAAGAAAAAACCAATTGTCTTTTTTCCGAGTTCGGTTTGCAGAAACATTTTTGATCCGACTATTAAGAATAATGATATTTCAATCACAATAATATAATGATTGGTAAAAAATCCACTTAGCGCGATAACAAATCTGGTCGCGGGAGGAAGAGTAACATTCATATCAGCAAATACTCCCAGAATTTTTGGCAAAATAAAAGTTAACATCAGGACTCCGATTCCCAACATTGCCACCAAAATAACCGCTGGATAAATCAAAGCTCCGATAACCTTACCACGCAAATCATGCTCTTTTTCTAACTGAGTAGCGATTATTCCCAAAACTTCTTCCAAATTTCCGCCAATCTCACCAACTCTAACCATATTAACAAAAAGATCGTCAAAGACTCGCGGATATTTTGCCAGGGAATCACTAAGTCCAACTCCTCCCTGAATTTCATCAAATACATCTCTCAGAATTGATTTGAATTTTTTACTCTCAACCTGCATTGCTAAATTGTTAATTGCTCGCGAAACAGTCAATCCGGATGCAATCATTACGCTGAGATTTCTCGCAAAAACCATTTTTTCTTTCAATGAAACAGTTGTAAATCGATCAAAAAATCGCACGTCAACACCTTTTTTCTCTTCTTCCATCGGACGAATCGACGTAATCAAAAAACCCTCAGAACGCAACTGCTGTGCGGCTGACTTTTCATCCTTTGCCGTGATTTCTCCACCTTTCGATTCCCCCTCGGCACTTTTAGCAGTATAAGCAAATTTTGCCATAATATTTATTATTTACTATTTGTTCATCTTCCATTGTCCACTATTAACTAACTACTCTCTCGTCACTCGCAACACTTCCTCAATTGTTGTGAGTCCTTGCGCCACCTTCGACAAGCCATCTTCAATCATTGTCGACATTCCATTTTCCTTGGCTTTTTCTTCAATCGCTTCCGTTGACGCAGATTGAGTAATTAATTTTTCAATATCTGGATCAATATCTAAAACCTCATAAATTCCAACTCTTCCATGATATCCTTCGTTATTACACTGATCACACCCTTTTGCTTTATACAAACGAATATCATCCCACTCATCATCCTTTTTTACCAGCCCTTTTGTTTGTTCGCAAACTTTCAAGTATTCCAAAACCTCCTTAGTATTAAAACTTTCTTCAAGAGCCTTAACTCCTTTCTTATCAATTTTATATTCAACCTTGCATTCATTACACAATTTTCGAACTAACCGCTGCGCCACGACAACATTGACTGTTGAGGCTACTAAAAAATGCTCGGCTCCCATATCAAGAAGGCGAGGCAAAGCTCCGGCAGCACTGTTTGTGTGCAGTGTCGAAAGAACCAAATGCCCGGTCATCGCCGCATGCAAAGCAATTTCCATCGTTTCTTCATCTCGAATTTCCCCCACCATAATAATATCCGGATCTTGACGAAGCAAAGCGCGAAGACACGCTGCAAAAGTTAATCCAATCTTTGGATTAACTTGCGTCTGGTTCACTCTAGGCATTCGATATTCAACCGGATCTTCAACGGTACTAATATTGACTCCTGGAACGTTGATAATATCCATTATAGTGTATAGCGTTGTGGTTTTTCCACTTCCTGTTGGACCGGTAACCAAAATCATTCCATTTGGTTTTGTAATCTCTCGATGCACAATTTCCAGTGGACGACCTTGAAGACCCATTTTTTCAAGCGTCAAACCTTTTGAAGTTTCATCCAAAAGACGCATCACGATTTTTTCTCCATCAAACACTGGCAAAATACTAACACGAAAAGAAATCTTATAATCTTCTTTAACAATCTTGAACCGTCCGTCTTGTGGTAAACGATGTTCATCCAGCTTTAAATTTGAAAGCACTTTTATTCTTGCCACTATTCCCGGTAAAACTTGTTTCGGAAGAATCATCGCGTCATGCAAAATTCCATCAATTCGATACCGAACAATAACTTCTTTTTCATCCGGCTCAATATGGATATCGCTAGCTGACTGCAAAATCGCGTGCTTGAGCAAAGTATCAACAACGCGAATCACCGGAAGACCCTGTGCCATTTTTTCCAAATCCTCTTTTCCATTTTCCGCTTCATCTCCATCCTGACTTTCGGTTGTCATTCGCTCGGCATTTTTATCAATAATATCGCCGAATTCCGCTTTCAAACTTTTTTCATATTGCCGAATAACTGATTTGATGCTTTCCAGAGTTGACAAACAAGGAACAATTTTTAGCCCGGTTTTTTTCCGAATAAAATCGATTGTTTGAATATCTTCAGGATTAATCATTGCCACCTTCAATTCATTTCCTTTTTTCTCAAAGGCAACGATATTATATTTCTTAGCAATGGGTTCCGGAATAATTTGCAAAACATCTGCATCAATAATATCTTTCGACAAATCTACAAACGGTATTCCCAGGATGTATGAAAAAAGTTTTCGCAACTCATTTTCATCAACAACCTTTTTTTCCAATAACAAATCGCCCAACGGTTTGCTGGTTTTCTCAGCTTCTGCAAAAAGCTTCTCCAGGGACTCTTTTTTTATAATATCCGTATCGAGTAAAAAGTCCCGCAGTTGTTTATTTTCAATTTTCATTTTTATTTTTACTGATTACTAATCGAATACAAGTATGCTAATTACTATTTTTTCAGAAAGAACAAATTAGCCTATCAATAAATAAAATTAGTAATTCACGAAAGAACACTTACATTCCCAAAATTCCTTTTATTTTTTCTACAATTTCTTTTAATTGATAATCGGCTTTAACCAAATAAGTGGTTGCTCCCAATGCCAATGCCTTTTCAATATCTTTAATGCTCCCCAAATTTGTAAGCAAAATTATCGGCACATCTTTCGTTGATTGATTCTCACGCAGTTCAGAAATAACATCATATCCATTTTTTTTCGGCAAAATTATATCCAAAAGAACCAAATCTGGATTTTTTCGCATAACCATTTCCACTCCAATTTCTCCATC
>JALNYX010000027.1 GCA_023229615.1 Candidatus Moraniibacteriota bacterium
ATCTTAACTTCAATCAATTTCCAATCATTGCGATTCATTTGAAAAAATTTGTCAGAAACCGCACTGGGAATAGTTTTAATTTTATCTTTTTTGATCCGATAAATTCCCCTCAAATCTTCCTCTGTTGATTGCGAAATCGCCACTATTTGATCCGCCCTCCCTGCCATCGCGCGCAAATTAATAAACCCGTGCCACATTCTCCGCACGATTGAAAAAGTTTCCGGATAATATTCAAAAGACAAATCATGCACAGTCAAAAACATTTTCGCTTTTTTAGAAAGAGAAGAAAAAATCATATTCGGCATAAAAAAAACATCCACGCCACCAAGAAGTCGGTCAATTTTTGGCCACCGAAAATACCAGAGCGAGAAATTAATCAGCTTGTTGGGAAAGCGAAAAATTTTCACCTTTACGTTGGGATATTTTTTCGTCCAACCAAAATCAATAGCAGGCTTTCTCCAAGAATTAAAAAAAAGCACATATTTATTTTTTTTATCCCGAGAAAACAGTTCCTCTAGGATCCGCATCGTATATTCTTCAACTCCGCTGATTCTGCCCCTGGAAAAACAACGGGCATCAATTCCAATTTTCATAATGCTAATTACTAATCTATTACCAATATACTCTAAATATACTAATTTTAACTGCTAAATATTTTTCTATCTTTTAAAATAATGCCGCATAAAAACCATCCAAAATCCGAAAAATATTCCCAAAATCAATGAAGCGAGCATAATTTTATTAAAGTTGATCTTATCCGCTTCGATAAAAGGATAATTTCCCAAAACTTCAAACCAATTTTCGTTCTTTTGACTCAAATTCAGATTTCCTGTTTCCCTAGCCATAACATTTACCAAAGATTGAGCTATTTTATCGGAATCTTCCCGATTAGGATTCACATACACGACTTGCACCAATTGAGCGGAAACTTTTCTGGCTTCATATCCACTTGGGCAAGAAGTTGCTCCAGATGAGTTGCAAATTTCAGAAATTACTCGCGGGGAATTCAACCAGCCAACCACTGTTTCCGAAAAAATATCATCGGCTTGAAGTCGATAAAAATAATCATATCCTTCCTTTTCTTCTCCTGTAATCGCAACTCCGGTCCGACTAATATTCAAATCCATCGTTGATTTGTATTTTTCGGGAACAGCTCGATAAAAAATCGCTCCAGCCGTCCAAAAAACCAAAATTGTCATCAAAAAAATCCAAATATTTTTCTTAAAAATCGCAATATATTCTTTTAGTTCCATATTTTTGTAAACAACGCTAATTAAATCAATAGTTATCTATCATATCACACCATCAAGAGGACTTTCGAGTTTAAGCTTGCTTTTTACCAAGCAACTCTCTGGAACTCATAAAAAATATGCTATACTTATTCTACAAGCTAGCAACAGTTGAATTATACTAAAATTTCGCATAATAAGCAAAATTAAGCATATTTACAGCAACAAGTTCGCATATAAAAGAGTTATTGAATTAAAGCATATTCTTCTCCTTATTCTATAAGTTTTGGAATGTTAACAGTTTGCGAATCAATGCGTGAGGCAGAAAAATTAAAGAAAAAAGGAGAAAATATTAGAATTGAATTAGAAAAATTAATCGACAAATTTTTAAAATAATTTTGCTACGTCACTTAATACGAATATGCGACTCTTCACCTAAGTTTCCTTCTTTCTCATTTCCACGCTCCACTACAATGAAAAAGAAAGAAACTTCGCAAATCCACGCGCACGTTAACTGAAATAAATTTTTATCTTTGTGAAAATTGAAAGTTTAGTGATTTGAATGGGGACAGAAAATTTGATTTTTATTTATTTATAGATGGAAAAATAGATGCTTTTCTACCTACAAAGAGGCGGATAAAAATTAATTTTATAATTTATTATTAAACAATAAAAGTATGGGCATGGAAAACTCGATGCAACAAATGACGCCACCGCAGGCTAATATGCCAGAAGCGGATAAACACGTAATAAACAAACCAAAGATTAATCAAGAAACGCTGGAATTATATGATAAGGCTAAAAAAAACCTACAGAAATATAGCGACATGTTAAAAAGTGGCGTAGGAGATGCAAGAATCTTAAAACAAGAAATCGAAAAAAATGAACGACTAATTAGACATCTAGCTCCTCATGCAGGAATACCTGATCGAGAAATCTGGCGAGATAAAGATCCCTTCGTTTTTAACGAAAAAAATGTAAGGACACTGAAAGAGCTATTAAAATATTGGCATCAGTATAAACCAGATTATATATTTTTAACAGAAACAAGTGCTATTCCCTATGGTTATGCGATAAAAGAGGCTTGGAAAAATGCATATCCGGATGAAATATTACCGATGTTTTATAGAATAGAATCTTGGACAGAGGATAGTCACATAGTGGAAATTAAACAAGATGATGATATTGATGAATTAATTAAGAATTCAGACATAGACAACCAGGATCTTCCAGTACTCAATAAAATGAGAGAAGGGATAATAAAATATCTTGACGATAGAATTAAAAAAAATGATGCAAAAATAATTATATTTGATCAGTACGATAAAAGTATGGAGCCACAAAGATTATATGAAGGAAATGAGAGCGGCGACACAATTACGGGTTTAGCACATGAGCTTAAAAAACATCATCCAGAAGCTTTACTTTATTATGCTGGAGTTAATAACGGATGCAATGAGTTGTTGGATTTTGGTAGGCATGCATACCCCATGGAAAAGAAACATCCACGAGTTACTTTGAAACGCAATGTTGATCATAAGAAAAAAATAGCACGTTTAATAGATGGTGACGAAAGAAATTGTGTTGATCCATTGGCCAAGAAAAGACTAGCTAGAGAAATAACACAGGAAATTATTGAAAAAGGTTATTTCCCAGTGGGTAAAACAATAAAAGATCCTGACAGAAGAAAAGAGGCTCTTGAATATATTAAAAATTTGAAAGAGGTGGGTCAATTAGCTGGACAAGAGCTATATTTAAAATTGGAAGGAGATAAAAAATAGTGTCAATGGGGAGTTTTGAATTTTGAGCGTTCACCCTAGGCTCCATATATAGTAAAATAAAGACAAGTTTCATTCAACTAAAATACAAAATTCATGCCCAAAAACAATCATAAAATTAGCATAAAAGATGAGCTGACAGAATTTTTACTTTATACAGCTCCAAGTGGCAAAGTAAAAGTGGAAATTTACTTTCATGACGAAAATATTTGGCTGAATCAAGATAAGATGGCCAGACTATTTGGCGTGCAACAGCCAGCTATTGCCAAGCATTTGAAGAATATTTTTGAAAGTGGCGAACTACTAGAAAATTCAGTTCATTCCATTTTGGAATATACTGCCAATGACGGAAAAAAATACCAAACAAAATTCTACAATCTTGACGCCATAATTTCCGTTGGTTATCGAGTAAACTCAGCTGAGGCCACTCAGTTCCGTATTTGGGCGACAGAAAGACTCAAGGAGTACATCATCAAGGGCTTTTCCATGGATGACGAAAGGCTGAAGGAAAAGGTTCAATTTCTCACGCTCAAGCGGAGCAAAAAGCATTCCAAGAATATGATGAATATAATAAAACGCAGAAAATAGAATCTGATTTTGATAAGTTTGTGAAATCTTTACCGACTGGAGAAAAATAAGAAGTTTTGTTTTTTGGGTATCCCCTCCAAGGACGGACAGACACCCCTGCCCCCTGCGCCACCGCTAAAGCTAAGGCGGCACGCGGTCTGCCCAAAATCCAAAACAAAATCAAGTTTTCTTCACGAAAAACAAGGATTATTTCAATAAACATCAAAATAAAAAAAATTATGAAAAACAAAAAAAACATTGCTTTATATCTAGCTATTATTGTTCTGCTAATTACTACTGCAACTTTCTTTGTTAATAAAAATAAGTCTACTAAAAATAATGATTCTATCGACGACACTGAATCTTCTTTATTTTGTGCAAAAGAAGGAGAAACGATTGGCGCTTCAGATATGCCAAACTCATGTTGTTCTGGCCTGAAACCACTCGGAGGATTACCTAATGGATATGATGGCGATTGCACCAAGCCACAACCTCCAACCGGTTTGAACATATGCGCAAGTTGTGGGGATGGAATTTGTAACGGTAATTTTGAAGGCAAGTGTAATTGTCCCGAAGACTGCGCCAATTCTGTTTGTGGCAAAGAAGGCGAAACCCTAGGAGGAAATATTGACAGATGTTGCTCAGGATTAAAACCAAAAGCACTGAGTGAATTCGGAGGTTTATTTGAATGCGCCAAATAATAAAGAAAAGATTTATTCGCTTTTTATTGCATTTTCAACATATTCTTTTATTTTTTTCTTGAAAATCTCGCGATCGAATTTGAGAACTTTACTGCGGATATATTGTCCGTCAAAATTTCCACTTTGAATTTTCCTCACCGCTTCCATCACATCTTCTGGGGTTTGCTGGTCAAAAAACACCCCACTCTTTCCTTCTTCCATATGCTCCGGAATATCTCCACCACGATACGCCACAAGCGGACAACCTGATGCCATTGCTTCAATTGCCACAATTCCAAAATCTTCTTCCTGAGGAAAAATAAACGCCCGACATTTTGAATAATATTCCAGCAAGTCTTCATCTTAAAGCCTGCCCATAAACTCAATATTTTTACTTCCTCCGGATATTTTCTTCAGCCTTTCCATATCCGGACCTCGCCCGATAATTTTCAATTTCAAACCCATTCGCTTGAATGCCTCAATAACAATATCAAATCGTTTGTAGACCATCAATCTTCCAATCAAAAGAAAATAATCTCCCTTCTCTTTACTTACATAAAAATTATTCACATCTACCGGAGGATTAATCACAATCGAATCTCTTTTGTAATATTTCTTGATTCTTCTGGAAATGAATTTAGAATTGGCGATAATTTCATCCGGTCGCTCGGCACTCACCCTATCCCAAATCCGAATATAATTCATAAAAAACGGCACTAATTTTTTCACGAACCGAGGGAAATAGAAATCCTTAGTATACTTTTGGCAATCATCCCAAGCAAAACGCATCGGCGTGTGCATATAGCAAATATGGAGTGTTTCCGGACCGGTAATAATTCCTTTAGCAAAACTAGAAGAATCAGAAAGCACTAGGTCATATTCAGAAAAATCGAATTGTTCAATGGCAATCGGCATCAGGGAGGGAAACATCCGGTGGCGACTGCGCGCAAAAGGAATTTTTTGCAAAAAAGAAGTTCGAATATCTTTTTTTTCAAAATGTCCGTGCATCAAGTTTTTATCATAGGCGATTGTATATATCGGCGCATCAGGAAAAACCTCGCAAAAACATTCCAACACTCGTTCCGCGCCTCCATATTGAACCAAATAATCATGCACTAAAGCAATCCGCATATATTTTTGTTTTTACAATAATTCAATTATACCAAAAAGTCGCCAAAATGGCGACTTTACAAGACAGAAAAATTGGGTATTTTGCAAATTTAACTATTATTCTTTCTTCTTTGAAGCAAAACTCCCACTGTTTTCAAAACTATTTGGATATCCAGCACCAATGACCAATTTTCAATATAAAAAAGATCAAGACGATACTCATCTTCAAAATCCAGGTCGCTACGTCCTGAAACTTGCGCCATTCCAGTTACTCCCGGTTTAATCGTGAGCAACCGACGATGATACTCCATATATTTTTCCACTTCCCGTTTCTGATGAGGACGTGGACCAACCAAGCTCATTGAACCAAAAAGCACATTGAAAAACTGAGGAAATTCATCAATGGAAAATCTTTCAATAAATTTTCCGATTCTGGTTTTTCTCGGATCATTCTTGATTTTATATAATGGACCTCGTCGCACGCTTTTTTGAGCAATCAATTGCTTTTCAAATTCCAAGGCTTTTTCCAAATTAGGATTATCTTTGGAAATACTATATTCCCATTTCATATAACGAAATTTGTAAGCAAAAAACTTTTTTCCATCCGCTCCAATTCTCTCATTTTTATAAATTATCGGACCTTTTCGATCCTCCAGTTTAATTAAAAGCGCAACAATCAGCATAATCGGAGAAGTAACAATAATCAAAAAAACGGAACAAACAATATCAAAAAAACGCTTATTAATCCTTCCCCATCCATCCAGTGGAGTATGTAAAACTTCAATAATCGGTTCACCGTTAAGCACGCCCACTTTGTACTTTGAAGTCTGCAAGGTGGTCGGAATAAACTTATAGGCGATATTATTAATGGCACAAAAATCAATTAATTTTTCCAACTCATCATCCGGGATAGAAGGAGAACACAAAATTATTTCATCAACTCCTTTTTCTTTTCTAATTTGCTTGATTACCTTGAGCTGAGCGGTATTAATAATATCCACAATGCGATATCCCAAATTGCGATTGAATTTTATGGTTCGACAAACTTCATCCACTTTTCCATTATGTCCAATTAAAAGCACTCTGTGAATTCCAATATTTCGACTGCGCAAAAGCCAAAGCTGAATTTTGTGCAAAATATAGCGAGCCAAAACGACATAAAAAACTGCAATAAACCAAGCGGCAAGAATTATGAAACGCGAAGAAAACCATTCTCTTTTTAGAAAAATCGCAATAATTATAATTACCAGTCCAATGGAGGTCGCCGTAAAAACCTTGGAAGTTTCCTTCCAAAATTTTCGCGTTACTCGAATATCATACAATCCTTCCATTGCATAAATAAGAATAAAAAATGGAGCAGCAATAAGAGCAAGATGCATATAATCCTGAAAATGAACGTTATGAAATTCGAGAGACTGAAGACTGAAGAATTTTGTCACTTCCGGATTTTCACGAATAAAAAAAGCGGAAAGAGCCGCCAAAGCTATCATTACAAAATCAGCCGGAACTTGAATGGCGCTAAAGAATAATTCAGATCTTTTCATAATTATTTTCATTATACTACACAAACACATCTAATAAAAATTCAACCTTATATCAAGATAAATCTATAAGCCGGATTCTGTGCTCCGACGCGAGGTCGGAGTGGCAATCATTTATCTAGCTCCGGCGTTACCGTCGGAGTCAAGCGGCACCCTCCGACATAACGTCGGAGTACGGCCTTGCATTCAGGTAAGGATTTAGCCGTTTCACCCTTCGACTTCACTCAGGGTAAACCCCAAGTTTATTTCGAAGATTATTCCACAAAAAATGGAACCCGAGATTCTTTCAAATCCCAGCGTCTCTGCTCGCACCTCTTGGGTTTCCCCACGACGGGCGTTACCTCCGACGATTTTTCAATGTCGGAGCTCCGCACCCTTTCGAGCGTCGGAGCCGCTACCCTGCTCCCTAGTATAAAACCAGGGGAATGTCCGGACTTTCCTCTCCGCCGATGCAAAGCATCAGCAGAGCAATTGCCCGATTTACCTTGATATAAAGCCAAATTTTCAATATTCTATCTACTATTGCTCCAAAAGATAATAATACTTTTTACACGTTTTGTCAAACAAAAAGACCTTGCTAACAAATAGTTAGCAAGGCTAAGAAAACCCGCTTAATATTATGCTAAGAGAAAAGAGATTTTAACCAAAAGTATAAACTCTTCTTTGAATCACACATCAAGAAAAAATATGCAAATATCGATATGATTGTAAGTTGTCCACATAAAGCATTCGCTTGCTCTTTCGGAATATAGTTGGCTAGAAAAAAATAGCCGCCACACCAAAAGAAGCATTTTAAGAAAATAGTTACCCCAACAACATCAACAGCGTATACTGCAATAACATCAGAATAAGGATCCTTATTTTTCATACCATCACCTCTCTCTTTTTTTATTTTTAAAAAACTATCTTCTTATCTCAATAAAGCTTCCAGTTCCTTTTCAGTTTTTGCGCGGATCTTCGCTTGTATTTCATTAATTTCTTCATTGGTTAAAGTTCTTTCAGATGAACGATAGACGATACGGAAAGTGTAGCTTTTTTTGTTTTTACCGAACTTTTCATCATTTTCATATTCATCCAAAAGTTTCACCTCCTCGATCAGATTGTCTGCATAGTCTCGAACGATTTCATAATAATTATTAATATTTATATCTTTATCAATGATAAACGAGATGTCCCTGGTAGTTGCAGGAAATTTGCTGACCTCAGTGAACTTACTATTGATATCCTTGAATTGGCTTGTAATCCTTTCGTTATTCGACCAAAGAATCCTAATGTCCGGAATTCCCATTTTTATCATAGCCAGTCTCTCTCCAAAACCAAAGGCCCAACCGTTATAGATTTTGGGATCCAAACCGAATTTTTCCAAAACAACCGGATTGACCAGTCCTGCACCATTAACCTCCATCCAATCTCCATTAAATTTAATATCCATTTCCAAGCTCTCCACCGTATAAGGGAAAGTGTCTTCTATAAACTTATATTCAATATCTGATCCAAAAATTCCTTTGGCCAAATCAATCTGAACATCTTTTAAATCCTGCTGTGTGATGATTTTTTTATCTTTCTTGCAAATAAAAAGTCCATCAATTTGATGAAAAGCGGGAAAATGATGCCTGTCTATTTCATCTTTTCGATAAACAATTCCCGGAGCCAAAGCTTTAATCTCACCCTCTTCTTCTAATTTTTTTAAAACATTTTTGTCTTTCAAATAAAAAGACCAGAAGGCTGTCATTTGCGTGCGCAAAATATGCGTATCGTCCAAATAATAAGTGTCGTTTTCTCGCCGACTTGGATGATCTTTTGGAGTATTTAAAAAATCAAAACATTGCTCGACGGTTATAATTTTTGGAAATTCAACAACATCAAAACCATCAAACCTAGGCAGGTTAGTTATTTGATCGAATAAAATTTTCACCGGCGAATTTTCTTTTTTTGTAAGATCGGGCAAAGCCAAAAGCCTTTTTATGCGCTCAGCTTTAATGTCACTTCTTTTATTCAACTCTTCTATTAATGTTTTTTCATCATTATCCTCAATAACAATCTTTCGCATATTTTTATTTACTTCACTGAGTTATTTATTTAAATTGATATATTTTGCAAATTTCATTCCAACTTCGGCGTTTTTATCCAGAATAAAAATTCCAGAATGATCATCCCCCAAACCTAACTCGTCCTTGGCGCACAACATCCCGAAAGATTTTTCTCCGCGAATCTGGGTTTCTCTTATCGCTAATCCATTTGGAAGTTTTGCGCCAACCAACGCAACCGGAACCTTTTGTCCAACTTCGATATTTTTTGCGCCACACACAATTTGTAAAATTTCTCCGCCGACATCTGTTTTTGTAATTTGCAGCCTATCGGCATTCGGATGTTTTTGGATTTCCAAAATTCTTCCCACCGCAACATTTTCAAAACCAATCGCCGGCTTTCCGGTTTCTTTTGCGACCAGTTTTTCACTGGATAATATATTTTTAAGCCAATCAAATAAAAACTTCATATGCATTATTCTATCATCCTGAAATTAAAAACCAAGATACTTAATCTAAAAAACTATTTTCACAAAATCTTTCTTTCCAATTTTGATTATTTTTCCAGCAAAAGAAATATCCAAAACTTTATTCGGGTCTGTTATTTTTTCTCCATCAATCGAAACTCCGCCTTGCTCGATTTTTCGACGAGCTTCTCCTTTGCTTATTGCAAATTGCGCTAAAACTACAAAATCAACCAGGTTCACATCACCGCCAACCTTCACTTCTCGAACTTCATTTGGAGTTTCTTTTTTGGAAAAAGTATTCACAAAATACTCCTGGGACTCACTCGCCGCTTTTTCTCCATAATAAATTCTCACAATCTCATACGCCAATCTGATTTTTGCATCTCGCGGATTTTCCAATTTCATCAAATTCTCAATCTCATCCAATGAAATTCTAGTGCAACCTAAAAGCAAAGGATGAATCATTCCGTCTGACTGAGACATAATCGCTCCGAACAAATCATTTGACTCCAAATCAAGAAAAACCCCAGTTCCATTGGATTTCGACATTAACATTCCGGTTTTTTCATCTTGAATTAATTTAGCAGAAATCACAAATTTATCTTTATTTTTCAATTTTTGCATCAAAGTTCTTCCAGCCAAAGCATTGAAAATCTGATCAGTTCCACAAAGCTCCACATCCACATCCATTGCCACGCTGTCATATCCCTGCATCAAAGGATACAAGAATTCATGCAAATGGATCGGCTTTCCTTCTTTCATCCTGTTTTCAAACATATCCCGCTCAAGCATTTGCTGAACCGTAAAATTACTAGCAATATCAATTACCTGCTCAAAATTCAATTTTCCCAGCCACTCAGAATTATATTTGATTTGGAACGGATTACTTTTGTCTTCAAAATTTGCAATGTTTTTCACTTGATCTTTCCATAACGCAAAATTTTCCCGAACTTGTTCCGGAGTCTGTTTAACACGCGCCGATGACTTGTCCGTTGGATCTCCAATCATTCCAGTAAAATCTCCGATAAGGAAAATCACCGTATGTCCCAATTTGCGAAAATCTTCCAAAATCATCAGTCCCTGAGAATGACCCAGATGCAAAGATTTAGCCGTTGGATCAAATCCCATATAAAACTTCAACTTTTTCCCGTTCAGCAAAGCCTCTTTGAATTCTTTTTTTGAAGGCAAAAAATCAACCAGGACTCCCCGATCCAAAATTTCATCAATTCTATTTTCCAATTCTTTTTTGTTCATATAATTTATGACTTGCGCGATCACATAACAAAACTCTCAGTTTTCCTGAAAAATGTTTTTTTCGCAGCTGTCCGCGTCCCTCGAAAGGACCGGAGAAAAAAAACATTTTTCAGGAAAACCATACAAATGCGTAAACCCTTATAATTAAAGTTTATCTGATTACTGCCTGGCGGTCAATGATGCGACATCGGTGCTTTTATTTCACGCATTTGTCTGCCACATAACCTTTCATTTCAGCATCCGCCTTATCTTTGAAACAAACAATATTCTCCGGTTTAATTCTCTTGGCATAACTGCAAGTCGGAATGTGATATTTGTTGGAGTTCTTGCTTCCCACAAAAACACACTCAGCCGGATTCTTCTGATTAATATTTTCCGTCGGGGTGCCACTTTCCGTTTTTGCGGAAACATTCTCCGCTTGATTTGCATTTCCACTGTCCACTGAATTTGCCGCAACAACTGCCGGAACTTCGACAATCATCGGGTCTTTCTGCCATTTCTGCCCCTGTAAAATTCCCGCTTCAAAAGCAATTACCGCCATCAAAACCATACCCAAAAAAATCACAATTTTTGATTCATATTTCGAAAAAATCTCTTTCACCTTCTTTTTCCAGTTTTTCTCCGAAGTCATTGACAT
>JALNYX010000001.1:0-32629 GCA_023229615.1 Candidatus Moraniibacteriota bacterium
TTTGGGTTGGATCAAATTGTTATGATTGATGACAATGATTCGGATCCGATTTATCGCAGATTAGGAACAACTGCTCCGACCGCGACGACGTTGACTTTTTCTGAACCGATTCCTTCCGGATATACCGTGGCGCAAGGGGCAACAGTCACGCGCCTTAATGGAGGACAATGGAAATCTATAGATCCAGATGGGATATTTACTAATGGCACGGGTCGGCGCATTGTTTCTTGGACACCTGACAATCTCAATGGAACTCCAGCTAAAACAACGATAAATGGAATCAGTGCTTATTGGGTGCGGGCGAGAGTTTCTTCTTTTACTTCTTGGACTACATCTCCATCTAATCAAACTACACCAGTAGGTATGAGTGGAATAGAAAAAATTTCGTCGGGAATTTTCAATGTTTCTTCTGGCGTGCAGGAAGCTAAGGTTTCTGAGATTACCCCCGGTTCAAGTTTTGATCCGAATGAAAATTATATCTTGGAATATGGCAATTCTCCTGGTTGGACACAAATCGTTCCGATTGTTCCGGCGGCACCTTTTACTTGGCATATAAATGGATCGGGTGCGTTAAGTCAGAACACGGCAACAGCCGATTTTCATACATCTAATGGTGATTTTTCTTGGGCGAATTATACCGTAACTGCCAAGGTGCGAATGCGAACTGCAGCAGACGCCACTTCTCGAAAAATCGGAATAGTATTGAGAGATTCGTTGGACGGAAATGGTTATGGAGCTTTGATTGAAAAAACAACTACTGTTCAAAGGATTGGAATTTATCCGATGGCTTTGGGAGCAGAGGGAACAGTTTTTTCCAATACTACTAAAACTTTTACGGACAATAGCTGGTTTTGGATCAAGGCTAATGTTACTGGAACGGGAGCTTCCACGGTTTTGAGTGCCAAATTTTGGGCGGATGGATCAAGCGAACCGGGCAGTTGGGATACAACCTTCACTACTAACGCGGCGCAGGGTCTTTGGAATACTGGTCGAGTAGGAATTTTTGCCGATGCAATGATTGCTGATTTTGATGATGTCGCAGTAGATAACGGTTCAGTGGTTTTGTCTGATAATTTTACTAATACAGGAATATGGAAATTGCGCGGTTCGATTAATGGCGAGCTAGGAACAATTACTCCCGGAACGCCTTTTTCCAGTAATTATATTAATTTTACTTTAAAACACAAAGGAGGTTGGAATGGAGTGGTAAATCCGGAAGTTGGGGATAAAATTTATATCAGTCCGACTTCAACTAAAAGTTATAAGGGTTTATCAGGAACGGGAGTTTCGGCGATAACAACAAGTGACGATAATACTGTTTATGAAAATGTTGATTTTGAATGGAATCCGTCCAGTAGTAAATATGATGTTAGCGGTAGCGCTACTGGCGATATGGGAACGGCTACTCCAGGCAGTGCTTATGAATCCGATAATGGAAGTATCGGACTTACGATTCCTTCCGGCGCTCCGACAGCTGCCAAGTTTGGAGATCGAATGCTTTTGCTTCAAGATAATTTTCGCCGGAATAATGGTTCATGGATTGGTAATAATGGTTTGGGAAGTGCTGTCCTGGTGGCTCCAGCTTACACTTTAACTTCTAGTGCTATCACGCCTCGTTATAATATTGAAGGACAAAGCGGAACGGCTTCTGCCCGTCAGAATGGCACGATTGATTTTTGGTTTAAAACCAATTATTCCGGAGCTCCTTCATATTCCACTAATCCGAAAGGTATGTATCTTGCGGATTATGCTAATCAGGGAAATACTGACCGCTTATTTATCAGGCATACCCCGGAGGGTTATTTGGAAGCGGCTGTTTTTGCGGGAACAGCGCAAGGAACTTTGCTTCGTCAAAGTTTTTCCGCCTCAGCTGGGCAATGGTATCATTTCCGCTTAGCTTGGGATGAAACTTTGAATACCAAAAGAGCATGGCTGGATGGAGTGGCGTTTTCATCCGGACAAGCTTCCGCGGTAGGAACTCGAGGAGCTAATGCCGGACTATTGAGAATTGGAAACACTTGGACATACGATGCGCCTTTTGATGGATCGATTGATGAGTTTGCGATTTTTGATGATGCGATTGATACTTCAAGTGGCTGTGATTGGACCGAATTTACCGCCCCAAATTCTATTTGGTCCAATGGGCAAACAGCCGGTTGTGATGATGCGGATAGCAATATCGGTATTAATATTTTCCGTGCTAGTTTCGATCAAGAGATGAATCCACAAGAAGGTTCGATTATGGCAGATTATGCCTTTGGAATGCCGTCAATGATTTTCACTAACGGAGCAGACACTGGAAATGAAAGAATTCGGGTTATTACATACCCGCAAAGAACCAGAGTTTGGGTGGATAATACCGGAGAAAAATATACTCCTTCAGCCAGAATCAAGGCCGGTTCTGGTTATCAGGAAAATGCAACATTAGCAACGCTTACCGGTTGGAGTAATAATTATACTTATCATCATAAAGCTGTTCGTCAGTCAGAGGATAGCCCGACTTATTCGCCAGTTTTGAATTTGAAGCGCAGTACTCATATTTGGTCGGCAGAGCCAATTACTCAAACCGGTGCAACAATGGGAGCGCCAATTAATGCTGGTATGGGATATGGAATGGGAACAATTGGACTTTCAGGATTAGGAGCAATAGATTTTTCCGATGTTTCTATGGAAAATCAGTACACTAACTTTGCTATCGTGACTAATCCATTTACTTCTTTAGCGGTTAAGCCTACACAGACTATTGCTAATTCAGTTTTTTATAATTTTTACGATCGAGCTTATACAGTAGCGGGAAAAACACAAGGAACAAATTATGTCGGTGCTGATTTCGTCACCACTCATTTTGCAGCAGGGAATGTCGGTAATGGATATAACGCCGGCACCTCTCAAAATGTAGGTATAGATGGGTCAATTTTTATGGGTAACAGAAATGCCTATGTATCTGTTCCGCCGGTGGCGGCTAATGGCGCGGCATCTTTTTATTCCGGTCGTCTGTATTCAGTTCAAAATAGCGAATTTTATAATAATGGTATTACTGGATTGGGGACCAGTGGAGCGTTGAATTTTGGAACCGGCGTGGCAAAAGTTAATATTGATAATAATATTTTTTCTGTTAATACTCAGGGAATCCGTTTGTATGGAAATGCTTTTATTGATATGGAAGAAAATATTTTTGACGGTCATGTTTCTGATGCAGCCACTACTGCGAGCAATGAATATGGTTCAGGTATTCGCTCTGCGCAGTCATATTCTTCAGTGGCAATTTCCGATAAAAATAGCATTTTTGGTCAAGGACTTTGGAATGAGGCGGATATTAATTTGCCGCCTAATACCGGAACTTTTGAAGCGGAATCACTCTTGCAATTTACCGGTGACGGAACGCAACTTTTGAGTCCAAGTCTTTTTGGAACAGCTGATTATGCCAATATGAACCGTCTGGGAGATGGATATTTATCTAAAACTATTCCAGGAGTGGATATTCGAGCTGCTTATTCTTCCAATAAAAAAGATATCATTAATTTTACCACTTCAGGACAAATGAGGACGACCGGTTCTAGTCTTAATGACACAACAGTAAGAACAAGTGGTGGATATGGGTGGCGAATGGAGCCGACCGATATTGATATGCCACTTGAGTATTCAGTTAAACTTGTAGGCGTATCTGGTAAGCCTTTGGCGGCTACGGGCTATATTCGTTTGAATAATAATTATGGTTCAAGTAATCTTCCGACGGTTACGCTTTCTGGACTGGGAATGACTGGCGCTAATCTCGTTTGGACAGCGGAATCTGCGGCGGATGAATGGCAACAATTTGTAGTTTCCGGAACGCCGACTGAATCGGCATTGGCAGAGTTAAAAATTTCTGCAAAATTAGATTATGTTATATCTGATTCAGGAACTAGTGAAATTATTTCTAATGCGACAGGTAATTATTTGCCGGCTTTGGTGGAGGATAATGACAAATCCTGGACAGCCAACCAATGGGTGGGGTATAAGTTCCGTGATCCTAATGGCAAGATTTTTGAAATTGTTAAAAATACTGATAAAGTTCTTTATCTCAAAGGAATGTTAACGCCATATCTTTTGTCTACTACTTTTAATGCTTTGACCTCCGGTGATTATGTTATTTATAATGAGCCGTATCTTTATCTTGATGATGTTTCGGTTTTATCTGGTAGTGTGGATACTGGTACTTTGGACTTTCACGCGTCCGGTCAGCCGGTTTCGCCATGGCTTTCTACAGGTTTGACAGCAGAAGGAGTTTGGAATGCTCAAGTCAGTTCCTTTTCTGATAGTACTGGATCTTTCGGACAACTTTTAGGAGATTCTCTGGTGGCTAAATACGCTAATGTTTCCGATATTTCTCCAACTGAAACTGAATTTGATACTAATTTGGATTCTACAACGGATGATTTTTATAATAATGGCGTAATAGCCTTCACCGAAGGTGTTAATAAGGGTGTGGTGAGGAGGATTTCTGATTATGTCGGGGCTTCAAAAACTATCGTAGTTGATCCTGCTTTGCCCTTTGCTCCAACCGATGATAATAGGTTTGCTATTATTGCCGCGACAGCTTCTGCTAGCAGTTCAGGAGGTGGCGCTACCGCGGCAGAAATTTGGGCGTATGTTTCAAGAACCCTAACGGATGCGACTTTGGATTCAGGAAGTTTGGCCACTGATGCAGATATATCCAATATCAGATCGGATATTGCGGCATTGAATGATATTTCTGCGGCGGATATGTGGGCTTATGCAGATAAGACAATTACCGGAGTTACTTCGGACGGCGCTCAAGATATTTGGGATACGGCCTGTGCAATTCTTAATACTTCTGGAAGCGTAGGAAAATTGGTTTGTGATAATTTGGATATTAAGGTTTCTGAGGCGGGAGGTTCAACACTTACCGCGGAAGATGTTTGGACTTACGCTACAAGAACAATTACTAACTTGGAAAATCCGGCACTTTCAGCTTTGGCAAATAGCGTTTGGTCAAATTCTACACGCGAACTTACTTCCTACGGAAATGATATTACCGCTCAAGATGTTTGGGATGTTTTGACTTCCAGCTTGACGACTATCGATTCTATCGGAGCTCTTCTGCAAGTTAATGTGGATGAAACCATTTCTTCAAGGGCTTCTCAAGCCAGCGTAGACGCGATGGCTTCCAATTTGGCGACAGTGCTTTCTGAAATTGGAACAGGAAATATTTCCGCTATTAAAACTAAGACCGATAGTATAAATTGGTCAAATATTACTGGTTTAATTACAACCTCCGGAGAGATTAAAGCTAAAACGGATAATATAAACTGGAGTGATATTGGAGCTATTAAGACTTCAACGGATACGATTAATTGGAATGATATTACGGAAATAAAATTAAAAACCAACACAATTGAATGGGGAGATATTGCAGATATTAAATCTAATGTAGCTATTTTAATTTCAGAAATTGGCACGGGCAATATTTCAGCGATTAAGGTGGGAACCGACAGTATTAAATGGTCAGATATTACGGGATTAGTAACATCATCTGGAGATATTAAGCTCAAGACAGATACAATTGATTGGACAGATGTTGATGCGATAAAAACAAAAAGTGATACGATTAATTGGAATGATGTGACGGGAATAAAATTGAAAACTGACACGATTGATTGGACAGATGTCGATAGTATAAGTTCCAGAGTGGACACTACGGTTTCTTCGCGCGCTTCCCAGGTTTCGCTGGATGCTCATGAGTTAGCCGACGCATCATTTAGAGCGGACACGGCAAACAGCTTGTCGGATATTTCCACTGATGTGAATAATATTTCTCTGGATGTTTTTGCTATCAATGGAACACTTTCAACTATTGAAGGAAAAATAGATACAATAACTTCAACACTTGGAACGATTGATGATAAGATTGATACTGTTAATACTGATTTGACAAGCGTTAAAACGACAGTTGAAGATACTGGAATTAAAGTTTCCGCCATTCAAACTGTCACTAACAATATTCTTAATAAGTGGGGAAGTTATACGGCAGCGGATATTATTGGTTATACCGATGCATTGGAAAGTTATGTGGGAACTCCTGATGATGGAGCGGATAGTGAAACGCTTTTCGGGCGAATTATTGATTTGAAAGAATCCGTGGGATCAGGAGGAACAATAGATCTTATTTATTCCCAGGCGCAAGCCTCATATGAAAAGCTTTTGGATGTTCAGATGGATTTGGGATTTGATGGAAAATCAACCGATGCTTATGATGAAATTATGGCAGTTAAAACTTATGTGGATTCTTTGGAAAATAATTTAGCGACTTTGGATTCAAGAACTTCCAGTATATCATCATCCGTAAGTGATGTTTCCGGAGATTTGAAGAATGTTACCGATCAGATTGGGAAAGTGGATTCGGATTCTTTGGCACCTCTTCTGGAAGTTAAGAAAAATGATATTGATTATTTGAAAAATAAGGTCTTGGAGCTTAAAGCAGTAGCGGATGTTAATCGTCAACTTTTGGAGCAAACTGTCAATCAGCCAGTAGTAAAAGTGATGATGGAATGGGGTTCGGTTATTATTAAATTTATTATTGCCAACCCTTCTGATTCGGTTGATCAAAAAATTCCTTTCAAAGCATTTCTTCCCAAAGAAGTCAAGCAAGAATATATAATTGATCAGGGTGGATTATCATTGAATTACGATGCTACAACGGAACAATATTATGTAACAGCTGACGTTAATTTGAAAGCGGGGGAGGCGGTTGTTCGTTCGGTGGAGATTAAGGATATTTGGATAATTCCTGAGGATGAAATTGAATCCCTGAAGAGTCAAGTAAATGAAATGGCTTCAGTTTTGGAATCAACAGCATATAACGCTCAAGCAATAACATTGAAAACCGACATAACTACTCGCTTGGACAGAGTAATCAGAAAACAAAACGAAAGTAGTGCAACGCCTCAGGATCATATTTTGGCTTTTCGGGAAAATCAAGAAGAGATGAAAGCGGCCCAAGAAAATATCAAGGCAATACAGGGCTTAATGCTTGACTCTGGAGCGGGAAAAAATTTCCTAGCTTCAATCGGAGGTATCCAAGCATTTGCCACGTGGGGAATTGTCTTGGTTCTGATTTTTGGAATGGGAGCGCTTGGGTTTTTCTATTATGCCCTTTGGAGAAAGAAAATTATTTCTGATAATAATAGGAGGAGTTTTGATGAATTGGAATATTTTGGCAATGAAGATGAATATTCTCAGCATTCCAGTGGTGTATATATTCCTCTTGAAGAAAAAAAGAATGATGGAAAATTGCCAACCCCATCCCCTTGGAAGATCTACGGGTTGGTCTTTATCTGGATGAAAAATGTCTTTTTCGTTCTGATTTATCCTTTTATGGCGGTAGCGCGTTTGATTATTTCAATGATCAGAAAGATATATTCATTGCCAAGATGGTTACTGATTAGTATTGCGATTATGCTAATTTTATTATTTAGCGGAATTGCGGTTTGGAAATATCTAGAAAATAAAAACAACAATAATAACAAAAAAGAAACAGCATTAATGGTTTTGTCTTCCGAAAACGATAGTTCGGAAGTTGAAGTGAAAGATGATATTAATGAAAAAGAAAAGAAAGTGTCAGAAATAGTTAAAGCGATCGATGAAGATGCTCAAAAAAAAGCAAAATTTAATCAGGAAATTACTCAAAATACAAATACGGATATTGATTCTGCAAAAGAAAAATTAAAAATAAAAGATACGGAAATAGGTTGGTTGAATGTAAGAAGTGAACCATCTAAAGAAGGGAGTGTTGTTACTAAGGTTTATCCGACGGAAGAATATGTCTATATTGATAAGAAAAACGGATGGTATGATATTTTGTTGGAGGATGGAAAAAGTGGATGGATATTCGGTGAATATGCCGAGTTGATTCGATCCGGGATGGAGGATGATAGCGTTAAAAGCGCAAATACGACAGAAAAAACATTGATCGTAAAAGATACTCCAACCGGATGGTTGAACGTGAGAGAAGACGCTTCAATTAACAGTGTGCTTGCGTCAAAAATTTATCCAGGTGAAAAATATACTTTTTATGAAATTAAGAATAACTGGTATAAAATCAAAATAAAAGATGGTATCAGCGGGTGGGTGATTGGAGAATATGTTAAAGTGGATGATGAATATTCAATAGAAGCTTCTAGTGGCGAAGAAAGTAATATCGCAGTAGAAGATGGTAGTATTGTGATTGTCAAGCAAACAAGTTTGGATTCTGTGAATGTATATGAAGAGCCTGCTTATACAGGAAAAATAATCTCACAGGTTTATCCTGGAGAGGGATATTCAGTGCTGGAAATTAAAAATGCTTGGTACAAGGTTTCCTTAAGCGATAAACGAGAAGGATGGATATTAGGGGAGTATTTAGAAGTTAAAAAGAGGGATGAATAATTATTTAGATGTTAGTTTTAATGAAATAGTAATAATACGTTTTGATTGTACAAATAATGCGCAAGCATAGCCAGAAGTATTGCCGGGAAAAGAAATAAGCGATTTTTTTGAGTAAGAATAAGAATAAATAGGATAGTGAATATATGCAAGGATGAAACAAGGAAAAATCTTTCAATAAAAACAATAGGTGAGGCATACAAAAATGGACTAGAGAGATAAAAAATATTTTCCGAGGCGGAGAAGAAAAATCCTAAAAGAGTAGCTATTTTTATTTGTAGTGTTTTTCCGGAAATTTTCAGAATCATTAAAACTAGCAAAGTCTTGAATAATTCTTCTATGATGTAAGGATAAGGAAATACCGCCTCAACTGGCAATAAAACGAGCGGAAATATGATTGCTAATATCGGGAGAATGAAGAAATATAAGAAAGAGGTATAATTTTTTTCAAAGAAAGGTTTCATTTTTTTAATAGTGAAAGGGATATTTTGGATGGTTCAATTTATATCATTATATTATCATTTATACGTAAAAATAGAAAATTAAATAAAATTTAAAAATAGTATTAAAATGTATGCCGGAATTGCCTGAGGTGCAAACGATTGTTGATGATTTGAATAGGAAAGTGAAAGGCGACACGGTCGTTGGTTTTTGGAGTGATTGGCCGAAAACCATAAAAGGCGTGAATTTGAAAAAGTTTGAAACAGAAATAAATGGCAAAAGAATTCTCAAAGCCTGGCGGATTGGAAAAAATATGTTCGTGGATTTGTCCGGCGGAAAAACAATTTATATCCATTTGAAAATGACGGGACACCTGCTTGTGAAGACACAGGAAAATTTCCAATTTCCAATTTCTAATTTTCAAGCAAATCCCAATGACCAAATTTCAAATTTAGAAAAAAATAAAAATTATTTTGATGACAGGGTGAATCAATATATTAGGCATATTTGGACGTTAGAATCTGCAAATCACAAAGTGAAAACTATTGAATTTTCTGATTTGCGGAAATTTGCCAAGATTGTTTTGGTTGATACGGACAAAGTAATGGAACTGCCGGAAATTAAAAAGCTGGGAGTGGATGCAATGAGTGGGGAGTTTACTTTGGGAAAATTTGAAGAAATATTGGAAAAAAGAAAAAACAAGAAAATCGGGCTGTTTTTGATGGAACAAGAATTGATTGCCGGAATCGGAAATATTTATCGTAGCGAGATTCTTTTTGATGCCGGAATTCATCCGGAGCGGGTGGTGAAAGATTTGAAAAAGGAAGAAGTAAAAATAATATACAAGTCTGTTTTGAAAATTCTCAAAAAAGCCATCAAAATGCGTGGCACTTCAGACAGTGATTATCGCGACACGTCTGGCGCGCCGGGAAATTTCCAAAAAGTTTTGAAAGTTTACCGCAAAGAAGGAAAGAGTTGTTTGTGCGTGCGAGGAGGAAAAAAATGTGGTACAATTATTAGCAGAATAAAAATGGGACAACGAAGCGTGTTTTTCTGTGAAGAATGTCAAAAATAAATTTTAACTAATGATAATTAAAAATTAAATGAGTAAGAAGAACAAAATAGTAATTGCACTTGTGGCGATAGCTATCGCCGGATTGGCAGTTTATTTTATCAATGGACGCGACGCAAGGCGCAGTAAAAATGCCAAACCAATCAGCATTGAAAGCAATAGCGAGGCCGTGAGTCAGACTATTCAAAATACCGGTCCGGTGAGTCCGATTACGGGATTATCTTGTGATAACTGGAATCGTCGTCCAGTTGCAGTGATGCAACCTGCAGATATTCAGGCTCGTCCAGCCGCCGGATTTTCCGAGGCAGATATGGTATTTGAGATGCCAGCCTATACATCCAGCAATACAAGATTGATGGGTGTGTATATTTGCAATTTACCCAAAGATATTGGAGCGATACGAAGTTCTCGTCATGATTATATCGCCCTTGCGAAAGGATTGGATGCTTACTTTATTCATTGGGGAGGATCGCATTTTGCCTTGGATCTTTTGAAAGAGAATGTTATTGATCATATGGATTGCCTTGCATATGAGGGAATGTATTGCAGTAGGTGGGATTGGCAAAACGATCCGGTTATGCGGATGGAGGACTCCGGGCATGTTACCAGTGAATCTGTTGTAAAAGCAATGAAAGATTTGAATATTCGAACCGAGGGAAATTTTGCTGGATATCCGCACCAGGCTGAGGCTCCGGAAGACCAGCGTCCAAATGGCGGACATTTGAGGGTGGCTTTTGCCGGGATATATGCAGTTGAATATGATTATGATAAAGCAACTAATTCTTATCTGCGTACCTGGGGAAATGTCGAGGATACCGATAGAAACAATAAACAAAGATTAGCGCCGAAAAACGTCGCAGTTTTGTTTGCCTCATCAGAGCAAATTGTTAATACAAAAGATTATGCCGGTCTTGGACTGAGAAATCCATGGGAAAATGTGGAAGCGGTTAAAAATACCGGAGATGAGAGTATAAGTGGAAGATACAATAACGTTCAAATAGGTGATCCATGGTACGACGAAACTGATTCCGGAGAAGCGCATTATTATTTCAACGGAAAAGAATACTTGGGAACTTGGAAAAAAGACCGATCTAAAATCGACAGCAAATTGTTTTTTTATGATCAATCCGGAAAGGAAATTCAATTTGTTCCCGGTCAGGTTTGGGTTGAAATTCTCGAGCCTGGACAAGTATTAAGATGGCAACAGTCGTAAAAACATAATTTTTATTCGATGATTTTGTTTCTTTACGGCAATGATGACTTTCGTTCAAGTGAAAAGTTGGCCGAAATAAAAAATGAATTCTTGGAAAAAGACAGCCTCGGCGCGGGCCTGGCTGTTTTTGATTTTGAAGAAGGGGCAAAGGAAAGCGATGTGGCTGATGTGCTTTCGTCCGGCGGACTTTTTAGTTCGAAAAAATTAGTAGTCGTGAAGAATCTTCTGGTTGATGGTAAAACCGAAGAGCAAGCGAATATATTGGAAATATTGGAGAAAAAAAATTCCATTAGTAAGGATGAAGATTTGGTGCTTGTTTTTTGGGTAAAAGGAATGCCTAGGAAGAACGGAAAACTTTTCAAGTTTATTTCTTCAATTGGAAGAAGTGAGATATTTGAAAAACTTACAGGATCTGTTTTAGAAAAATGGATTTCTCAGCGAGTGGAAAAAATGGGAGGAAAAATCTCCATAGAGGCTGTTCGAAGAATGGTGGCGTATGTCGGAGATGATCTTTTTCAAACAAATAGTGAGATTGAGAAATTGGCATGTTATAGTCGAAAAATCAGTGAAAAAGATGTCGATTTATTAGTGAGAGCCAAAGCGCAATCGAATATATTTGAAACTGTGGAGGCATTGGGTGCTGGTGACAAAAAATTAGCCCTTAATCTTTTACATCAACAATTAGAAAAAGGAGATGATCCTTTCTATATTTTTTCTATGTATGTATATCAATTTCGTAATCTTCTTAAAATTGCAGGACTGTATTTTTCGGGGCTTAGCAATGAATATGCGATTGCTAAGGAAACAAAACTTCATCCTTTTGTTGTGAAAAAAGGATTGGCGCAAGTGCGAATGATGGACATTAAAAAAATAAAAAACATCTATCGCAATTTGGCGGAAATTGATTTGAAAGTAAAAACCGGAAAAATCGACATTATTGTAGCGCTAGATAAATTTGTAGCCGAATTATGACATCTTAAGAATGATGTGAGGTAGATAAAAAACAGACTCTCTTTGTGAAAGTCTGTTTTTTTTATTTTCAAACAAATGGAGGTTATTTTTTCACCAAGTCCTTGACTAGTTTGTTAAGCCTTGATTTGTATCTGGCGGCAGTATTTCTCACGATCACTTTTTTCTGAACCGCTTTGTCTAATGATTTGATGGATTGTTTCAGCCACTCATTGGCTTTTTCGGCATCTTTTGCAATGACGGCATCGCGAGTTTTTTTGATGGCATTTCTGAAAACTCCTCTTGTGATTTTATTAAAAGAGGTTTTCTTGTCTGTCACTCGCATATATTTTTTTGCAGATTTTTTGATTGGCATAGTTTAAATTTTTTTATTGAATGGTTAAATTGTTACATTGTTAAATTAAGAGCGTTTTTTAATTTGGTGCAGATATAACAGTATATTTTTAACATAGTATGGATTTTTTTGCACGCGGTATTATTGTATAATGGATAATGTAGAATATTAAATATTTCATAAAATATAGAATGATAGCGAAATTGAGAGGAAAAGTTGAATATTTGCGGGGAAATTATGCCGTTATTGATGTAAATGGCATTGGATATAAGGTTTTTGTTACTGATTATGTTTTCGGCAAATTAGCATCAATGAAAGAGGTAAATCTGTTTATCCACACGCATATCCGCGAAGATGAGATGTCTTTGTATGGATTTTTGGTTTTGGATGAACTGGAGATGTTTGAGCTTTTGATTTCCATTTCCGGAATCGGACCAAAGGCGGCGAAGGGAATTTTGTCCATTGCTGATCCAAGAACTATTCGTACGGCTATTCTTAATAATGATTCGTCAATTTTGACCAAAGTTTCCGGGGTGGGGAAGAAGACTGCCGAGAGGGTTATTCTGGAGCTCAAGAATAAAGTGGTGGATATGCCGGATGCGGATAAGAAAGAGGTGGTGGCAGATGGCGATACTCTGGAAGCTCTGGTGGCGATGGGATATTCGATTTCTGAAGCACGAGAAGCGCTCAAATTAATCCCATCGGATATTTCCGATGTAGGAGATCGGATTAAATTTGCCTTAAGAAATATCGGGAGATAGCTTTTTTGTATTGTTTCTATTTAATCCAAAAATATAATTTTTATGAAAATTATATTTTTGGATTTATATAGTATAAATTTTTTAAAAATATGGATTTTTTGCAATCGGAAGATTGGCGGAAGTTTCAAGAAAGCGTCGGGTGCAGGACATTTGGCGTTTTTTCTGGAGGCTTTAGCGTCAGTATAATCGAACATAAATTGCCGATAGTCGGCAATTATTTTTACGCGCCGCGAGGTTTTGTCATTCCCGCGGAGGCGGGAATCCAGGACACTGGTTGTAAATTTCTAATCAAAGATATATTTAATTTGGCAAAAAAAGAAAAAGTAAATTGGATAAGATTTGATGCGAAAAATAAAGATGTTTTAAGAATAATGGAAGATTGCGGATTAAAAGTTGAAAAAGCGCCACATGATATGCAGCCGAGTCAGACTTTTGTAATTGATATTTCAAAGCCGGAAGAAAAATTGCTGGAGGAAATGAAAAGTAAAACGAGGTATAACATAAGATTATCTGAAAAACGCGGGGTTATAATTTTCAATTTTCAATTTTCAATTTTAAAACAATTTTCAAATTCTAATGATAAA
Source organism: Candidatus Moraniibacteriota bacterium (assembly GCA_023229615.1). GTDB lineage: Bacteria > Patescibacteriota > Minisyncoccia > Moranbacterales > UBA9337 > UBA12151. The sequence goes on from JALNYX010000001.1 coordinate 13,796, forward strand.
ATTTTAAATAAGGAAAATAAGGAAAATAAAGAAAAATTCAGTTTTTATGCCAATGAATTTTTGAGACTTGTAAGAATTACATCGAAACGGCAGGGAATTGTTTCTCATCCGGATGAATATTATCGAAAAATGCTTGAAATTCCATGCGTGCAATTGTATGTGGCGGAATTTGACGGAAAAGTTGTGGCGGTAGCGGTCGTTTCTTTTTTTGAGGGAGTGGCGACATATTTGCACGGAGCGTCAGATGACAGATATAAAAACGTAATGGCGCCGTTTGCGCTTCATTGGAAAATAATAAAAGACGCAAAGGAAAAAGGGTACAAAAAGTATGATATGGGAGGAGTTAGCGTTAATTTTCAATCTTTAATTTCCAATGTAAAAAAAGAAAAAATTCAAAATTCTTCAAATTGGGCGGGGATTACACGGTTTAAATTGGGATTTTCTCCAGAAACAAAACCGACTGAATTTGCAGGAAGCTATGACATCATTATTGATCAAAAAAAATATTTCTTATATAAATTTTTGCAGTTTATTAAAGGATTGATGAAATAGTTTGCGGACTTGATTTTTCTCAGTATTCTTGTATGATAAGGGTTAAACAAAGATAAGTTCTTTATAAATCTACTCAAAGGAGCTGGCTATGCGAAGAAAACCTGAAATTCTCGCGGCCAATCCCGTGAGAAAAAAAAGAGAATTTTGGCAACAAATAAAAATAACTTCTTTTGCAAAAAAGAAAGGAGCAATTCTAACGCTAAAAGCCGAAGAATGCTGTGATTCATATCATCAAGATTTGCGTCGCGATAAAACTCCCTACCGCAAGCATCCCAAAAGAGTATTGAGATCTTTTATCTATTATACTTTATATGTTTGTCATATTCCGTATAGCGATGAAGAGGGTGCAGGCATTCTTCTTCATGATGTTCCTGAAGAAATAGGTTTGTCGACGTTGATAAATATTCGGCAAAGATACGGGAAGTTGATTCCTATTTACGTCAAAATTTTTACCAGACTCAAGCAAGAGTCTGTTGATTGTTATTTTAAAAGAATATCGCAAACAGATTTTGCCATTATGTTTAAGGTTTGTGATATGATAGATGGATTTTTGGGTATGTTGGATGAATATTACGCTGGATTGGATTCATCTTCCATTGAAAGGATTAAAGCGTATTTGGAAGAAAAAGCAATCCCGTTTATTTTTGTAGTAAAGAGTAAGAATTTAACGGGGTTGAAATATAAAAAGCCAATTGAAGAGGCTTTGATGGATTTTGAGTTTATTCGCCAAGAAGCTCTGGAATTGTTGGCAATTAACAGTTGTGTTGTATAAGGCTTGATTTTTCGCAAGAAGTTCAAGCCTTTTTTTATTTTTCCTTTAAGGATATAATGTAAATATGAAAAAATTGATTCCGCAAAAATTGAAAAATTATTATCATTTTTTGCAAGCCGTGGTGGCTAATTTTTGGTATGGATTTCCGTCAAAAAAAATAAAAGTAATTGGAGTGACGGGAACCAATGGAAAAACCACAACCGTGCAGATGATTGCCAGAATTTTGGAAGAAGCGGGATTTCGGGTGGCGGTCGCTTCAACTATTAATTTCAAATTGAACGGCAAAGAAAAAGTAAATAAAACAAAATTCACTACTTTGTCGGCTTTTGCGGTGCAAAAATTTATTTTGGATGCGGTTTTGGGACAGCATGATTTTGTCGTCTTGGAAACATCTTCACATTCGTTGGATCAGTGCCGAGTTTGGGGGGTGAAATATGATACAGCAGTAATTACTAATGTGACACGCGAGCATTTGGATTACCACAAAACGATGGAGCAGTATCGAAAAGCCAAAAAAATATTATTTAAAAAAGCGGAAAATATTGTGGTTAATTTGGATATGGAGAAGCCGGAGTATTATTTGAGTGCGGATGTCGAGAAAAAATATGGATATAGTGTTAATAATCAAGAATCAAGAATCAAGAATCAAGAATTAAGAATTAAGAATCAAGATGATTATAGTACTGTAAAAGCAGAGAATGCAAAATTAAGCATAAACAGTTCTCAGTTCTCAGTTCTCAATTCTCAATTCTTATTGAATTTGCCCGGAATGTTCAATATTGAAAACGCTTTGGCGGCGATTTGTGTCGGAATGATTTATGACATCAAAGAGGATATTATCGCGCGAGCTTTGGAAAAAATCAATGGAATTCCAGGAAGAATGGAGAGTGTTTCAAATGATAGAGGTTTAAATATTATAATTGACTACGCCGTGACTCCGGATTCTTTGGAAAAACTGTATGGACTGATTAGAGAGTTTCGGAATATTGAAGGTGGAAAAATTATTGCGGTGTTTGGTTCTTGTGGAGAGCGCGATCGAGGGAAGCGTCCGATAATGGGAGAGATTGTTTCGCGCACTGCTGACTACGTTATTATTACCAACGAAGATCCGTATGGAGAAGATCCATCGCAGATTATGAACGAATTGGAATCAGGAATTAAGAATCATAAATTAGATAAAACTTATTTTAAAATAATAGATCGTCAAGAAGCGATAAAAAAAGCCTTGCAAATTGCAAAGCCGGGGGATTTTGTAATTGTGACTGGAAAAGGCGCGGAAGAAACGATGGCGGTGAGCGCTACTGAAAGAATTCCTTGGAATGATAAGAATGTTATCCAAGAAGTGTTGCGAGAATTATTGTCAAAGTGAATCCGAGAATAGCACCGGCGACGACTTCTTCCGGCTTGTGTCCCATTCTTTCTTTGAGGCGAGGATACTCATCTTCTCCGACATTTGTTTTATCCAAAATCATATTGATATAACGGCTGTGTTCTCCCATATATACTCGCAAGCGCGTGGCATCATCAATAATCAGAATGGCCATAATAAAAGCAATGGCAAATGCTCCGGAGTATATTCCGGAAAAAAATCCGACAGATGTTACCAATGAAACCATCAAAGCGCTGTGAACGCTCGGCATATGTCCATAGGTCATAGCGTGTTTGAGGGTGTATTTGAAATCTTTTCCGTGCTTGAAATAGAATATGATGAACTTCAAGATTCTGGCAAAAGCCAGGACGATTAGAGGAATAATAAACATTGCATAATCCGAAAGAATATTCATTTTGTTTGGCGATTATATGATTAATTCTTAAATTATACCACAAAAAGGGTGAAAAATGGAATTTTTTCATTTTTTTGCCAGATAGTGTATAATTGAAGCGTAGTAATTAAATGTAATAATTAAAAATATAATAATATGGGAATCGGATTGATTTTATTGGTAATTGCGGTCGTGATTGTTATTTGGGTCGTTAGTGTGTATAACGGTCTGATTAAGCTTAAAAATAGAGTAGATGAAGCTTGGAGCGATATTGATGTGCAACTCAAGCGACGGTATGATTTGATTCCGAATTTAATCAATACTGTCAAAGGATATGCCTCGCACGAAAAAGAACTTTTTGAAAAAGTGACCGAGGCAAGGACGGCGGCTATGGGTGCGCAAACTCCGATAGAAAAGGAAGGAGCGGAGAATATGCTTTCCGGAACACTCAAATCTCTTTTTGCGGTGGCGGAAAATTATCCGGATTTGAAAGCTAATCAAAACTTTTTGGAGTTGCAAAGAGAACTTTCTGATACGGAAAATAAAATTCAAGCTTCTCGAAGATTTTACAACGGCAATGTGCGCGATTTCAATATTAAAATTGAAATTTTTCCCAGCAATATTATTGCCGGAGTATTGAAATTTTCCAAGCGTGATTTTTTTGAGGCAGAAGAAAAAGAAAAAGAAAACGTGAAAGTGGAATTTTAAAGTTTTATATTATTTATAAATTCTGACAGGTATGTCAACGCTATATAATCAAGCTGATAAAAATACCCGATTAACCTGGATATATATTTCCGGGTTTTTGGTGTTTGTGATTGGGGTGGGTTATATTTTTGCCGGGGCGATGGGGAATAGCACGATTTTGTATGGTGCGGTGATTTTCTCGGTAGTGATGAGTTTCGGATCGTATTGGTGGAGTGATAAAATTGTTTTGGCGATGAGTGAAGCAAAGGAATTAACCCATGACAACAATCGGGAGATATACCATCTGGTGGAAAATCTCTGTATTACTGCTGGTCTTCCTATGCCAAAAATTTATATCATCCAAGACAGTGCGCCGAATGCTTTTGCAACGGGACGCGATCCAGAACATGGGGTGATTTGTTTGACGACGGGAATAATCGCCAAACTGGAGAAAGCGGAATTGGAAGGCGTGATTGCTCACGAGCTTTCTCATATTGGAAACCGGGATATCTTACTTTCCACGGTAGTTGTGGTTTTGGTGGGTTTTGTTACGCTTCTGGCGGATTGGTTTCGGCACTGGGCGTTTTTTGGCAGGCGCGGAAGTGACCGTGAAGGTGGCGGTCAATTGCAAATCATTTTGATGATTGTGGCAATTGTGCTTTCAATTTTGGCTCCGATTGCGGCGGTGCTGATGCAACTTGCAATTTCACGTAAGCGTGAATTCTTAGCTGATGCTAGCGGAGCATTGCTCACTCGTTATCCAGAAGGACTGGCCAGTGCGTTGGAAAAGATTTCCGCCGACCAAGAACCATTGGAAGTGGCAAACAGAGCAACGGCGCATTTATATATCGCCAATCCCTTCAAAGGAAAAAAAGTTTCGAAATTGTTTATGACTCACCCGCCGATTGAAGAAAGAGTGGCAAAGTTGCGGGGGATGGAATGAGATAATAATTAGTAAATAATAATTAGTAAAAGGTATGGAAGTTTTTCAACCGGAAAAAAAAGAGAGTCTTTTGGATAAGATAATAATAAATATTTTTAGAGATAGAAATACTTTAGAGCAAAGAGTATCGCAGTCAGTTAGTTATATGAATGAAGGCGGTAGTGCTATGTCGGAATGTGAACTTGCAAGATATATCATTGGAAAAGATAATTCTGCTATGTTGCTCAAAAAAGATTTTGCAATGCTTAAAGACGAGATAGTAAGAATGGTAAAAAAGGCAAAAGAAGAAATAGAAAAATCATCCAATGAAAAAAGAAGGCTTTCTATTAATGTCGGAAGAGGAGAAAAAATCGTAACAGATAAAATGAAAAAAGAAGCAAAAATAAATGAAGAAAACGAGAAATTGATAGAAACAGGGTTTGATCCGGAAGATGTTAGAAAAGAGCTATAATTTTATGCAGTTTAATATTCCCAAGGATAATGACAAATATCAGTGGACGGCGCATTCGGTGATGAAGATGCGACAGTATGGTCTGAGCGCCCAGCGGGTTTTGCGTGTGGTGCGCGCTCCGCACAGAAAGGAAGAAGGAATTGTGAAAAAAACCGTTGCTGTGATGCAACCGGTTTCTTTCAAAACCGACAAAGAGGGAAAACGCACTTGGGGAAGTGAGATTTGGGTGATGTATCAGCTCCGACGCAGCGTCGGAACAATGACCAATGACCAATTTCCAATTTCCAATTTCAAAAATTCAAAACAACTTAAAAATTCAAAAATTGATAAATTGATTCAAAATTCCAAATTAAACATTTTCAATTCTGCGAGTCAGAAAATTCGCATTATAAGCGCTTGGAAATATCCCGGGGTGAGTCCGAAAAATAACCCTGTTCCTGAGGATATTTTGCGAGAATTGGAGGAGTTGGATGACGTTGTGTAATTTTTAGTGGCGTGATAGAATAAAATAAATTTAGTAATCATATTAAAAAATAAAATAAATTTATGGAAGAATTAAAAAATGTGAATAGTGAAGAAGGTCAAAAAGTAGAAGAAAAAGAATCCGGCGCTTCTTTGGAATCTGAAAAAAAAGAACAGACTCAGTCTGAAAATTCTGTCACTGAATCAGTTCCTGAGCCGAAAAAAGCGGAAAGCAAGGATGTTCAAGATAATAAAATGATTGCATTGCTTAGCTATGTTTCGATACTTTTCTTGGTGCCTCTTTTAGCAAAAAAAGACAGTGCTTTTTGTCAATTTCATGCCAAGCAGGGATTAGTTTTGTTTCTCGGTGAAATTATCGGATGGTTATTGTATCCGTTTTTAGGTTTGGGATTTTTGGTTCATTTGGCTGTTTTGGTTCTGGCAATTATGGGAATTATAAATGTTTTAGGTGGCGAAATGAAAAAACTTCCTTTGGTAGGAGATTTTGCTGATAAGTTTAATCTATAATTCAAATCTTTTTGCAATGTTCGTTCAAGGCAGGCCATCTTTCAAAGTTGCCTGTTTTGATTTATACTGAAGAAAGTAATAGTTTTTTATTTATTAAAATAAAAAGTAAATAATATAAAAAATATGACAGTTAGAAATATATCTTGTTTTTGTGAGAAAAAAACAAAAATAGTCGCCACGATTGGACCAGTTTCGGAAAGCAAGGAAATGCTGGAGAAAATGATAAAAACAGGAATGAATGTTGCTAGGCTTAATTTTTCCCACGGAGCGCATGAATGGCACAAGAAAACCATTGATAATATTCGTCAGGTTTCAGATAAATTGGGAGCAAATATTGGCATTATGGCTGATTTGCAAGGTCCTCGCATCAGAGTTGCTACGTCTGGCGATGTGATTGCCAGAAAAGGAAAAGAACTTTTGGTAAGTGATGTCCGTTATCGCAAGAGTGTTTCAAATATGTCGGCAGATATTTTTTATTTGGATTATCCGGGGATTATTGATTGTATTAAAGAAGGAGATACAATTATGATTGAAGATGGATTGATAAAATTGGAAGTTTCCAAAAAAAGTTCAAATTTTCTTCGAACAAAAGTTATTGATGGCGGCGTGATTCGCAACCATAAGGGAGTGAATCTTCCAGATTCTGATTTGAATATAGGAGTTGTGACAAAAAAAGATATTGATGATCTCAAGATGGCATTGGAAAATGATGTGGATTTTGTGGCACTTTCTTTTGTTAGCTCCGCAAAAGACATCAACGGACTGCGAAAAAGAATGGAGCGCATTTTGGGGAGAAAAGATGACTTGCCTCAGATTGTGGCAAAGATTGAGCGAAAGGAAGCTATTAATAATTTGGATGAGATAATTGAGAGTACGGATATTGTAATGGTGGCGCGCGGTGATTTGGGAATTGAAATGGATCAAAGTAAGGTAGTAATATGGCAAAAAGAAATAATTAAAAAGAGTTTGAAAAAGGCTACGCCGGTAATTGTTGCTACGCAAATGCTTAATAGTATGATTGAAAATCCCCGTCCGACCAGAGCGGAGGTGAGCGACGTTTCTAATGCGGTAATCGATCACGCGGATGCAGTGATGCTCAGTGGAGAATCTGCCAATGGCAAATATCCGGTTGAGAGTGTGAAGATGATGGCGGAAATTATTCGTAATACCGAGGAATCTCCATTTGATGATGTATATAAATATATGGATTTGCATATCAGTAGTGAATATGCAACAGTGGTTCGCAGTGCTTATGAGATTGCCAAGAGTTATGATGTAAAAGCGATTGCAATGATAAGTCTGAGTGGGTTTACAGCAAAATTGGTTTCGCATTTCCGTCCCGATCAGAATATCTTAGTGGTTACTAATAGTCGAAAAACTTTCCATCAATTTTCTTTGGTATGGGGAGTGTGCGGATATCTTTTTAAGGATGATAATAATTTGGAAGATTTGATAGTTAAAATGCTTGAGCAAGCCAAAAAAGATAAGCGCCTCAAATCCGGAGACAGCGTGGTAGTGATTATTGGTCGAGTTTTAAATGGAGAGAAAATGCGATTGGTAGGAATTCGAAAAGCTTGACTTTTGGCTCAAAATAAGTATTATTAGTCTGTTGTTCTTCAGGCGGATACAGGACAAGTCTTTTGCTTGCGGAATGTGTTTCTGTGTGAAAATAAGAAGATGGAGAGTTCGCATAGCGGTCTAGTGCGCACGCTTGGAAAGCGTGTGTGTCGAAAGGCACCGAGGGTTCAAATCCCTCACTCTCCGCATGAATTCAAATACTGAAGAAATTAAGGCGCGGGTTAATATCGTTGATTTTATTGGAGGATATGTCCGCCTGCAAAAAGCGGGAAGCAGTTGGAAAGCTTGTTGCCCTTTTCATGGTGAAAAAACGCCTTCATTCGTGGTAAATGATGAAAAACAGTTTTGGCATTGTTTCGGGTGCGGAAAAGGAGGCGATATTTTTACTTTCCTAATGGAAATGGAGGGTTTGGAATTTCGCGAAGCTCTCAAAATTTTAGCAGAAAGGGCAGGTGTTGAAATATCCCAATATAACGCGCAAGCAGAGAAAGAGAAAAATCGAGGAATGGAAATATTGGAACTGACAAGTAAGTTCTATCAAAAACAGCTCTGGGATGGGATGGGAAAAGAAAAGATTTTAAACTATTTATTTGAAAGAGGATTGCAGGAAAAAACAATTAATGATTTTCGGTTGGGTTATGCGCCTGGCGGATGGAGTAATTTGACGGATTTTTTGTTAGGGAGGGGTTTTTCAATGGAAGAAATTTCCCGGACAGGAGTAGTAGTAGAAAGACAAAACGAGAACAATGCTCATCGCTCTTATGATCGGTTTAGGAATAGGATAATGTTTCCAATCGCTGATTCAATGGGAAGAATAGTCGGTTTCACGGCGCGCGTGGCTCCAGGAGAAGATGAATCGCAAGCGAAATACGTAAATACTCCCGAAACTGATTTTTATCACAAAAGTCGAATTCTCTATGGAATTGATAAGGCAAAAAATGCTATAAAAAAGATGGATCAGGTTGTTCTTGTGGAAGGAAATATGGATGTGATTGCCTCCTTTCAAGCCGGAATTGAGAATGTTATCGCAGTTTCCGGAACAGCGCTTACGCAACAGCAAATAGAAACGATTAAGCGGTATACCAAGAATTTATGTTTGTTTTTTGATGCAGATTCGGCTGGCCGGCAGGCGATTATCAGAAGCTGCGAAATGGCTTTTGCAAATGATTTGAATGTTTCTATTATTACTCCCAAAGAAGGAAAAGATGCGGCAGATGTTGTGAAAAAGGATTCAGAAGAATTAAAAAGATTGGTAAAAGAGGCGATAGGGGCGATGGAATATTTTTTGCAAAATCTTTTTTCTCAATATGATTCAAATAATATTGCGGAAAAGAAAAAGATTGTTGATGAGTCTGTTGCTCTTATTTCTAATTTTCCAAAAGAGATTGATAAGCAACATTGGGGAAAAGTGTTGGCTCAGCGTCTGAATATTGATGAAAAAATAATTTATAATGAAATTTCTGATAAAATAGTCGGAAAAAATCAATACCCAAGAAGAGAAGAGCCAGAAGGGAATGAAAAAAAACTTCCTTTTCAGGCTAAAAAAAGAAGTGATATAATCAGTGAGAAAATTTTATTTTTGTTTTTAAAAAATGATGATGTTTGGAGAAAGGCGGAAGAAGAATATCATAATGAGATCGAAGAATATTTAGGAAAAAACAATTTCCTTTCCAGCGTTCTGGCGATTGGTAAAAAGAATGATTTTAAGTTTGACAGATTTGAATTGTCTATAAAAGACGAGGAAATGAGGGAATTTTTGCGGAAATTGAAGTTTTCAGGGGAAGCAGGGATTGAAAATGAAGAAAAAAGCAAAGAACAAGCATTTGAAAATGATTGGAAATATTTCCAACAGCTTATGGAAGAATTGGGCAGGGAAAAGAAAAAAGAAAAGATTGATTTTTTGGCAAGAAAAATTGCTACAGCGGAAAAAAATGGCAGTAAGGACGAAGTAAAAAAATTGACTCAGGAATTTTCAGATTTGTTCAAAGATACCCATTAAGCATTGTTTTTGCTTGAGAAGTAGTATAAAATTAGTAGCATAATAACTCGTAGTCTTTTAAGTATATTTAAATAATCCATGAATAAGTCAACAAAGAAAAAAAATAGCGCAAAGAAAAGCAAGAAGGTGATTTTGCAAAAAAAGAAAAAAGTAGCGAAAAAAAGACCTGTCATCAAGAATGTCAAAAAAAAGAACGTCAAAAAAACTGTTAAGAAAAAACAAGTTGTAAAAAAGGTCGCTAAAAAAAATTCTTCTAAGAAATCATCCTCAGAAAAGAGGGGATTTTCTGCAATAAAAAAAGCGTCCAAAGCTAGTTCATCAAAAGAAAAGAATGCGGGTCTTTTGGAGGAGCTTGTATCCAGAGGGAAACAGAGGGGATTTGTGACGGAAGATGAAATTATTCATATTATTCCTGAAATAGAAAGGGATTTGGATGATCTGGAGAATTTGTATGAAAAGTTGGAAACCAATGGAATTCGAGTGATTGGCTCAAATGAAATGATTAAGATGGAAGTGGATGCGACAGTGGAAAATTTCGAGAAAGAAAAAGCCAGAAAAGAAAAAAATAGGCAAGCAATGGAAGAAGGAGAGGCGAATTCATCCGATTCCGTGCAAATGTACTTGAAGGAAATCGGAAGGGTGCCTTTGCTTAAATCCGAAGACGAAATTCGATTGGCAAAACTGAATGAGAAGGGAGATTTGGCGGCAAAAAAACAACTTACGGAGGCAAATTTGCGTTTAGTTGTAAGTATTGCGAAAAAATATGTCGGACGTTCGCATAATCTTGGGCTTTTGGATTTGATTCAAGAAGGAAATATTGGACTTTTTCGCGCGGTAGAAAAATTTGATTATCGCAAGGGATATAAATTTTCTACCTATGCAACCTGGTGGATCAGGCAAGCTATTACTCGCGCATTGGCTGATCAATCAAGAACGATTCGTATTCCTGTGCATATGGTGGAAACTATCAATAAATATATTCAAATAACTCGTCGTCTTGTTCAGGAGTTGGGACGCGAACCTTTGGCAGAAGAGATTGCTGCGGAAATGGAAATGGAAGTGGATAAAATCAGACATATTCAAAAAATTTCCCAAGAAACCGTTTCCCTTGAAACATCGGTCGGAGATAGTGATGATGAGAGTGTGCTGGGAGATTTTATTGAGGATACTGAAACTATTATGCCCCATCAGGCAGCATCAAGAAAGTTACTTACGAGTCATGTTATCGAAGTACTTAGTGAGCTTACTCCCCGAGAACAAAAAATTCTCAAAATCCGTTTCGGATTGGAAGATGGAGTAACTCATACATTAGAAGAAGTGGGACAGGAATTCGGGGTAACTCGAGAACGTATCCGACAGATTGAAGCTAAAGCTTTGGAAAAAATTCGAGATCACAAAGGAATAAGTAAGTTGAAAGATTATTAGAAAAAACCTTAAGATAAAAAAAACAGCCTCTCAATAAGAAAGGCTGTTTTTTTTGTTTTCATTTGATTATTTATTTTGTACGTTTGTATATTTAATTCCAATAATTTATTTTAATGTCATTTTCGTCAATAGTGATGAATGCAGCAGGGATGTCCGTCCAGCATCCGCAGTTATAATACTTAATATCCCCATCCTCTCTTTGCATCGCTTTGTGAGTGTGTCCGCAAAAGATATAATCGGCGCGAATAAGTTTTGCATATAGCAATGCTCGGGTGGCGACTTTTTCTGAAAGGCGGAGCCAACCCTTGCTTTTTTCTTTTATATAGCGGCTCACTCTCCGATCTTGGAAATCTATTATTTGAATGAAATTGTATATTTGATTGGCCACAACGCTGATGACGGCATTATCTACCAAGAAATTGTCAAATTGATGACCGTGAATGGCGAAATATTTTTTCCCTTTGTGTTTCCAATGATAGGTTTTGTGAACTTTTACTCCTGTAAGTACGGTGAATATTTGCGTGAGTCCGCTATCGTGGTTTCCCTCGATCCAGACTACTTTTTTGCTTTCTGAAATTTTACTGATCAAGGAAAGGAACTCCCAATCCTGTTTTCTCAGATGGTTGAAATTGAGATTTTCAAAAATATCTCCCAATAGAATGAGTCGTTCAAAGTCGATACTTTTTAGGAGCTGTGCGGCCTCTTGGCTGCGACTTACTTTTGATCCCAGATGGAAATCGGAAACCAGCAATGTATGAGTTTTTTTTCTCGGAACTTCTTCTGTATTCATATTTTTTTTGTTTAGATAATATTTATTTAAGTATATCATTAAAATAAATTTTATTTTAATGAAGCAGTAAATTGTATTTTTCTTTTACTTTTTCAAATTCCGGCATTTTATCTGCATTTAGCGGGTCGCCCTTAGGAAGATTCATTGCAAGCGGATTGATCGGCGCTCCGTTTAATTTTATCCCATAATCAAGATGCGGACCGGTTGACCAGCCGGTAGAGCCGACATAGCCAATTACTTGCCCTTGGGAAACTTGCATTCCGGATTTTATCCCTTTGCCAAAAGCGCTGAGATGTCCGTAATGGGTAGTATATCCATTGGAATGGCGAAGGCGGACGATATTTCCCCAACCGCCTTCCCAACCAGCACTTACAATATCCCCGCGGGCGGTAGCCACGACAGGAGTTCCGGTAGGGGCCGCATAGTCGATTTGATAATGGGCGCTGACGGTTTTTGTAATTGGATTGAGGCGGGCGCCGGTATAGCCGGATGTGATTTGGCGGTAGCTGAGTGGAGCGCGCAAAAACTGGCGAACTAGAAAATGTCCTTCACTGTCGTAATGTCCATCTTCATTTCCGTTATCAAAATAATACCCATAATAATCATTTCCGGAGTTGGAAAATTTTGCTGCCAAGACTTTTCCATCCGGCGCTTGTTTTCCATCCCTGGTTCTTTTTTCAAAAATAACCGTAAAACTGTCGCCTTGCTGTATTTCGGTTGTGAAGTCTATGTCAAAAGAGAAAATATCTGCAATTTCCAGAATCGTGGCTTCGGAAATTCCGGCATTCATCGCATCAATATAGAGAAAGTTATTAATATTAACACTGATATTTTCTTGATAAACCTCATAGGGGATAGTTTCTTTTTTTACGGAAAATTTTTCTCCTTCTCGGTAAACGACGATCATCGTTTCTGTATCGTGGTCGTATTCCATTCGTACAGCTTTTTCATCTGCGTCAAAATAAAAGCGGATATCGCGTCCGATTTTCAAATTGGAAAAGTCATAGGTGTCCATTGCTACCGAAAGAATTTCTTCGGTGTCATTGGCATTAAATTTTCCATGTTCAGAAAATACTTCAGCCGGAATATCTCCTTCTGATATAGTATGGCTATCAACGCGCTGAGAAATTTTTTCCGGTTGAATATTTTCCGAAGAAATGGATTCTGGTTCTGTTTCTTTGGAAATAATTTCTTTTGAAGAGGATAGTCTATTAAAAATAAAATAAAAAACGAGCGCAATAATTAGTGCGTAGATGATTTTCCATTTGTAACTTTTCTTTTCTGCAGGTTCTGATTGGCGGTAGATATTCTTATTGGTGTATATATTCATTGAATAAATGAGATGATGGGACTCAGTAAGTTGATACGCACAAAATCGTCTTCATCGTTCATTTTCTCATTTTTCTTTCAAAGTGGCAATGCTTCATTACAATGTGTCCGTTGGCTTGAAATCGAGCTCTAATACAAAGGCTTGACAAAAGAAACAAGGAGTGATATACTTGACTTTTATGTTAGTACTACTTTGGTATTTCAACATAAAACAATTTAATTTTTTATGTTGAAAGCGGTTAAAATGTTTCTTTCATTTGTTGCAAAACTTTCAAATTGCGAGTAAAAAATACAAAAGATTTTTAAAGGCTGTCTTGAAATAGCCTGGAATCCGGGTATTTTGCGCTCAAATTTACAGTGGCAGAGCAAGGAAAATATTTTTTAACAACTTCATAGATACTATGTACAACAGAACAAACACGCGACAGCCACGCGCTAATAATGGCTGGAAAAAAGGATCTTCTCGTGGCAGTTCACAATCAGGGAGAAGAAGGTTTGCTGGAAATAAAATCGACATTAGTCGTTTTATTAATAAGGCAGAAAAAGCAGGGACGGAAGAAGTTTTTAAGCCGAGGTATTCCTTTGCAGAATTGGAGATTTCCGATGTATTGAAGCGAGCCATTATTGGTCGCGGATATAAAACTCCTACTCCTATTCAAGATAAAGCGATTCCGGTTGTCTTGTCTGGACGAGATGTTATTGGTTTGGCCAATACGGGAACCGGAAAAACAGCAGCTTTTCTGATTCCGATAATTAACAAAATATTAAATAATCCAGAGGAAAAGGTTCTTATTGTTGTTCCGACAAGAGAATTGGCGATTCAAATAAAGGAAGAATTTTCTTTATTTGCAAAAGGAATGGGTATTTATTCTGTTGTTGTCGTTGGTGGCGCTAGTATTCAAAGGCAGATTATGGAATTGCGATCGCGGCATAACGTGGTAATTGGAACACCGGGAAGATTGAAAGATTTGATTGACCGAAAGGTTCTTAATTTATCTCGAGTCGGGAACGTAGTTCTTGATGAAGCTGATCGAATGTTGGATATGGGATTTATTAATGATGTGAAATTGCTTTTGTCGCTTGTGGCAAAAGAAAGACAGATAATGTTATTTTCTGCAACATTTTCAGCGGAAATTGAAAAACTGGTGAGGCAATTTTTGGTTAACCCAGAACGTATTTCCATTGTAACCAGAGAAACATCCAAACAGATTGATCAAGACATTATTCGCGTAGCAGGAGGTGAAGACAAAGTTGAGGTTTTATGCGGAATGCTTGTTCAAACTCACTTTGAAAAGGTGTTGGTATTTACTCGCACAAAACATGGAGCGGATAAGCTTTGCAAGAGATTATATGAAAAAGGATTAAAATCAGAGGCTATTCATGGCAACAAGCCTCAGAATAGGCGACAGCGGGCGCTCAAGATGTTCAAAGATAGTATGATTAACATTCTTGTAGCGACTGATGTGGCTGCCAGAGGACTGGACATTCCGAATGTGAGCCATGTCATTAATTTTGATGTTCCGGCTACTTATGAAGATTATGTGCATCGAATTGGACGCACTGGACGAGCTGATCAGAAGGGGATAGCTCTTACTTTCATCAATTAGCAAATATAAAACGCGCCTCTGGGCGCGTTTTATATTTGTGGAAAAATAAGAATAAATGACTAGACTTGTTATGATGTTTTGTATATAATTAATAAAAAGAAATAAGAATAAAGAAAGAGGGAGTATTATGAATGAAAAACCGATTATAATTTTATTCAAAGAGAACGAGCTTAATATAAGCAAGCTCTATGCTCTTTATGCGCTTAATATTCCGCAAAAAAAAGATTTTTGGAAAAAGTTGTCCGAGGAGGAAGTGGCACATGCCGCTTCCATCAGTGGAAATTATAAAAACACAAATGGAAAAGATGGAATTGTTGAGAATAAGTTTTCTCGCGGAGTAATTCGATATGTGATGAATTTCGTAATTGAACAATTGGAAAAATCCAAGAGTGAAAAAATATCTCATCAAGACGCGCTATTTACGGCATTGCGCATTGAGCGGTCAATGTTGGAAAAAAAATGTTTTGATATATTTACTCCTGTATCCGAAACGTTGAAAAATGTTTTGCGAAAGTTGAATGATGAAACTGAGCAACATGTGGAAATACTGATAGATGAATTGAAAAAAAATAAATGGACCTCTGAGTAGATATTGCGTTGATTTTTTTGCGGTTGAAATTATTTGAATCTTTTTGGCGTATGTTTGATTGTATAAGTATTATTATGCTTTAATGGGATTATGAAAAATATTATTGAAGTTGAGAATTTGGTGAAGAAATTCGATGACATAACTGCTGTCGACGGTATTTCTTTTTCTGTGGCGAGCGGAGAAATTTTTGCATTTCTTGGACCTAATGGTGCCGGAAAAACTACCACAATAAAGATGTTCACAACACTTCTCCAGCCAACCAGTGGAAAGATATTGATCAACGGATTTAATCCTGCAACCAATCCTGACGATGTTCGCCGTTCTTTCGGAATAATCTTCCAAGATTCGAGTCTTGATGATGAGCTTACTGCTTTTGAAAATTTGGAATTTCACGGTGTTTTATATGGCGTTCCTAAAAAAATTCGCCGGAAAAGAATCAACGAGATGCTTAAAATAGTGGACCTTGAAAAAAGACGAAACGATTTAGTGAAAGAATTTTCCGGAGGAATGAAACGGCGCCTTGAAATCGCCAGAGGGCTCTTGCATCACCCGAAAATAATTTTTCTCGATGAGCCGACTTTGGGTCTTGATCCGCAGACAAGGAATTATTTATGGGGATATATTAGAGAAATGAATAAAAAGGAGGGGATAACAGTTTTTTTCAGTACTCATTATATGGAAGAAGCGGACCGGATGTCTGACCGGATTGCTGTGATTGATAACGGAAAAATAATTGCCGAAGGAACTGCTTCCGATTTGAAAGAAAAAACGAAAACTGAAACATTGGAAGATGCATTCCTTAGTCTTACGGGCAAGCAGATTCGCGAGGAAGGAGCTAATAATATTGATAAATTAAGAAATATGAGACGACTATGGAGAAAATGATGAGCAACTATTCGAAAATAATATTTATTCTTTGGCTAAGACAGATCAAGAAATACTATCGTTCTCGCGCCAGGATGATTGGATCTCTTGCTCAGCCGGTGCTTTTTTTGGTAGCGTTGGGATTTGGTTTCGGACCGATTTACCAGAAAGCCGGAGGCGGAAATTATATTCAGTTTATTGCCCCAGGAATAATTTCGATGAGTATAATTTTCACGGCGATGTTTTCCGGAATTGAGGTAATTTATGACCGACAATTCGGATTTCTCAAGGAAACATTAGTAGCGCCGGTTCCGCGCTGGACGATAATGATAGGAAGGACTTTCGGGGGAGCGACTGTTGCAACCTTGCAGGGACTGGTAGTGTTTTTCATTGCTTTATTGGTCGGTTTCCGTCCGGAAAATATATTTTTGGCTCCACTCGCTCTTATATTTATGATATTGATCGCTTTTTTCTTTACGGCATTTGGAACGGCGATTGCTTCAAAAATGGAAGATATGCAAGCGTTTCCGATTATTATGAACTTTTTGATTATGCCTCTTTTCTTTTTGTCCGGCGCACTATTTCCTCTTAGCGGACTTCCGAAATCGATACAGCTAATTACCTATGCCAATCCTTTGTCATACGGAGTGGATGGAATCCGGGGGATTCTTTCCGGACAAATGCATTTTACTTTCCACGCAGATTTTCTTATGTTATCGATTCTCACTGCTATTGTTTTGGCGATTGGTAGTTATCTTTTTTCCAAGATTGAAGTTTGAATTGCTATTGTTCCAAATCTAATATTTGATCAATGTGAATTTGTTCGACAAACTCGCTGACATGACTTACCAAGATCATTGCCCCTTTGTAATTGTCCAGCGCTTTGGCGATAATAGGAAGATGACGGAAGTTTATGTGGTTAGTTGGTTCATCCAAGATTAGTAGTCCTGGCTGTTGGAGTGTCAGACGGGCGAAAGCTACTAATCCTTTTTGACCTTCAGAAAGCGATCCGATTTTGGCTCCGATCATTGTTTTGTTAATAAGGAATCCAGAGGCAACTGAGCGCATTACTTCTTCATCTTTTTTCTCCATTATTTCTAAAAGCGAATCGTGGACTGTATCTTCAAAGTTGAGAGTGGAAAAATCTTGACGATAATATCCAACCTTGATTCCGTCGGCAATTTTGGCATTTTTGGATTTTCCCGATGCTAATGATTCAAGAAGAGTACTTTTTCCGATTCCATTGGGTCCAGCGAGCAGTAGATGTTGATTTTTTTTAAGAGAAATCTCCACCTTTTTTTCTGTTGGTTGGTGGTCTTTGATAATCGTGAGTGAATTGATGCTCAGAATTTCTCCCAGCAGTTCTTCTTGAGCGGGAATATCAAAGCTTCTGATTGCTTTGTCCTCGCGGCGTACGTCAACTTTAGATTCTTCCATTTCTGCTGCCTTGTCGCGCATTTTTCGTGCGACCAAACGCATTTTTCCTCCTTTGTTGGCGAAAAAATTAGCCTTTTCTTTGTTGGCAATAATTTCTTTTTCATATTGCGCATTTTTCATTTTTTCTTTTTCAATCCGATCTGCAATTTCCGCCACCACAACATAATAATCACCGAGATATTGTTCGATTTTATGCGTGAAGACATCAAGGTAAAGAACTCCGTCCGTAAAAGAATTCAAAAAGTCTGCGTCATGAGAAATCACAATGCAGGTTTTTTCATAGTTCATTAAAAAATTCGTAAGATGGGAAATTCCCGCTTTGTCCAAATTATTTGTTGGTTCGTCAAGGATGAGCAGGTCGGGATTTTGAATTAATGCGGAAGCTAAAAGAAGTCTGGCTTGCTGTCCACCGGAAAAACTTTTGATTATTTTTTCGTGCGGCGCTTTCAAATTTACCAAATCTAACACTTTATTGATTTTTGGAGCGATGTTGTATATTTTTTCATCGAAACATTTTTCGAAAAATTCTTTGACGGATAGCTCCATTTGCTCGCGCGGGATAACTTGTTTGGCATAAGCGATTTTGAGGTTTGGGTCGATATAAATCGAACCATCATCCGCTTTGAGCGAACCGGCGATTAGGTTTAGAAGCGTGCTTTTTCCGGCGCCGTTTTGTCCCATCAAAGTTATTTTCGTTCCTTGCCGGAGCGCAAAAGAAGCCTCATCCAGAATGGGTTTGTCGACCCCATATTCAAATGAAACTTTATTAAAACGTATTGCTATATCATCTTTTGCCATATTTTTGATTTCGAAATTTCAATTTATACACTTGAATTTCAATGGTACCGCACTTTTTGGAATTTGAAAAGAGCCAAGTCTATTTTCCTAGAATTATGTTAAAAAGATAACCAGTAAAGATGATTCCTGTTGCGACAATACTGGCGAAAATCAGGATGAGTTTCGGTTTCATCACTTTTTTGAGAATTAAAAATTCTGGCAGTGAAAGTCCGGTTACTGCCATCATAAAAGCAAGACTTGTTCCCACTGATACGCCTTTT